>CAZUOJ010000024.1:3647-36705 GCA_964622325.1 uncultured Armatimonadia bacterium
GGGAGCGTGGCGGCGCCGATCGCCCGGCAAATGTTAGAGCTGCTGTTGCGTGAAACGCGCTGAGCAGAAGGCCGCTAGCCGAGCAGGACGGAAACGGGGGGAGGATAAGACACAGAAGTTTGAGTAAAGGAGTGACGGGGAAATGATCGGTTCGCTCATCGCCGGGCGCTATCGTCTGGATAGCGTAATAGGCGAAGGAGGCGTAGCCGTAGTCTATAAAGCGCGGGACACAGTGCTGGATCGGGATGTGGCGGTTAAAATTTTGCGGCCCGAGATGGCGGAAAATCCGGAAGTAGTGAGCCGCTTTCGGCGGGAAGCGCATGCCGCAGCCAAGCTGAATCATCCGAATATTGTGCAGATCTATGACACGGGCGTGGATGGCGACAAATACTTTATTGTAATGGAATATCTGCCCGAGCCAGATTTAAAGCGTATTATTAGGGAATATGCGCCGCTGCCGCTGAAAAAAGTGCTGGAAGTCAGCATCCAGTGTGCCCGCGCCTTAGCCTATGCCCATAAACAGGGTTTAGTGCATCGGGATGTGAAGCCCCATAACATTTTGTTTACGGATGAGGGGCGGCCCAAGCTGTCGGATTTTGGGATTGCTGCTGCCATCGGGGAAGGGGGCCTCACAGAAGCGGGGCTGGTGCTGGGGAGCGCCTATTATATTTCTCCCGAACAGGCGCAGGGGGCGCCCGCCACGGCGCAATCCGATATTTATTCTCTGGGCGTCGTGATGTATGAATGTCTTACAGGGCGGCCGCCGTTTACAGGCAATACGGCCGCGGAAATCGCCGCCAAACATGTGCGCGAACGTCCCCCAGCCCTGCGCACGCTCAATCCTAATGTGACGCCTTCGTTTGAATATGTGGTCAACAAGGCGATGGCGCGAGAATTGACGCGTCGCTATCGCACGGCAGATGAACTGCTCATTGATTTAGAAAAATTAGCCGATGGCGTGGAGCTGGATCGCACGGGCGTATTGAGTGCGGGCAGCGAGGAGGCGACTTTGCGGCTGAGCCCCGCCCAGACGCCAACGGCGCCGTCCTATGTGCCCCCGCCCGCCGGCGTGGAGCCCTCGCGCCCGCAGCCTCCTGCGCCGGCCGCGCCGGGCAATGTGGCTTTCGCCGCTGCGGTGGCGGTGATTATTGCGCTGCTCGGACTGGTGGGCGTATTCTTTTTGATTAAGGCCGCTTTCTATCCCGGCGAAAGTGCGAAAAAAGTACAAGTGCGCTCGGTGAAGGGCCTCACATTAGCGGAAGCCACGACGCTCCTGTCGTCAGATGGCTTAAAAGTCGGCAAAGTCACATATGAGGAAAGCGATACAGACAAAGAAGGCACAATTATTCGGCAAATTCCTGAGGCAGGCGAAACAGTGGCGCCGGGCGCGTCTGTGGATTTGTGGATCGCGCAAGGCAAAAAGCTTGCCACAGTGCCCGATGTGCGCCGCCGCACGATTGCGGAAGCCACAGATCGCTTGCGGGCAGCGCAATTGCAACTCGGCGCAATTGAAGAAGTCTATAACAGTGAAATTCCGGCCGGACAAATCATCAAACAAGCCATTTCTCCGGGCACAAAAGTGGAAGCCGGGACGGCCGTGGATGTGACGGTGAGCCGGGGCCCAGAGCCACAGCCTCAGGTGGTCAGCCCGCCGGAGGAGACAAACCCTGTGGCGGAAGATCCGGTGGTGGAAGTGGTGCGGGATACAGGCTTCAAGGGGAAGAACGAACGCGAGCGGAAATTTATCGTCACAGTGACAGCCACAGGGAAACAACAGGGACAAAAAATTCAAATCCTCAAAACGGATGATGAAGGGCGAGCCGTGGAAGTGGGCAGCGACACGCTGGATCCCGGCGCCTCGCGTCGATGGGAGGTCGTTGTGGTCGGCAACGCCACAATTGAAGTGTATCAAAATGGACGCGTCGTCTTTTCGGATCAATATCTATTGGAAGCGGCGCCCTAGAAGCGCGAAACATCTTGGGGAATAATTCAGACGGAGCAAAAATGATGCCTGTTACGGCAAATACGCGGGCATAAAATAAGGAGAGAAGCGTATGCCTCGAGTGCAGCTATATGTATTGATTTTAGGGCTTGTGGGCGCAGGAGCTTTTGCCCAGCCCAATGTGACTTTTACAGCCGGGAGCACAAATTTGCTTCTGGCGGCCAATGGCGGCAAAATCGTGGCTTTCTCCAGCCAGCTTCTGGATGAATACGGCAAGCCAGTGCCGCAATGGCAGGCGGCGAATTTGATTGATGGCAAATATGTGACAGGCAGCTATCGGCCGGCGGATTCACATGGCTGGTCGTCCAATGCCCCGCCTTCGCCGACGAATCCGCAATGGATAATTTTTGCGCTGCCGGGCGATCCCGTGCAAACGCGGCTCATCGGGCGGATTGTGATTGATCCGACAACGCCCGATTCCCCCCTGATTGGCCGTTATGCGAAGGATTTTGAATTGTATGTCTCGGCGACGACGCCGGATGGTCCCTGGGCGCTCGTGAAGCGCGGCCAGTTGCTCAACAAGCCCATTAAGCAAACTTTTGATTTTTTGCCCGTGGAGGCGCGCTATTTACGGCTAGTGATTACAAGCAATTGGGGCTCGGATCGCTATGTGGAGTTAGGGGAAGTGGAATGCTATGAAGCTATAGCCGGCGATGACGCGCTGGACGGGCTGATTGTGCGTCTGGAAAGTTTGCTGCAGGATTTGAAGCGCTATCGCGATAGCGTCAAGCTGAATCAGCCTTTATTCCCGGAGCTCAAGCCGGCGCCGGGAGGGGCGGCCGGCGCGGGAACTTCTGGGGAGGGGCAGGGAGCTCCTCCTGCCAACGCCGCGCCCGGCCCCGCTGCGCCCCCAACGCCCGCGCCGGGCACTGCAGAGGGAAAATGAAAAGCCCACGCCGAAAATCTGTGTTGGCGCCAGGCCTTCGGCAGGCCGGCCCCGGCAAAGTGAGAACAGCGGCGAGGCTTGACTTTCCGTTGTCCATGTGTTATAAGAATGTGATGGGCTTGTCAAGCCCGAAGCGGAAATGAAAAGAAAAGGGCTCAAGGCTGCCCCTTGAGCCCTTTTTTGCGTGCCAAGGAGGCGACGCCATGCCCTGCACTGTTGTTGTGGGCGCTCAGTGGGGAGATGAAGGCAAAGGGAAAATCACAGATCTGCTGGCCGCCCAAGCCGATGTAGTCGTACGCTATCAGGGGGGCAGCAACGCTGGCCATACTGTTGTCGTCAGGGGCGAGACTTTTAAGCTGCATCTTATCCCCTCCGGCATCTTGCATGATAATGTGCTGAGCATAATGGCCGACGGGACTGTCATTGAGCCGCGCTGTCTGGCGGAGGAATATCAGGGGCTGCAGGCGCGCGGCGTCTCCTGTCAGGGCTTGCGCATCAGCGGCAATGCCCATGTCATCATGCCCTATCATTTGCTGCTGGATCGGCTGCAGGAGGAAGCGCGGGGCAAATCAGTCATTGGCACTACTTTGCGCGGCATTGGCCCGGCCTACACAGATAAAACGGCGCGCATGCCTCAGCCCATTCGGATGTGGGATGTGCTGGATAAAGAGGTGCTGGCGGAGCGCATAGCCGGGCAATTGACCGAAAAAAATTGCCTACTGCAACATCTATATGGCGCTGCGCCCCTGACCGTGGAGGAAGTGCTGGAGGAAGTCTGGCAATATGTCCCTGTATTCCAGCATTGTATCTGCGACACGCACACTATCCTGTGGGAAAAGCTCGCCCAGAACGCCCATATCGTATTTGAGGGGGCGCAAGGGACTTTTCTGGATCTGGATTACGGGACATATCCGTATGTGACAAGCTCGCATCCTGTGGCGGGCGGCGCGTGTTTGGGCACAGGCGTGGGGCCCACACATATCAATGAAGTGATTCTCGTCAGCAAGGCTTATACGACACGCGTCGGCGCCGGCGCCTTCCCGACAGAACAAAAGAACGAAATCGGGGATCTTATCCGCGAGCGAGGGCGGGAATATGGGACTACTACAGGGCGCCCGCGCCGCTGTGGCTGGCTCGATGGCGTGGCTTTGCGGACCGCCGCCAGGATTAACGGGGCGACTGGGCTCGCCGTCACGCTGCTGGATGTGCTCAATCCGTTTGCCAAAATCGCCATCTGCACAGGCTATCGTCTGGGCAATGAAATTATGGAGTTTATGCCCGGCAACACTGCTCTCCTGCAAAATGTTGAGCCCGTGTGGGAGGAATTGCCGGGATGGCAGACTGAAATCAAACATTGCCGCACTGTGCAGGAATTGCCTGAAAATGCGCGGCGCTATGTGGAGCGGATGGCCGAATTGGCGGGCGTGCCGCTGAAATTTATCTCTGTGGGGCCCAGCCGCGAAGAAACCATCTGTCTTTAAAGGGAAAATTTTGCGTCTGCCTCCCCGGAAACATCTCAGCGCCTGGAGATGATCCTGCTGCTTTGCCTCATTGACAGAAAAAGTCCAGGCTTTTTACAATGTTTTTGCGCGGCTCACGCTCAATTTCTCATCCACTAAAAAAGCGCTCAGAAAGAGGCTAAAAATGTCCTCTCAAAAAGGCCACAAATTTTTCCTCGCCATCATGGGGCTTATTTGGGGAATCGCATTCGGGCCAATTTGGGCCCAACAAGAAAGGCCGATAGATGAAAATTATTGTATTCAGCCCGGGGATGTTTTGCTTGTACAAGTCTTAGGGGAGGAGAAATTAGGGGGCAGCATGTCAGTCGGGCCCGGGGGCTCCATTGCGCTGCCGGGCATTGGCAGTGTCGCCGTGGCGGGCAAGACTCTGGGCGAAGCCCAAAAGCTGATTACGCAGCAATATAAAAAATTCCTGCGCTATCCTCACATTACGGTGGCGCTGGACGAGAACGCCTCGCGCCGGCGCGTTTTCGTGACAGGAGCCGTGGAGAAGCCGGGGAGTCACTTTCTGCCGTGGGGAGCGACCCTACTGGATGCGCTGAGCGCGGCGGGCTGCAAAGAGGAGGCGGATCTGACGCAAATTACGCTGCGACGCGCCAGCGGCGAAATCATTGTTTGTGATGTGAAATCCTGGGCCGCGCCTGCCGCCAATCCGCTGCTTAATGCGGACGATCGGATTAATGTTCCGAAGCAGGAGGCCTTTGTTACAGTTTTGGGACAGGTGGCGAAGCCCGGCATTTATCCTTTGCCGATAGGGCGCGCCTTAACGCTTGTGGAATTGCTGGCCCAATTCGCCGGGGGCCTGACGGAACAGGCGGCACGGCGGGCGCTGTTGTTCCCCGCCGGCGCTCCGCAGCCCGAAGAAATTGATTTGAAAAGGCTTTTAGAACAGGGCGAGGCGAGCCTGAATCGTTCGCTCCAAAACGGCGATCTCATTCTCATTCCTCACGCGGGACGCATTACAATAGGGGGAGAAGTGGCGCGCCCGATGTCTTTGTCGCCTGCCAGCGGGAGCCTGACAATTCTGGAAGCAATCGTCCAGGCGGGAGGCTTTACAGCGCAGGCCGATTTGCGACGGGCGCAATTGCGACGCGGCGCGGAATCAATCTCTTTAAATCTGGAGCCCCTCTGGCGTCAGGGCGAGACGAAAGATAATCTGGCGTTGCAAGCGGATGATATCCTGATTATCCCTCGCGCGCAGTCCGCCGAAATCCTCATCACAGGCGCTGTTAGCAAGCCCGGCGTCGTGGATATAACAGGACAGGAGCCGCCCTCCCTGCTACAAGTGCTGGCGCAGGCCGGCGAAACATCGGATTCTGATTTGACACGCGTCAGCATTTATCGAAATAACGAGCATATCGTTTGCAACGCCCGACAAATACTGCAACAGGGCCTGTTGGCGCAAAATCCCCGGCTGCAGCCAGGCGATGTCGTATATGTTCCGCCTCTCGGAAAAGTGGCGCTGATGGGCGGCTTTGCTCGCCCGGGCCTCGTGGATTACGAGCCGCAGCTGAATTTAACGCAATATCTGGCCCGGGGCGGGCTGCCGGCGCCGGATGTCGCTTATCTGGATCGGGGCTTGATTATTCGGACACGAGCAGAGGGCACATACGAGACATTCCCCTTCAATGCTGCCCAAATCGCCCAGGGCAAGCTTCCGGAAAACATTCCGATCCAGCCCGGGGATATCATTTTCCTGCCTCCCAAAAAGCTGCGGCCCCCAAATATGTGGGCGCAAATTCGAGATGTGTTATTTACAGCAGGCGTTTTGGGAAATTTAATAGATTAGAAATTACGGGGCAATAATCATAATTACGAGAAAATATATTTTCCTTTTGTGAAATGGGCCTCAAAATGAGGCATATTGTTATTGGAGTTTTCAGGCGAATAGCCTCCATATTTTCTCTGTGCCTATTTCCCCCCCTTTGCTGGACATTGGCAATCAGGCTTATTTGTGCCGGGCTGGGCGTAAGCGGAGTCGCACTAGGCAATGCCGTCCTGTATTCGGCGGGGCCGGGGAGCTTTGCAGGACAAGCAGCTGGCTATCGCGCTGTGATTGAGCAGGATGGCTGCCTGACAAGCCTGCAACTTGCCGGCATTGAGCTCCTTTACAGCACGCCGACATTCCCTCGGGGCGGCTATATGTATCAGAACGGGCTGCAGAAAGCGCAAGCCATAAGCGCCGCCGGAAACATCTGTGAAGCAAAAAGCGAAAGGGGACGCTGGCGCTATATTTTCAGCGAGACGAAGCTGGATGTGGAAATAGAGAATTTATCGCCCCGTGTGCTGACATATGTGCTCGTGTTTTCGCCAAAACTGCAAGCTGTTGCTGTGGCAAAGGGCCCAATGCAGAAGGCGCCAGCTCAGGCAAGCGGAGACGCCTTCACATTTTTTCTGCAAAGTGCAAAATTGCATCTTGTGGGCAAGGGCAGGATATGGGGGCCCTGGGGCGAGGGCAAACATCAAGTGGCGACATTTGAATGTGCGCCGGGACAAACTCTAAAAATAACAATGCAGATAGACAGAGCCAGCGAAGAAGAACAAAAAGAGGCGCAGGCCATGGCCGAGCGTGTCCTTTTGCCGCCAGCTGATCCGGAAGGCCCGATGTGGGATCTGGCCCGTTTTAGCCCGCCGCCGCGTCTTTTTCCGGCCCCGGGATTTTCAGAGGCAGGCGTGGAGGCGTTATTTTATGAGGGGCCGCCCTATAGGGGCCGCCCGACACGAATTTTTGCCTGGCTGGGCTTTCCGGAGAATGTGCAAGCTGGCGAAAAAGTCCCCGGGATCGTGCTTGTCCACGGGGGCGGAGGCACGGCTTTTGCCAATTGGGTGCGGCTCTGGACATCCCGCGGCTATGCGGCTATTGCGATGGATACATGTGGCTGCGTGCCGCGCGGCAGTTACGGAAATTGGCAAAGGCATGAATGGGGCGGCCCGGCAGGCTGGGGCGGCTTTGAACAGATTGATGAGCCCCGTGAAGAGCAATGGGCTTTTCATGCCGTGGCGGCTGTGCTGCTTGCCCATTCACTGTTGCGCGCCCAGCCGTCTGTGGATCCCGAGCGGATTGGCATCACAGGCATTTCTTGGGGCGGCTATCTCACATGTATAGTTGCTGGCGTGGATCCGCGTTTCAAATTTGCCGTGCCAGTATATGGCTGCGGCTTTACGAACGAACATTCCTTTGCGCCCCATCTGCACGCCCTGGGGCCCGAAAGAGCCGCCCGCTGGATGCGCTTTTGGGATCCCTCCGTCTATTTGCCCCAGGCGCGTATGCCCATGCTGTGGATTACAGGGACAAATGATTTTGCCTATACATTGAATGCTCTGCAGAAATCCTATCGGCTGGCGCCCGGCCCCCGAACATTGTCTATTCGCCTGCGCATGCCCCATGGCCATGGCCCGGCAGGCGAAGGGCCCGAAGAAATACGCGTGTTTGCCGATAGCCTCGTCAAAGGCGGCTTGCCGTTGACACGCATCACAGGCCAGGGCCGTACTGGCTCCCATGTGTGGGCCACATTTGAGGCGCCTGTGCCTATCCGCAAAGCGGAATTGCTTTACACAAAAGATACAGGAAAATGGCCTGAACGGCTGTGGGAAGCTGCGCCAGCGCAGCTAGCGCCGGGCCGCGTTACAGCACGCCTGCCTGAAGACACAACTGTCTATTTTCTCAATCTTTATGAGGAGCGGAATTGCGTTGTCAGCACAGAACATGAAGAACTGAAGCCTTAAAAATTTGTCAGGCCGAAAGTCGCGAGCCTTACAAGATTTCTTTTTCACTTTTTTAAAAAGGAAATTGCCCCAATGTGACGAAAAAAGCCGTAACATCGTTTTACGGTTTTTGAGGCTCCTGGAATAAGGAGGAAGCAAAATGAAGATGGGGCATTATTATCTGCTTTGCATATTGATGAGCAGTGCGTCAATTTTTATATGCGGCAGATTAATAGGCTTCGCGCAAGCCCAAAGCTACGAAGCCTGGCAACGCCATCGTGCACAAATGCGCCAGGATCCTTCTGTAATGGCGTATTATACATTTGAGGGCATCAGCAGCGAGAAACAAACAATCGCTAATGAAAGAAGCGCCGATTACGCGCTCAGTTTTGTGCTTGTGCCAGCCCCAGATCAGCCGCCGCAAAAGCTAGAAATGGCGCCCGGACGCTGGCCGCAAAAGAAAGCTGTGCGGCTGGATATGGGGCGCCTGGAAGGCCCCGAAATTCCTGTGCTGAACAAATCCTTTACGGCAAGCTGCTGGATCAAAGCCTTGGGGCCGGGCGTGCATCGAGGGAATAGCGGCATTACAAACGGCACAATCCTGTCCGTTGGTATCGGCTATTGGGATGGCTGGAGGATAATCTTATGGTATCCGCAACGCCGCATCAGCTTTGAGATTGGCCGTCCCAAGCCTTCCTCAGCATATAGCATTAGCCAAGAGCCGTTTTTGGATGGAATCTGGAATCACATCGCCGCTGCCTGGGACGGCAAAGAAGTGCGGCTGTATCTTAACGGGATTTTAATCGCACGCGGGACATATGAGGGCGAATATACAGCGCCGCCGCAAGACAAACATTTTCGCATTGGCTACGCCAATTATGGCGTCGGCTCAGCGCTTGTGGAAATAGATGAAGCCGTTGTGCGCAATCGCGCTCTGCGCCCCATAGAGATTTTGCAAGAAGCTATGCTGGCTGAAGCCCCTCCTGGGCCGATACAAAAAATCATCGAGGAGGCCGAGGAGGCCATTGCTCAGGCTGATTATGCTAAGGCTTTGCAGCAATATACACAATTAGCGGGGGATAAAAGTCTGGCGTCTCCCTGGCGGGATTTTGTGTCTCTGCGGCTGGGCTGGCTCTATCAACATCAACGGCAGATCACGCGAGCTGCGCGGGAATATCTGGCTTTAACATCTAACGCCAACACGCCCATAGCTCTCAAATCGGCGGCGATGACAGCGCTATTGCAGATATGCCGCGCGGGGACGCCGTTAGAATTGCCCGGCGAAATATGGGCAGCGTTGCGCAATATGCCACAGCTCTCCCCGTTAGACAAATTCCGTTTCCAGCTGCAATACGGCCTGTTCTTGCAGCGCCAGGGCAAAAAAACAGAAGCGCAGGCGGAATTTGCAGAAGCTTTTGCCCAGGAGGTCCCCATGCGCGAAAAGCTCAATGCTCAATTACAATTAGCTCACGCTTGCCGTGCCAAAGGCGATTATGAGGCGGCGCGCACTTATTATTTACAAGTATTTGAGGCGGCTACAGAATGTCCCGAATTCAAAATAGCCGCGCTGTTTGGCATCGCTGAAGGGCACGCCGCCCAAAAGAAATGGGATCTGGCGGCAGCCGCTTATGCCCGGGCTGCCGCTCTGGCAGATGCGCCGGCCCATTTGCGTGAAGAAGCCCGGGAGCGACAGGCTGAAATTCCTTTTCGCAAGACAGGCAAGCCGCTGCCGCCGCGCGCCCGCCATGTTTCTTTGCCTGTGTTGCCGAAGCCGGCTCTAGAATTTCATGTGGCTGTTAATGGAAATGATGATAATCCCGGGACAATGCAAAAGCCTTTTGCCTCGCTACAAGCGGCCCAGGCTGCTATTCGGCGGGCGCGTCAGCAGGCGGGCGGGAAATTGCCCCGCGGCGGCGCTGTCGTATACATTCATGGCGGCGTATATCGTTGTTCAGATACAATTCTGGCGCTTACACAGGAAGATAGCGGCACAGAAGAAGCGCCGATTGTGTATCGGAATTATCGGGCAGAAAAAGTGCGCTTTACGGGCGGCGTGCCTGTGCACGGCTTTCAGCCTGTTACGGATCCGGCCATTCTGGAACGTCTGCCCGAAGAAGCACGGGGCCATATCTGGCAGGCAGATTTACGGAGCCAAGGCATCAGCGATTTAGGCAAAATGAGCCCGCGCGGGATGGATCGGGGCACAGCGCCTTATGTAGAAGTTTTCTGGAATGGGGAGCCGCTGCGGCTGGCGCGCTGGCCTAATGAAGGCTGGCTGCGCGTGGGGCCAATTGTCTCTGGCGGCCAGGGAAGCCAGCCCACAACATTTGGCTTTGATTACGAGCGCGCGGCACGCTGGACAAAAGCCACAGATGTTTATGCGGAAGGCTATTGGCGCTATGATTGGGCGGAAGCGAGTCTGGCCGTGGATAAAATTGATGTAGAAAATAAGCAAATTACAATCAATAAGCCTGGCAGCTATGGCATTGTCAGCGGCCAGCGCTATTTTGTCTTGAATTTGCTGGAAGAAATAGATTTGCCCGGCGAGATGTATCTGGATCGCACAACGGGCCTTCTTTATGTCTATCCGCCTTCGGATCCTCAGCAAGCCGATGTGGAATTCTCTTTGCTCGAAAAGCCTTTCATTACAATGACAGATTGCGATTGGACAATTATCCAGGGGCTGACATTTGATATTTGCCGCACAAATGCCATTGAAATCAAAAATGGCGCGCACATTTTGCTGGCGGGCTGCACGATTACGCGGCCAGGACAGACGGCTGTGATTATCTCCGGCGGACATGATTGCGGCTTGTTTGGCTGCGATATTGGCTGGACGGGCCGGGGCGGCGCGCATGTCATCGGCGGCGATCGCAAAACGCTCACGCCCGGCCGCCATTTCGTGGAAAATTGCCACATCCATCATTTCTCACGCATTGAGCGTTCTTACACGCCCGCCGTGCTTCTGGAAGGCTGCGGCAATCGTATTGCCCATAATCTGATGCACGAATCGCCCCATCATGCCATGCGCATTGAAGGCAATGATCATCTCGTGGAATTCAATGAAATTCACAGTGTTGTGTATGAGGGAGATGATCAGGCGGGCCTGGATATTTGGGGCAATCCGACATATTGGGGCAATGTCTTTCGCTACAATTTCTGGCATCATATCGGCAGCGGGCAGGCGTGCGGCCAGGGGGGCATTCGGCTGGATGATATGATTAGCGGCGTTTTGATGTATGGCAACATTTTCTATAAATGTTCAGAAGCCAATTTTGGCGCTATTCAAATTCATGGCGGCAAAGATAACATCGCGGACAATAATTTATTTATTGATTGCAAATTCGGAATCAGTTTCTCGGGCTGGGGCCAAGCCCGCTGGGAGCAGGCGCTGGATGGCTGGGGCAAGGCAAAAATAGAAGAAGTCAATGCCCTGCAGCCGCCCTATAGCGAGCGCTATCCCAAATTGTTGCGAATTCGGGAGAACGCGGATGTCAATTGCGTGTGGCGCAATGTGGCTGTGAATTGCGGCAGCTTCTTGACGCGGGACAGGGGCATTCAGGAGCTGATGGATAATCTCGTTTTGGCCGAAGATCCGGGCTTCATCGCGCCCCAGCAGCGTAATTTTGGCTTAAAGCCTACATCGCCTGTATTTGCGCAAAGCGTGTTTCGCCGCATTCCTGTGGAAGAAATCGGCTTGTATCCACATCCCTGGCGCGCCAGCTGGCCTGTCAAACACGACATCAGCCCTAATTACAAGCCCCTGCCCAATTAATTTTATATTGAAATCTTGCGCAAAAATACATGGAATGGAAAAGCTGAGAAGAGGAATTTGTGTGTGCCCTCAATAAAAATGGAGGAACGCTATGATCATCCCTGATGGGATGTACTGTCCGGAAGAAATAGATCCGGATAACAAGCCTTTTTCGTATTATGCCCATCCCACCGATCTCATTGGCGTGATGTATGCCCCTGTGGGCATAGAAATCACGCCGGAGGGCTATATATGGACAGGCTTTGGGGAGCTGATGTTTTTGGTGGGCAATCCGCCCGAGCCAATATATTGCCGCATTAAAACTCTTCATCAGGGTTATTTGCCCATTATAGAGTACGATTTTGAACGGCACGGCGTGCGATATAGCTATCTGCTTTTTGCAGCGGATCTGGGCGGGCCATTAACAGGCTTGCCTGTGAGCTTGGCGCGCATAACAGTGCAGAATATATGCACGGAACAACGAACTGCTTTTGTAGGGGCGGCCTGTCGTTTCCGTGCCCCGTCCCAGACTGCTTATGGTGGGCCTGGCGATTATCGTTTTAGCCAGCGAAGGGACCGCTTGCCTCAACAACTATTAGCCCAGTTCGAGGGGCCAGAGCAAGAGCTGCATTATGCTTTTGGACAGGATTGCGTACTGCGGAATGGCAAAATTGTATATGTTTTTCCCGCCGAGCCCCCACCCCATCGCAAATCTGTGGCATTAATGGATAATGGCACACGCATGCGGCGTTATTTTTCAGGCGAGATCGAAGGCGATCCTCAGCCCGTGCATCGGCTTTCGCCCGACGCCCCAGCAGGCGTTATCCTGCACGCTTTGTCATTGTCTCCAAACGAATCCCATACGCTTATATACAAATTTCCGCTGCTTCCTGTGGGAGCGGAATCGGAAGAAGCCCAGCTTTTACGGCAGGCGAATTTTGAATCTTTGCTCCAACGCACGATTGATTTTTGGGGAGAATTTGTTGTCCGACGCGCAACTTTACATTTTCCAGAAAAGAAAATACAGGAATTTTTGCTGGCCAATACAATCAACAATTTGTTGGGCTTTGATAAGATCGGGGACAATTTGATTCCTAGTGTGAACAAATTTCAGTATCACAGTTTCTATGGGGGCGGCAATGTCAATGACATAATGCGTTCCTTAGAATACATGGGGCATACAGAGATTTGCCGGGAGGGCCTTTTATTTTTAGCCCGCCAGCAAAAACACGATGGCAGCTTCCGCTTTGAATTTGCTCCAGAAAGTCTTTATTGGGAATTTTTCGGCTATAATTTGTGGGGCTTTTGGCGGCATTACGAATTAACGCAAGATGAGGAATTTTTGCAACAAATATATCCTGTCGTAAAGCGCGCGATGGCGTGGCAGGCGGAAATTACAGCTCAGGATCCCGAAGGCCTGTGGCCGCCGGCTACGATTGCGGACGACGCTTTTTTGAAAAATTGCCGCCAGACAGGCCAATGTATATGGGGCCTAATAGGCCTGCGCTGTGCTATTAAGCTTGCGCACGCAATAGGCAATAGTGCAGACGAGGCACAATTTCAAGCCCAACATGATCGTTTCCGAGCTAATTTTGAGCGGCTATTGCAGCGTCAGACAGCTCTCACAGGGGGATATATCCCTCCGGCGCTGGAGCGCACAACAGCTGGCAATGATTGGGATAATTTGCTTTTGCTCTATCCAGAATTGCTTTTTAATCCTTTTGATGAGCGCGTCACAAAAACATTAGAAGTTGTCCGGAGCAAATATCAGGAAGGCGTGCTGAGCTATACATGGCCCTGCTCCGTCGCTCAGGAAAACGGAAATTTCATTTTCAATGATCAGCCGGGCTTGCATTATTGGCAAACGCCTAACAACACACAAACATCGCTCGTTCGCGGCACGCCTGAAGATCAAGAATGGGCTGTGCGCGAACTTTATGCCCTGCTCTTACATAGCTCGTCCACACATATGATTGGCGAATTTGGCACTATTCCCTGGAGCACACGAGATTGCAGTCATGTGTATAACCTTATTCCGCAAGGCACATCGGCCGGCAAACTCATCCAAGCTTTGCGGAATATGTTAGTTCGGGAGCAAGAAGGCATTCTTGTGCTTTTATCCGCACTTTCGCCCGAATGGGCGCGCCCGGGAGCAATGATTAAAGTTGTGGATGCCCCGACAACATTTGGCCCGCTCAGCTTCACAGTGACTGCTTCTGAAGAGGCACTAATTGTACAATTGCCTTCCCAATTCCGAAACGCACCTCAACACATTCTTGTCCGTCTGCCTTATTTTTGGCACTTAAAGGAAGCAATCTTAGATGACAGGCCTGTAAAGCCGCACAACGGACATATTATGGCGCTTCCTGGAGCCAAAACACTTCGCTTGACTGGCACTATTAAGCCCGAGACCTTCCCTTATAGCTATGCCCGCGCTGTGGCGGATTATAAAACAGAATATCGGCAGCGTTGGGAGGAATTCCTGCGCACTGGACGGCGGGGCTAAGCTTGTCGCGGAAGAAAAGAAAATTAGGGAGTGGCAACAGGCTTGGCGTCCCGATATTCCTCCAGGCGGCCTCGCCGTTCCCAAGGCCAGATAATGGCGACAGCCTTGCCCACAATTTGCTCGCGCTTGATGGGCCCAAAATCGCGGCTGTCATTGCTCTGGCTGCGATTGTCGCCCATCACCCAGAATTCATTTTTTTGTAAGAAACGGCGGATAGGAAGCTCTAAAACAAAATGGCCCTGAATATACGGCTCTTCTAACATCGCTCCATTAATAAAGACAAGCCCGCTCCACACTAATATATGTTCGCCGGGCAAGCCGACAACACGCTTAATCAGCAAGCTGCCATCTTTGCGATCGTGAAAAACAATGATATCTCCGCGCTTGGGCGAAGCATGTTTATACGCGTCTATGCGAATCGCCACAATATCGCCGGGCTGCAATGTAGGCAACATGGACTCCGAGGGCACTTTGACGAGCCGTATCGTCAAGGCCAAAAAGGCTGTCACGCCCCCCAGCAACAGCAATGTGAAGGCGGAAATAAACGCTGAAGCCATTATAATTTTCTTACGACGGAGCTTGCGTGCGGGCATTTCAATCCATTTCTTGCAAAAGCGATAAGCCCGTGTTCAGCAGCCTTTCGCCTGCTTCCGGCGCCAGCTTGCTCCAGCTCATGGGCTGGGCTTCATAGCCGCCTTGCGTTAAGGCCTCAGGCGTCGGCACATAGCCCACATAATCATTGGCATAGCCAATCAAAAAATTATAAGGGCAAGGGCTCAGGCGTTTGAATTGGAGCTGATATTCCACAAACATTTCCGCCGGAAAGGCGAGCAGCGCCGCCGGCCCCAAACGCATTGCTTGCACTTCTATATTTTCGGCAAAGGCGCCGCGCGCGGCTAGTTTTAACGCTTCCGCCGCAAATAAAGCTTCTGAGGCGCCATCTGTCGCTGCCTGCACTAGAGGCCCCTGATGCTGCGCTAAAATAGCTTCCGCCGCTTGTATTTGTTCAGATGTCACGCAACGTCCCGGAATGGAGATAATTCGGCTTTGCGCCCGGAGGCAAATCTTGTGTTCCAGTTTTTCGATTTGCAATAGCCCCTGCACAGCCGCCGCGCCGATAATTGTGCCCAAGCGCCGTGCCTCATAAAAGCCGCGTTTTTGTTCAGGGCGACGATAATTAATGTGATTGACATTTCCTGTAGCCCCATTGAAAAAAATAGCTGTCCCCCCGTGGAGCTGCTCAATGGCGCAGCGCGCATAGCCAGGCCAATCCGCAGAAAGCAGCCAGTTATCGCCCGCTAAGATCGCCGGATGCAGGGCATAATTGAATAGGACGGCTATGGGCGTCTCCGCCAGCGTATCCACACGCATAAGAGCAATTTCTGGATCTATGGGCCCCAGCGCGCACAATACGATACTAGGATCCAGCTTTTCCCAATTCATATGCACGGCGCCATCTTTTGTCTGCAAGCGCCGATTATGCACAGGGGCTTGCGCATACGCATAGCCAAATCCTACACAGGCGGGCTGCTGCTTGTCATAGGCTTCCATCACAGCCCCGGCCGCATAGGCCGCAAGCTGGCGCAAATAGGCTTCATCCGGCTTCTCGCCAAAGAGCCCCACTGTTAACGGCCCCGCATGTGTATGCGTGGCGGCTATCAAAATGTTTTGGGGCGGCAGCTGGAGGCGTTGAACAATTTGCTCCCTTGCTCGGGCTACAACATCTTTAGGAATCATACATACATCCAGCGCCACGAGGGCACATGTTTGCACGCCGTCAGACAAGACAAGGGCGCGGGCTGTCAAATCATCATGTATGCCAATGCTGCCTTCTTCGCGCGCATTGCCCTCCATCCCAATTCCCACATAAGGCGTAATCACATGTGTCGCCACGCCGGCCATCAAAGACATAGTGCATCTCCTTAAAAGTCCCAATGCCCCTCTGAAGGCGAAAACGAGATTATGTCCTTGGATAATAATGCATATTGCTTTGATTTTACAATAGCCAAAGAGTCGCTTATGTTCCTTGCAGAGGACGCTTTTTGGAGGCCAGAGCAAATTGAGGCATTTGCAAAATAATATCCACGGCTTCGGACAAATTGGCGCATTGATAATCCGGCGGCGATTCGCAAAGCGCCAGATGTTCGGCTATGCTTTCCGGCGAGCGTGTGTGGACAAAAATTGTCTGGCAGCCAACTGCCTGGCCGCATTGGACATCAAAATAGCTGTCTCCCACAAGCACAGAGCGCGACAAATCCAGCCCATATTTTAACGCTAATGTGCGCAGCATCCCGGGAAGCGGCTTGCGGCACTGACAGCCCGCTTCGCGGGGATGGGGACAAAAAGCTATGCCATGAATGAGGCCGCCATGAGCGTGAACGCTGATATGCAGACGCCATAAAATGTCCCGCAGGGCGCGCCGAGACATCAATCCCTTCCCCACGCCCGCCTGATTCGTGACAATATATATCTCACAGCGCGCTTCACGCAAACGGCGCAAAGCCTCCAGCGCGCCGGGGAAAAATGAAAATTCTTGCCACGACTTTACATAATCGCGGGGATCTTCGTTGATAACGCCATCCCGATCCAAAAACACAGCCGGCTGCCGACGCATGGATATTCCCACGAGGCTGTCAGGAAATCTTTGTATGAGCTGCGGAATCTTTTATTCTGGCAATGTGGCCAGTTCGGCCTGGCTGAACACGGGGCCATCCAGACACACGAATTTGGGGCCGATATTGCAGCGCCCGCATTTGCCAATGCCGCATTTCATCTTGGCTTCCAGGCTAGCAAAGACTTGTTCGGGCGGCCAGCCCAATTTCTGCGCCGATATGAACACAAAATGAATCATGATGGGCGGCCCCACTGTATACATCACAGCGTTTTCAGGCGAAGGCGCCAGCTCCTCCAAATATGCCGGCACAAAGCCCTCATGTCCTGTCCAGCTCTCATCGCCCTTGTCCACTGTCAGCCTCAATTCCAGATCAGGCGAAGCGCTCCATTCTTGAAGCTTATCTTTGTACGCCAATAGCTGAGGGCTGCGGGCGCCGTAAATCACGAGCATGTGCCCATAATCGGCGCGATGTTCCAGCACATATTCTATTACAGAACGCAACGGAGGCAGGCCTATGCCGCCTGCCACAATGACAAGATTTTTCCCCTTATGTTCGTGCAACGGAAAGCCATTGCCAAAAGGCCCGCGCAGGCCAATGACATCGCCTTCGGATAGCCCATGAAGCGCACTAGTCACGCGGCCCATTTTTTGCACAGAAAAACGCACAGGCCGATTGGCCCCCGGAGCGCCGGCGATGCCAAAGGGCGCTTCTCCCACGCCGAAGACGGAACATTCAATGAATTGTCCGGGCATATAATCAAAAGTGGCGGCCATTTCTGGATCCAAAAAGGCCGCCTCAAATGTCTTCAATCCTGGCCCCTCCTCCCGGATGGACACAAGCGTACACAAATGCGGCAAATATGGATTGCGCTGGGCCTGAGACATCGCTGTGTGTATTTTCTGTGCCATCGTTTTTTCCTGTGAATGTGAAATCAGCCCCGAAGGGGCATTTTCTTTTTCATTCTCATTCTCATTATTTTACGAATCCGCCGCTAATTAAGCAAGCTGACATACGGCAGCGTTAGCGTCCTGCCCGGCGCAGGAGCTCCTCAATATTCACGCCATTGATGACGAGGCCGCGAATGTTGCAATTGTCCAGCCGCACGCCTGAAAAATCCGTGCCCGAAAAGGAAGCGCCCCGCAGAGAGCCGCGCTCAAAGCGGGCGTTTCCCCAATCACAATTATACACACGGCTGCCTGTAAAATCTGTCTGTGCAAAACGAGAATCAGACGCATTGACATTTTCCCAGCGCGTCCCGCGCAGCTCCACGCGCTGCCAATTGCTCTCCCGCATGTCGCAATATTCCCAGCTTTGTCGGCGCGCCGAGCAGCGTGCCAAACGCATGTTGTCCAGATTCACATTTTCCATTCGCGCGCCATAAAAAGAGCTGCGCTCAAAATATCCTTCCCGCAAATCCAGATTGTAGGCGCGCAAGCCCCCAAATTTGCTGTCGCGGAGATTGAGCTGAGGCCATTCGCATCCCATAATAGTCATCCCCTGGCCGACATTGTCTTTCCACAGGACGCGATCCAGGCGACAGCTTACAAATGACGCGGCGCTGAAATCACAACGAATGAATTCTCTCTGCGCAAATGATAGCTCCTGATAGGCGTTTGTTTGTTGCCCCATAGCCACAAGCGGCGCCCAGAATAACATCACGAACATAAAGGCCATGCGCATAATGGACGCTCCCCCTTGTAATTTTATATTTCTATGGAGCTTCAGGCTGTGCGCTTATTCCGGGGATGTCTTGGCCCTCGTGCCTTATTGCGGCTGTGTGCCCCGGGCTAATACAACTTTTCCGGTCCGTACCATTTCCATTATGCCATATTCGCTTAAATTTTTGATAAATGCATCTACTTTTTCTGAATCTCCCACGACTTGCAGCATCAATGTCCCATTTCCCACATCTACGACATCCGCCCGAAATATCTGGCAAAGCTGTAAAACTTCCGCGCGTTTTTCGCGGCTTGCTTGTACTTTCACTAGGCACAATTCGCGCTCTACGACAGCTTCATTCGTGTGATCATACACAGTGCGCACATCATGCAGCTTCGCCAATTGTTTGACGATTTGCTGCAGCATCGCCTCATCGGCATCTACAACTAATGTCAAGCGGGAAATTGCCGGATTCTCCGTTGTGCCGACGGCCAGGCTGTCAATATTGAAGCCCCGGCGGGCAAAAAGCCCTGCCACGCGCGTCAACACACGCGGACGATTTTTCACTAATGCGGAAATTGTATGTTTCATAAGCCTGTCCTTCCCCAAAGCACATATCATATTCAGGGCGGAACGCCTCTAACTGAAAATTATCTTTTTCGCGAAAGCCAGCTGTTCAAATTGGGCGCAAGCTATTCATAGGGAATGATATTCAGGCGATGCCCTGCCCATGGCCCCTGGCCTATAGCCGTAAGCACACGGATATTTGCCGGGCCGTCCGTCTGAATGACAAAGCGCGCCTCTTCCGTTTGCAAAAGCATTTTTTGTCCGGATTTTAAGCCCCGAATAATGTCCTCATGGAATATCAGCGGCACTTTTTCCTCGCTCAAGGCTGAGACGGCATCCTCTTCGGAGCCTGTATAGCGTGTGGCGAGCGGACCGCATGAGAAGCTCAGCACTTCTCCAACGGACATTTTGTCTGAAAATACGGCCAGCAGCTCCGCTGGAAAGCCAGCCTTCTTTTCCAGCCAATAGCAGTGCGCATAGCGCCATGTATTGTTCTGTTGCCCCACGAGGGCATGATAATCATAGCCGTCCCAGACAATGTGACGCGCTGCCAAGCTGGCATCACGCAGCGTTTGTTCCCGTTGCAGCATTACAGAGACAAGATAGCGGCCAGGCCGCAACATAATCTCCAGCGGCACACAGCCCCGCAGATATTTTTTGGCAAAAACATTGCGGCCAATTTCTGCTTCTGCGCCGCGTGCAGCGGATACAACGGCGCTGGGCGTGATGTACACAGAAGCTCCCGTCGCGCCATAGCCCAGAACGCGCAGCGGCTCCTCCGCATGGGCCTGATTGAACAGCCCACATAGCCCCACAAGCACCATAGACATTAAAAGTCTGCCGGCGCTGAGGGACCTTATCCCGCCCCCGGGCTGCGCAAAAAACTTTTTCTGTCTAATCGGCATCGCTGAGCGTCTCCCGGAGCATCATCTCCTGAATGCTTTGCCCGGCGGGAATCATCGGAAAGACATTCTCTTCCCGCGCCACATGGAAATTCATTATCACAGGCCGATCATTGATTTCCAGTGCTTTTTCAATGATTTTAGGCACTTCCTCCGGATCGGCTGTTTCAAAGCCGGCGCTATCGTAAGCCTCCGCCAGCTTGACAAAATCAGGCAGATTGCACAATTCCACGCCACTATATCGTTTATTGTAAAACAATTGCTGCCATTGCCGCACCATCCCCAGATAACAATTATTGAGAATAACGATTTTGATGGGCAAATTGTTATAGCGCGCTGTCGCCATCTCCTGAATGTTCATCTGGATGGAGCCGTCGCCGGCAATATCAATGACAAGCTTGTCTGGATGGGCGATTTGGGCGCCGATAGCGGCGGGGAAGCCATAGCCCATTGTTCCCAGGCCCCCGCTGGACAAAAAATGACGCGGCTTTTCAATCGGGAAAAATTGCGCCGCCCACATCTGATTCTGCCCCACTTCTGTGCACACAATGGGATGCTCAGCGGCAACAATGCGATGCAGCGTCTGCACGACATACTGCGGGGGCATGCCGTTCTTATTCCATTCGTATGTCAGCGGCATCTCCTGCTTTTTTTGCAGCAATGTCTCCTCCCAGGCTGTGCGTGGACGCGGCTTGCACAGCGGCAACAACGCCTCCAATGCCGTCCGCGCATCCGCCACAATCGCTACATCCGCCTTCCTGATTTTGTTAATCTCCGCCGCATCCACATCAATATGAATGACTTTTGTCCCCGGCGAAAAGCGCTGCGGATTGCCTGTCACGCGATCATCAAAGCGCGCGCCAACAACAATCATCACATCGCATTCGTGCAGCGCCCAATTCGCGTAGCCGGCGCCATGCATTCCCGGCATGCCCAGCGACAAATCACGGCTCTCCGGATAGGCGCCTTTGGCCATCAATGTATGCACAACAGCGATATTGCATTTATCAGAAAGCTGTGTGACAAGCTCCGCCGCTCCGGAAGCGATTACGCCGCCGCCAATATACAGGAGCGGCCGCTCCGCGGAATTGATTAAATCTGCCGCCCTCTCCACATCCGCCTCCTGAGGCAACGGAAGCGGCTGATAGCCGTCCAACGCCTCAATATTTCGCGGCGGATAAGGCACGAGCGCCCGCTGCACATCCGAAGGCAAATCCACGAGCACAGGCCCCGGCCGCCCCGCCCGCGCCAAATAAAATGCTTCCCGGATTGTGTTCGTGAGCTCCTCTTCCGCCGTCACAAGATAATTATGCTTTGTGATGGGAATTGTGATGCCTGTTGTGTCCGCTTCTTGAAACGAATCGCGCCCGATCGCATGGCGTGGGACTTGGCCCGTCAACGCCACAATCGGGATGGAATCCATATAAGCCGTCGCCAAGGCTGTGACAAGATTTGTGGCGCCCGGGCCGCTCGTGGCCACACACACGCCTACACGGCCTGTGGAACGCGCATAGCCATCGGCCGCATGCCCCGCGCCTTGCTCATGCCGCGTCAGAATAAATCGTATGCCCTCAAAATCATAGAGCGCATCAAATAGCGGAATAACAGCTCCGCCAGGATAGCCGAACATCACTTCCACAGCCTCTTCGCGCAGCACTCTGAGCACGGCTTGCGCTCCCAAAATCATCTCTTGCGACATATCGTGCCTCCCAAATCTCCTCCGGAAGAATGCAATAATGAGCCTATGTTGATGTCCTCTATGTATGTTCCTGCCCTGAAAACAAATCTGACAATTTAACGCCCACGTGGCGCTGGCGCTTCAACTAATCTTGTTGCTTTGGATTTTTCCGCTTAAAGACAAATTAACAGATTATTCCATCACGGCCCCACGCGCCGCGCTTGTGACATAGCGGGCATAGCGCGCCAGCCAGCCTGTTGTAATGGCTGGCGCCGGAGGCGTCCATTGGGCCTTTCGTTTTGCCAATTCCTCCTCCGAAACGAGCAAATCCAGCCGGCGCGCATCCAGATCCACTTCTATAATATCTCCGTCCTGAACAAGCGCCAGCGGCCCTCCCGCCGCGGCTTCGGGCGAAATATGCCCAATGCACAGGCCACGCGTGCCGCCGGAAAAACGCCCATCTGTCAGCAGTCCTACTGTTTCATCTTTGCCGATGCCCGCCAGCGCCGCTGTGGGATTCAGGCCCTCGCGCATGCCGGGCCCGCCTTTGGGCCCCTCGTAGCGCAAAACTATCCAGGAGCCGTCCTCAATTTTATTTTCCAAAATAGCCGCCATCGCGTCTTCTTCCCGATCAAAGCAAACTGCCGGCCCTTTAAATTGGCGCAAATGCTCGGCCACAGCCGATTGTTTGACGACAGCGCCCTCCGGACACAATGTCCCGCGCAAAATCGCAATCCCGCCCTCGGGCCGATATGGCCGCTCCAGCGGGCGAATTACTTCCTCATCTATGACGCGGCCGGCCGCTGCTATTTCGCTGATTTTTTTCCCGCTGCATGTGATATTGTCATCCAGCATATCCTTCAACACATTGAGGACAGCGGAAATGCCGCCCGCCCATTCCAGATCCTCCATAAAATGCTCGCCGGAGGGACGCAAATGGCATAATTGCGGCGTCACGCGCGAAAGCTCGTCAAACACTTCCAGGGGCAAAGACACGCCCGCTTCATACGCGATGGCCGGGATATGCAGCGCCGTGTTTGTCGAGCCGCCCAGCGCCATATCGACACGGATAGCATTCCGAATCGAGGCCTCTGTGATAATCTGGCGGGCTGTAAGATTTTCGCGCACCATCTGGACTATCCGCTCGCCCGACTCGTAGGCAATGCGCTGTTTTTTGGCCATTCCGGCCAGCGCAGTGGCGCAGCCCGGCAGGCTCATCCCCATTGCCTCTGTCAGGCATTGCATTGTATTCGCCGTATACAGGCCCTGACAGGAGCCGCAGCCGGGACAGGCTTCCTTTTCCAGAGCGTGCAGCTCTTCCTCATCAATCAAGCCAGCCCGAAAGCGTCCCACAGCCTCAAATGTGTCCCGCACGAGATCCAGCCTGCGCCCCTTATATCGCCCTGTCAGCATGGGGCCAGCTGTGACAACAATCGCCGGAATGTCCAGCCGCCCTGCCGCCATCAGCATTGCCGGCGTAATTTTGTCGCAATCCGTAAGCAGCACAAGCCCGTCAAAGCCATGAGCGCGGGCCATGCTTTCCACACAATCGGCAATCAGTTCCCGGCTCGGCAGCGAATAATACATCCCCAGATGGCCCATGGCGATGCCGTCACAAATCGCAGGAACGCCGAAATTCATGGGCACGCCTCCAGCCGCACAAATGCCATGTTCCACGGCGCGCCCTAATTGCAAAAGCCCAATATGGCCCGGAACAACATCGCTCCAGGCATTGGCAATCCCAATAAACGGACGCTCCATAATTTGTTTTTCCGTGTAGCCGCAGGCATAAAGCAATGCCCGCGAAGGCGCGCGTGTAAAGCCTTCAACAATTGGCCCGCTGTACTTTTTCATCTGGCCCTCCATTTTAAGATATGATTTTCGCTATTCTTCTCCAGGCACATTATACACAAAAAGCCCCCCATCCCGTATGGGACGAGAGGCCTCTTTCTTTTTCTGTGTTCGCTGGCGCCTTCTAATTCATTCTCAGAAGGCAGATATGGCGCTTGTCAGTTCCTGCGTAAATGAGCCATCACGCGCCATCTTCAATTTCGCAGGCCCATTCAGAACAGGCGCAGCGATTCACAGCCGCTTCTTGGCTCCCGCGGTACCACCCATATTCCGTCTGGATTCCCAGAACGGCTCTCGGACGCACTTGCTGCCTATCTCATGCCTCATATTGCCCAGAACTTGCCATTAAGCTCACTGAAAAAATTGAATGCCGCTTTTTTCTGTTTGGGCAGCGCTTTAGGATGGCGATTACGCTGAGGCTTTCAGCAATAAGCTAGACAGCGCAGGCGTCGGCGCGATAACGGGCGCTCCCGGCACGAACTACTTAATTGCTTGTTCGCCCGTGCGGCTCAGGGGCGACGTTCGGCGGGCTCCGGCGCCGGGCTCTCACCTCTTCCCGACTCTCTGTAGCTCGAAGGCCTCCGCCTACTCCTCCCCGTCACAGCCTGCTTATTTTCAATTGTATTCGCAGTATAACGGCCGGCTGCTTTTTCGTCAAGCCCAATTATGTATCTGCTCGCTTTATATCATCTCATATCTAAATAATTAATGATGTTCATTAAAAAAATAGCGCAGGCTTTTTGGAAAACGAAAAAAATCTGCATAATATATCGCCATAAGGGGGAATATTTTAAAATAAAACGAATATATTTAAAAAGAGCTTTACATTGCTCAAAAGGGAGGGGAGCGTCATGTGGATCTCTTGCTGGAATTGTGGCCAGGAAGTGTGGCTGGAGACACAAAAGCAATGCCGCCACTGCGAGGCCTTTGTGCGGCGTTGTGCCGATTGCCTGCATTATGATGCCGCCAGATCCCATTGTCTGGCGCAAGATTTTCCCGTGTTGCGTGACGACGCCATTCATCCCCGCCGCCTTTCTCTGTCCGTCAATTGTGCCCAATATGCTATCAGTGAAGCCGCGGCGACAAGGCGTGGAGCGGCGCCTGAAGCCGCGACGCCCTCTTCTCCGGCGGCGTCTGCCCCGCCGTCCGCCCCTCCAGCTGCTTCGGCAGCGCCGCCTGAGGCTGTTGCAGAGGAAGAAATCATCACAATTCGCCGCGAGCCGCCCCTCAAACATCCGCCCTATCCGCTCATCATCGCCCATCGCGGCGATAGCTCGTCAGCGCCCGAAAATACGCTCAGCGCCTTCAAAGCCGCTCTGGCCGCGGGCGCGCATGGAATTGAATTTGATGTCCATATCACAAAAGATGGCCATCCTGTCGTAATACACGATTCCACAGTAGATCGCTGTACAGACGGCCAGGGCGCTGTCGCGGAGCTGTCCTTAGCGGAAATTAAAGCCCTGGATGCAGGCAGCTGGTTCGCTGACGCGTTTCGCGGCGAACAGATTCCCACATTGGACGAAGCGATCGAGGCGCTGCCCGCTCCTGTTGTGCTTTTTATCCATCTGCGCGCCCATGAAAACGAAAGCGATCGCTGTGAGCGGGCTGTGGCGGAAGCCATTCAGCGACACAATGCACGGCGACGCGCCTGCGTTACACATCATACGCGCCACGGGCTGCAGCGTTTACGGGAGATAGATCCCCGGCTGCGCCTGTGCTGGATTCCTTATGGCGGCGAGCCCGGGGAAGAATACATTGATGAAGCGTATTATCTGGGCTGTCGCTTTGTTCAGCCCCGGGCGAAAGATATTGACGAGCATTTTATGCGTTATGCCCGCGAAAAGGAGATGTGGGTCAACGCCTTCTGGGCGGATGAAATTCCTGAAATGGAGCGCCTTATCCGGCTGAAAGTGGACGGGATTATCACAAATTATCCGCGCCGCCTGCGGGATACTTTAAAGGCTTTCGTACGTGAGCAGGCTTGATTTGGGGGCCAAAAATCGTAATAGCAAAGCAAAAGGCATATTGCTTTAGATTCCCGCAGAGAAGCAGTTCAGGGGCTTTCCTTAGCCTCTTGCTATAGCCCATCAGTTTTGGCGCCGAAAAATTGGCCATCTATTCGTGGCTGGCAAGAAGCCAGTTTATTCAGCCCAGGAGCATTCTTCTTACGGCTGCCATAGACAATGAGGCAGCTGGGCAAAGACGCTGTTTGCTTTACGGCAAGCCAATGAGGCACAATATCCTCAATAATGGGGCTTTGCGCCTGCAAAAGCAACGGCTTCGCCTGTTTCCTCTTGCCCATTCCCGGACATCCTGCTACAATCCTTTTCATCCCCATAAAATTGGATGTGATGGAGCATGTATGAAGCCCTTGTGGGCCTGGAAGTGCATGTGCAATTGCTAACACAATCCAAGATGTTTTGTGCCTGTAAAGTGGAATTTGGCGCGGCGCCCAACAGCCGCGTCTGCCCTGTATGTCTGGGGCTGCCCGGCTCACTTCCTGTCATTAATCGGCACGCCGTGGAGCTTGTCATCCGCACAGGACTGGCGCTTCACTGCGAAGTCGGATCGCTTTGCCGCTTCTATCGCAAAAATTATTTCTATCCGGATTTGCCCAAGAATTATCAGATTAGCCAATACGATGAGCCTCTGACCTTTAACGGCTATATGGATTTACAGGTGGAGGGGCGGCCTGTGCGCATACGCGTTCGCCGCGCCCATCTGGAAGAGGATACAGGAAAAAATATCCATCTGCCCAGCGGACACAGCCTCGTGGAATATAATCGGAGCGGCGTGCCGTTGATGGAGATTGTCACAGAGCCGGATTTCCATACAGCGGCGGAAGTGCGGGAATTTCTTTTGCAGTTACGGCGCTTGCTGCGCTATCTGGGCGTCTCCACCGCCAATATGGAAGAAGGCGCCATGCGCGCGGAGCCGACTGTGAATTTGCGGGATGCCGAGACGGGCCAGGCCACGCCGCGTGTGGAAATCAAAAATCTCGCCTCCATTAAAGCTGTGCATGATGCCGTCGCTTACGAGATACAAAGACAGCTTTGGGCTTTGGAAAATAAGGAGCCGCTCCAACAGGAGACGCGGCGCTGGAATGAAACTTTGCAGGCGACAACTGTCATGCGCACAAAAGAGTCAGCGGCGGATTATATGTATTTCCCGGAGCCTGATTTGCCGCCTATGCAGCCCTCGAAGGAATGGATTGAGGAAATCCGCGCCAGCCTGCCTGAATTGCCCTGGGAGCGTGAACGACGCTTTGTGACGCAATACGGGCTGCCGGAATACGACGCCGGCGTTCTGACGGAAAGCCGCGCACTCGCGGATTATTTTGAAGCCGCTGTAGGCGCGTGTGGGGATGCCAAGGCCTGCAGCAACTGGATTATGACAGATGTATTGCGCCTGCTCAATGAGACAGGCTGCGACATTGCCCAATGTCCTGTGCCTCCGGAGCGCCTCGCCGAATTGATTAAAATTATTCACGAAGGCACAATCAGCCATAACATTGCCCAACAAGTCTTTCCCAAAATGTGGGAGACGGGAAAGCCGCCACGCGAAATTATTGAGCAAGAAGGGCTGGCGCTCATCAATGATGTGGCGGAAATTGAGCGCCTTGTGCAGGAAGCCATCCAGGCTAATCCCAAAGCCGTGGCGGATTATCTGGGCGGGAAACAAAAAGCCCTGGGCGCTTTGCAAGGCTATGTAATGCGGGCGACAAAAGGACGCGCCAATCCCCAAATCGTCAATCAATTGCTCATGGAAAAGCTGCAACAAACAAGCCCGCCCTCATAAGGAACAGTTTGGCCCTTGCCCCTGCAGGATCAATGCCTATAGGCCCAATATGGCATTATAAGTTCGGCGAGCTGGAAAAATCATAACGCACAAAGATAAAGACACATAGTTTCACGCCAGGAGGAGGCCTTGCCGTGGATCCTGCTGCGCCCGGCGCAATTGGCTATGCCATCTTCAAAGGATCGGCCATCGTGCTGGCGATGCTGATCATGGCTTATCCGTTTTATCGTGTGATTAGCTTGTGGATAGAACATACATTGACAGCCGGCGAAGCGGCGATTTATCTGACAGTCCTGTTGCTTTTGTTCGCCGGCATTATTGCCGGCTGGGGCACATTTGTCGGCTGGATGGCCTTTTTCGGGCTGATTTTTGCCTCCTTAGGGCTCCCCCTGATAAATCGTGTGGCCGACAAAATTGCTTTACGGCGCTTAGAGGATGAAGATATTCAGGAATTTTCCGCCTTGCTGCGGGAGCAGCCCGGCAATGTATATTTGCATGAGCGCTTAGCGCGTATTTTCCTGGGGCGCAAGGAATATGAATTAGCGCTTTCGC
The DNA here is from genome assembly GCA_964622325.1 of uncultured Armatimonadia bacterium. GTDB lineage: Bacteria > Armatimonadota > Zipacnadia > Zipacnadales > UBA11051 > JAJFUB01. The sequence goes on from CAZUOJ010000024.1 coordinate 31,643, forward strand.
ATGTGAAGCAGGCTTTAGAGTACGCGCCGAAGGATCCGGGGCTGACGCGGCTGCAGGAGCGCATCGAGACAGAGCAGCGCCGTGAAGAGCTGCGCTTAAAAATCTGTCCCAAATGCGGCGCGGAAAATTCTCCAGACGCGGGCGCCTGTATGCAATGCGGCTTTCGCTTTGTTGATCCGGGGGATTTGTGGCGCATGCTGTGGACACGGCCCGCGTTAGAGGCTTTCAAATGGGCCGGGCTAGGCCTTTTGGGAGCGGGCCTCGTATTGCTCATTCTCCAAACGCATGTTTGGATTTCCGGAATGCTCATTCTTATGAGCATGGCGTGTCTTTTCTGGCACATGTATGCACATTTTAGCCAGCTATGAAGGATAATCTATTGCCTATAATTGGACAAAAAAACAACACAAAATGGATTTGATATAGAAATAAATTTTGTAGCTTAACATTCTTTATTGAATGTATTGTCTTTAAAAGAAAGCAGAAAGAGGCAACGAAATGCGCACAATCCATGAGCCAGCGCGGGAAATCCCTGTTATTCGGGATGTGGATGTTTGTGTTGTCGGCGGGGGCCCGGGCGGCTTGGCGGCGGCTTGGCAGGCAGCGCGGCATGGCGCCCGCACCTTGCTCCTCGAAAGCTTTGGCTTTTTGGGCGGGATGGCCACAGCCGGCTATGTGGGGCCTATGCTGGGGCTAAAGGAAGTGGGCAGCGAACGCCCTACAGCCGAAGGCATCATTCGCGAATTTGCGGATCTAATGTATGCTATGGGCGCTGGACGTCCCTGGAATGAGCATGTCAAAAGCGGCTGCATTCCTTTTGAGGCAGAGATCTTTAAGTATGCGGCCGATCGGATGTGCGAGCAGACAGGCGTGGAATTGCTCCTGCATACAAATTTTGTGGCTTCCGTTGTAGAGGAAAATAAGCTGCAGGCAATCATCGTAGAAAGCAAATCAGGCCGACAGGCTATCTTGGCAAAATGCTTCGTGGATGCTACAGGAGATGCGGATGTGGCCTATCGGGCGGGCGCAGAATGCACAAAAGGCCGCCCAGCGGATGGCCTCACAATGGCTATGGGCAGCTCCTTCATTATTGGCGGCGTGAAGCCCTTAACATCGGAGCAGCGTGAAGAAGGCATACGGCTGATGAATGAGGCGCGGCAAGCGGGACTCTTTCATGTCTATGGGGTGGGATTCGGCGGCCAGGGCTCTGTTTTACGCGAGGGCTATCGCTGCTGCAATATGACGCGTTTTGCCGGCGACGCCACAAATGTTGAAGATTTGACGCGAGGAGAAATTTACATTCGCGAGCAAACACATCGCATCGTCAATTTCTGGCGGGAGCATGTGCCGGGAATGGAGGAAGTCCATCTTGTAGCGACGCCTCCCATGATTGGCATTCGCGAAACGCGCCAGCTTGTTGGCGTGCAGCGTGTCACAGGCGCTGATGTCGTGGCAGGCACAAAACGGCCAGATGCTGTGGCGCGTTGTTCGTATTGGATTGATATTCATTGTCCGCGCGGCTTGGCCAATCCCCAGGGGCTGCATTTGTGCCGCAAAAGCTGCCCCCATCGGGAATGTTATATGATACAGGAACATCTGGATGAATTGCCTGATGAGCTCTATCCGCCTGATTATTTTGATATTCCTTATGGCGCGCTTGTGCCGGCCAAGCTGGACAATCTCCTCGTCAGCGGCCGTTGCTGCTCGCTGGATTATCAGGCGATGGCGGCGGCGCGTGTCATGATCCCTGTGATGGCCATTGGCGAAGCCTGTGGCGTGGCGGCGGCTATGGCAGCGGACAAAAATATCCCGCCACGAGAGATTGATGTGCAGGCTTTGCGCACGGCGTTGCATAATGCAGGCTGCATCTGCTAGCTTTAGCCGCATGAAAAGGGCCTAGATATATTCTTTATTTTATAGCTGTCTGCGGGGGAAAATAATCGGGGCAGGAGCTGAGGAAATCGCTCCTGCCCTGAACATTAAAATCTCGGCTTTTGCCTCAAGCAGAAAGGCAAGAATGATAAGCGCCACAGGCATAGCCTATACAGTCCACGCCGCCACAGCCTGCCGGATGGCCTCCACATTGTCCCCCTTGGGGCTGAATTCGTGCACGACGAAGCCTTCATAATCCAGCTCCGCGACAGCCCGGGCGATGGCAGGATAATAGATCTCCTGCTGATCATCCAGATTCTGCCGGCCCGGATTGCCCGCCGTATGGAAATGGGCTATCCATTGGATATTGTCCTGAATAGTCCGGATTAGATCGCCTTCCATAATTTGCATATGGAAGATGTCATACAGCAAGCGCACACGGGGCGAATTCACTAGCTTGCACATATGCACGCCCCATTCCGTATGATCGCATTGATAGCCTGGATGGCTGACACGGCTGTTGAGCAGCTCCATCACAAGCGTCACGCCTTTTTCTTCTGCCAGCGGCGCCACTTGACTCATACATTCGGCGCAAATTTCCGTGCCGACAAGATCAGAAATGCCAAAATAACGATTGCCAGAAAAGCAGCACAGATTGTGTATGCCCCATTGCGCCGCTTTCTCTATATTGGCAGACAGCTCGTCAATAATCCGGCTGTGATTTTCGCGCTTGTTCATCCCGTCGGTGAGCGACTGATGGCCAATCACAAGCGACAGCTCCAGCCCGGCGTCTTTGATGCGCCCCCATTCCTCCTCCGGCGCGAAATCAAATGCTTGCAGGCCAATTTCTTTGGCCAGCTTCACAGCCTTATCCGGCGTAATGTCTCTCTGGCACAAAATCCCCCAGACAATGCCCTGTTTGATCGGCTTCATGTGTTTATCCTCCATATCTTTCAAGCAATGTGCTTGCTAGAGGCAAGCCTGAATTATTTTTTTCGTTTTGGGGCGCATTTATCCTCTTTTTGGGCTGCAAAGCTCAGCCCTAATGAAGGCGGGCTAAAGGGGCAATCTATACAGCTCAACAGGATTATCCCATAGCCAGGCATGTGCGACGCGTAGCGCCTGTTCCTCCTTCATCCAGCCCTGTTCGACACGACAAGCTAAGACGCTGGCGATGTTCTCCAGAGCCATCTGCAAATGGCCATATACTTTTTCTACAGGCTTATGATAATCCCCGCCGAAGCCCAATATCTTATTATAAGGCACGAGATCCAGCCATTCATTCAGCGCCGCGAGGCTCATTTGCGGCGAAATAATGTGGCTCCAGCACAAATTGAGCCAGACATTCGGATAGCTTTTTCCGATAACGCCGATTTCGCGCAGCCAGGGAATGCCGGCATGATATAGATCAAAGCGCGTCCGGCGATGGGCTAAAATTGTCGGAATCATATGGCGCGGATGGAGCGTCGTGAAATCCTGCCAGTTCGTCCAGATGATGCCGCAATGCACAGCTACAGGCATATCCAGCTCCGCTGCCCATTCCAGAGCGCGATGTGTCACATATGAAGCCAGCGCGCCCGCATTGTATTCTTTGCCGGCGCGCAGGGCCGCCCAGGCAGATTGGGCGGCGCTCAAATCCTCAGGGGGCAGGGGCAGGCTGCGCATCTTTAAGCCCACAAGGCCGCGGGCTTGTGCTTCCCGCAAACGCTGGCCCATCAGCTCCCCATATTTGTCCAACGTATCCACGCCTTGCAGATCCGGATTGGCGCCGAATTCATACATATCCGGGACGCGAGCGAATTGCTCCAGCGGCAAAACAGGCGCCAGCAAATCCTGATTTTCCTCGGGAAAGCGCCCGATTTGCGTCAAGCAGAGCCGGATCCGACATGCCTGGCGCAGCACCCGCTCATACAGCCCCGGCTTATTAGCGGCTTGCATACGTTCGCTGACGGCCTCTACAGTCTCATCCGTCAAATCTTCTGCCTCATAGAAGCGCTGCAGCGCATACAGAATAGGCCGCGCGTAGCCTGTAAAGCGGATACGCTCCCAATACGGCTTCACGAGCTCCCAGCGCTCCTGCAGGGGGAGCGTATGATCTTGCGTGCGCTCATAATCGGCGCGGCTCATTCCGGCTGTGATGAGATCATTATGTGTATAATGGCTGAACAATGTCAGCGCATCGACAGGCTGCTGGATGCGTTCGCTTTCGGGCGGCAAATGCTCATGGCAATCAATGATTTCCCAGGAGCGCATTTCTGCGAGCAGGCGTTCTTTCACATTCGCCATTTTTGTTCGCCTCCTGCAGGGGCTTTAACGCTTTTGATATGCGGCCCGTATATTTTGTATATTATTCCAGCTTCAACAATCGGGCGGCGGCGCCGCCTAATATCATCGCCTTTTCTTCTTCCTCCAGCTCCAGCGTGTGAATTTGCTTCAGCGCTTCGCGGGCGTATGTGAAAAGATCTGGCATGGGATGCGGCCCATCTGTGCCGAACAATATCCGCTCCGCGCCGATGCGGCGGGCAGCTTCTGTAATCATCCAGGGCAGAACGAGGCCCGAGGCATCCAGCCAGACATTGGGCAGACGCGCTGCCAGCGCCACGAAGGCCCGTAAAAGCTGGGGATCTGTACACAAATAGCGCCCGAAATGCGCTATGACGATTTTCGTATGGGGAAAATCTGTGCTCAGGCGCTCGGCCGTGGCTAAATCCCCGCCAAAGTCAATCAGGCAGGGCACATCTTTTTCAGCAGCCAGACGCAATACGGGCGGCACTATATAATCAGTCAGGCGACATTCGCCAATATGCAATTTTATCCCGCGAAAGCCTGCCTCCAGCGCTGCCGCCAATTCTTTAATCACAGGCCGCTCATAATGCGGCAGGGCATAGACAAAAGGAATCAGCCGTTCGGGATATAGCGCAACAGCTTCTCGCGCCATTGCTATAGAATGCTGTGTTGTAGTGGACATCGCAAACACCACGGAACGACCAATCCCTACTGCGTCCATTATGCGCACGATGGTCGCGGCGTCATATTCAGTGCGGGCGGCATCGCCGTGTTTGAGATGTACATGTGCATCAATAATCATGCTCGCACGCTCGCTTATCATTTATTTGCAAGGCGAATGGGCCTAAAACTCTTCCTGCCAAACGCCTCTTTCTCCTCTAAGGCATGCGAATTTCGCTGGAAAA
>CAZUOJ010000025.1:0-19236 GCA_964622325.1 uncultured Armatimonadia bacterium
TGGTACATTACGAGTGGAGGGGGCTACAATCAAATCTGGGGATTGGGCAATCAATAATCCCGCCAACAGGGAGCATGTGTCTCAACGCCTGCGCCAGCAAGAAAACAATATCAAGCAAAACATCGCTTCTATTTTCAGTGCAGCGAGAAGAAAAAGGAGAAGGCCGCATTAGCCAGCTGAAGTAAGAGCCACCCCTAAGGGAAAGATAAGCCCGCATGTTACGTGCCGGGAATGTGCGGGCTTTTGTTTTTGGGATTTAATATTTGGGAAATGTGGCAGATATTTGAGCTTGTGCCACGCCAGTGGCCCCTTCAGAAGCAGACGACGCTGTTTCTGGAGAGGCTGCGTTTAATTAATTTAGGAACAACGAGGGAGATAGGCTGAGCGCGACGGCGTTCAGTCCGAAAAGTTTGGCAAGAACGAGTTTGTATTTTCATTGCCTGGCGCACTTTGTTGATTCAAAAAATTTTTTACGAGAAGGAACATATTAAGATTTGATTAAATCTATTTTAGTTGGGGGTGTAAATATTTTTGCAAGGAGGTTGAAGGACAATGCAGCGCCGTGGATTTACATTAATCGAATTGCTGGTTGTGATTGCGATTATCGCAATCCTCGCCGCCGTTCTTTTTCCGGTGTTTGCCCGGGCGCGTGAAAAGGCGCGCCAGGCGCAATGTCAAAACAACCTCAAACAATTAACGCTGGGCATTTTGATGTATGTGCAGGATTATGATGAGAAGTTTCCGTTGCTTGTGGTGCCGGTAGGGATGGGCGCCGAGACAGTGTTTCAAATCGTGCAGCCGTATATGAAAAATCAGCAGATTGGGCGCTGTCCGAGCGATCGGGCTTCCTTCACATGTCCCAATGGGGTGCAAATTACCGGCGCCGCGCTGTATCTGGACTTTTCGGTATGTCGGGCCGCGGGCCTCACGAATCTGTACGATGTGAGCTATGCCCCCAATGAGGCTCTCATCACGAATTATCCGTATTCCTGGTGGCCTGCGTCGCTGGGGACAGTGCAATATCCCGCCTCCACGCCTCTGTGTTATGATGCGTACAGCAGCTCCACGCCACATTCCTATCAGACGCCGGGCCCGTTTTTGCTTGGCTCCGGGGGCTTGCAAGGCGGCTGGTATGCGGCCTGGCGCCACAATGGCACCTGCAATATCAGCTTCGTCGATGGCCATGTCAAGGCTTTTTCGTCGGGGATGAATCAGCCTTGGTTCCAGACGGCCTCTCCTTATTACAACGAAATCTGGGGCTTTGGCAATCAATAATCCCAATTTAAGGAGCACATGCCCTAACAGATTCTCATAAAAGCGGAAGCAAACAAAAAGCAGATTTCCATTAGCCAGGCGAAATGGAAAATAAAATAAGGATATAGCCACATAAGCAGGGCTGTTTGCGGCCCAGAGGGAAATAAAAGCCCGCATATTCTGAACAGGGAGTGTGCGGGCTTTTGTTTGGGCAAAGGGAGGCCAGGCAGCCCATCGGGCTGGCGCGGCGCGCGCGGCCGTCGCAAGGCAAGGCCAGGCTTTTGGGAGTGCGGCTGGACTTTATCTGGGGGGCAGCGCTTTTATGCGCTGTATGCGGGGCTACGCCTGTGTCGCTGCGAACAAATGACGGGCTGACGCTGGAACTGACAGAGGAGGGGGCAGTGGCGGGGCTGATTTGGCAGGGCGCTCGTTTGCCCCTTGCGGCGGGCGGAGGCTTCTATTGGCGGGAGGCGGGCACAGAAGCGCAGAATTGGCTGCGCACGCCCCTTGTGCCGGATCTGGGCGCCTTTGTACAAAAGCAAGCCTTCGCGGAAGCCGGGCTGACACTGGAAGCCGCTTACGCCTCCGCCGGCGGCTATTTATCCTTTTCCGCAAAAATTGCCGATCACACAGGCCGCAACAGAGCGATTGAAGTGGGCTATGAATGGCCTTGCGAGGCAAAAAGCTGGATATGGGCGGATCATTTGCGCCAGAGTCGTGCTGTTCAGGAAGCTATCGTTTATCGCACAACATATTCCTGTCCGGCCGGGCCAGGCTACGCCAGCCTGTTCCCCTTTTGTGCGCTGAGCCGCGGCGCTGTGGGCCTGTCCGTGGGCGTGCCGCTGTCTCAGGGGCCGCGCGTGTATGTGCTGGAATACAATCCCGAGCGACGCTGTCTGGCTGTACGCTTTTATCTGGGGCTTTCGCCCCAGAACAAAAAGATGCCTGGGCAAGCCTGGCTGTCGTTTATGCTGTATGCGCACGACGGCGCCTGGGGCCTGCGCAGCGCGGCGGAAAAATTTTATCGCTTTTTCCCGCAGCAATTTGCCCGGAGGAATCTGGCGGAGAATTATCTGGGCTGCCGCGAGGAGGAAGGCTATGGGCTGGAGCGGGGGCCACAAAGCCTGTATGGGCTGCCCGCGCCAGGCGATTTTGGCGGCTGGCTGCGCTTTTTAGGCCGCTTTGCGCCTGAAGAAAGCCCCGCTTTTGCCGCCACTATGGCGCGTTTCCAGGCGCAAGAGCCGCGCCGGGAGCCATATTCCTGGGCGCTAGAAGTGCCTGCTTCAGCGGAAAGGCTGGCGGAGCAGGAGGAAGCCCTGGCCGAAAGCGAAACGCCGCTGACATATATTCTGCCTGGCCCGCGGCTAGCGGCCATGGATGTGGCGTGGCGCTTTATGAAAAATGTTGTGGCCCCTCAAGCCAGCGCCAGGCAGCTTGTCATCGCCCGGCCCGTGTTGTGTTCGCTGACAGAAGGCAGCGCTCTATGGCCCTTTTTTGATGTGGGCTATATGCCCTGGAAAGCCACAGAGCCAATAAATGAAGCCTATGCGCGTCTGGCCGCCTATCAGCGGATATTGCGCTACAGAGGGCATGAGGCGGGGACATCTGCGCCGCCGGCCGCTTTATTGCTTCAAATGCTGCAGCGCGGCGTGCTGTATGCCATTTATCCTGATTGGCGGCCTGAAGCGCCTGAGCTGCGGGAACTGTATCTGCGCTATGTGCCTGTGATTGAACAGCTTTCGGCGGCAGGCTGGGAGCCCATCACATACGCACGCTCCAGCACGCCCGATGTGCTTGTAGAACGCTATGGCCGCCTCGCCAATCACAATTTGTGCTTCGCCTGCCAAAATATCTCCGGGCAGCCCCGGGAAGGCTGGATATATCTGGAGCCGGCATTAGGGCTGCCTGTTAAGGCCACAGATGTCCTCCTCTATGATTTGCTGTCGGGGAGATTCCAGCCGGCGCACAGCTCGCAGGGCAAGCTGGCGATTCCTGTGCGGCTATCGCCAGATGAGGCGCGTGCCGTGTGCGTGTTGCCGAAAGCGTTGCATTGTAAGCGGCTGCTACAGGAGGCCGCAGAGGCGCTCCAACGAGCCCTTCCGCTGACGCAAGAGGAAATTTCCTATCAGCCCGATCGGCCAGGAGAATTGTTGCGCGGCGACAGCCCGCCGGGCGCACAAGCCGCGACAATTTTATGTGATGGCTGGAAGACACAACAGGGGCTGCTTTGGGACGCCGGGGCGCCGCTGACACTGACGCTGGATGTGAATTCGCCCCATCAGCTGCAATGGCTGCGTGTGCATTATGGGCTGAAGGAGGGCTTTGCCGCGCCTGCCGCGCGCGTGGAAGGCCTGGAGCGCACAGGAGAATGGAAGAAGCTTGGCATTCTGCCAGCAACGCAAAAGGAAGAAAAGCCCTGGGCAGAATGGACTTTTTCAGGGGCAGAGGAATATCAGCGTATCCGGCTCGTGTATCCCTCTTTAACGCAAAAACTATGGATTAAAGAAATAGAAATGGCGGGGCGAGACGGGGCGTTAGTGCGCCATCAGGAGCGCTTCCGCACATTGGCCGCACAGGAAGGCTTTGCCGATTTTGGCCTTGTCAGCCAATTAGCGCTGGCTTTACGCGTGCGGCGGATGATGGGCGCTGATCGCAATCTGCAAGAACGGGCCCTGACGGCGCTAGCGGATTTTTGCCGTCTCACAAGCGGCATTCAGCTGTGGATGGAGCTGTCAAAATCAGATGCTCCTGAAAAAGCTGTCCGGGGGGAGCTTATCATCAGCAATGAAGGGCCGTATTCGCTGCAAGAGGGCAATGTGAAGCTGCGGCTGCCGCCGGGCTGGAGCGCTGCGCCGGGCAAATGGGAGGGGATTCAGCTCGGGCCGGGCGAAACGACGCGGCTGCCTGTCGTTCTCACGCGGGCGCCCGAAGGCGGGCGTCTAATATATCTATTCACAGGGATGCTGGATGGCACGCCCCTGTTTATGAGCCAGCCATTACGGGAATAGGCGTTTTTTTGTTTTGTTTTCCTTGCCAATACAGCGCGAAATGTTGTGAAAACGCCTATAAGCTTTGCAATAATTCGGCCTTCCCTAAAGCAGCAGCTAAATCGGCCAAAAACGCGGCGCCATCCGCGCCATCCACGCTGCGATGATCTAATGTCAGCGAAAGCCACATTGTGGGCCGCACGACGACATTTTCCCCTTCGGCAATCGGGCGGGGCATAATGGAGCCCACAGCTAAAATGGCCGTTTGCGGGGGGCTGATAATCGCATCAAAAGCATCAATGCCGACAGGGCCGATATTAGAAATCGTAAAGCCTGCGCCCTGTTGCAAGCTGGCGCGCAGCTTGCCCTGTCGCGCCAATGCCACAAGCTCTGCTGTCTCCTGGGCAATCGCCTGCAAATTCTTCTTATCCGCATCTTTCACAGTGGGGAGCAACACGCCCTGTTCTGTGGCTGTGGCAAAAGCAATGTTGACATTTTTGAGCAGCTTAAGGCCTTCAGGCGCCCATAAAGCGTTAAAACGCCGATATGTGGGCAGCAGAGTCGCCACTATCTTTATAAGATAATCGTTGTATGTAGGCAAAGGCTGGACGCCGCGCTCTTTAAGCGCCTGACGAGCTGCGACAAGCGCTGTGGCTTCCACAAGCTTATGCATCCGAAATTGCGGCTGCTCATTGACGCTTTGCCGCGTCCGTTCGCCAATTGCTTGCCGAATGCGCGTATGGGGGACTAATTCGTATGCTAATTCTTCTTTATCAGGCCGTCGGGCAGACATATTTCCTCCTCGCAAATTTGTCCTTCCCAATCAATGAAATTTGTTGAAGAATTCTTTATCAGGCAAGCTCATTCCTTGTTTAAAAAATCAGCAGCGTCTTTGCTAAAGCACATAAATAAAAAGGAAATTTTGTATGAAGAGCGAATAGCGCCATATGGCTCAGCCATATATCTGCCATCGCAAAGATATTTTGCCTGTATCGTGTCCCTGTGGGGAAAGTCGCCGGCTCATCACGAGAGAGCATTCGCCTGATGTGGGACTCCATATCACGCATATTAAACAGGGAGAACGGCATTATCACAAAAAAACGACGGAAATTTATTATGTGTTAACAGGAAGCGGAACACTCGAATGTGATGGACAATGCTATGCGCTATCGCCGGGGATAGCTGTATATATTCCTCCGGGCGTTATACATCGCGGCTGGGGGGATTTTGAGGCTATTATTGTCACATGCCCCGCGTTTGATCCAGAGGATGAATTTATCGTGAAATAAATAAAATAAAAGCAACAGAGCTTAACAGGAGGCATTTTTTCAGAATAATTTTAGGGAGAAAAGCCAGCGATGACACATAAGGAGCGACTCATTACAGCTTTAGAGCGGGGCGTGCCGGATGTAGTGCCTGTGACATGGGAGATGGAACTGCGTTTTGCGCGTCAGCTGAGCGCCCAGCCGGGCTGGCGGGCAATTTGCGAAGCGCATCGGATCTTAGGCTCGGCGATATTCAATGTCCAGGGCATAGGGCCCCGGATTGTCTGCCATCCCAGGCCCGGCTACAGCCTGGAAAGCTGGGAGGAGGCTGCGCCCGGCGGCGGGAGATTCGTCCATCAGCAACTGCAAACGCCTAAGGGCTCTTTGCATGCTGTGGATCTCGTCGGCTATATGCCGCAAGATCCGCTTGTGTCCAAACGCGTGGAATATTTCATCAAGCAACGCCGCGATTGGGAAATTTATGCGGACTACATTGCGGAATTGGCGCGTACAGCGGAGCCCGATATTGCAGAAAGCGTGGCCGCATACGATTACATTGCTGATGACGGCCTTGTTGGCGGCTGGCTAAGCGACACTGTTTATCATTTAGCCCATCAACGAAAAGACACGGACTACATTTTGGATCTTGTGGAAGCGCCGGATTATATGGAAGACATCATGCGCGCTGTGGATCCTTATATAGAAGCGCATATTCAGGCGTTCAATGTCTCAAAAATAGAATACCTAGTGTATGATGTATGCTGGGCCTCTTTGAGTCTGCTTTCGCCAGAGCTTGTCAGGCGCTTTGTAATTCCTCGCGCCCGACGCGCTGTTGAGCTTGTTGCGCCGGGGAAATATATCGTATTCTTTCAGACGGGACGTATTCGCGCTGTTGTGCCGGATCTTGTGGCATGTCGCCCGCATGGGATGCAGCATTTTGATGTGCTGGGCGACTGTGATTTGGCAGAAATTAAGCGCAGCTTTGGCCGCGATATCTGCATTATCGGCAATCTTAATCCTGTTGTGCTGTCTCACGGCTCTGTGGCCGAAGCCCGCGCCGAAGCGCGCCGCTGCCTGCAGGCTGCCATGGAGGGCGGGGGCTACATCATGAGCACATCGGATGAATTGCCTGCCGATGCGAAAATAGAAAATTTGAAAGCCATCGTGGAATATGTAGCTCAAGAAGGGCGCTATCATTCATAATAATGCATGCATGTGCCCTTTGGGCTGTCGCCAAAAGCTTCGCGTTCTATTCCTTTAATGTATCCCGGATACATGTTGCCCCGCGTTATGCTTGAGCAGAGGCTCCCGTCATTATACAACGACAGCCTGGCCTGAGGCGGCGGAAGCATAAATGGCGTCGGATATTTTTTGCACAAGCAGGGCTTTTTCCAGGCTTGTCATGGGCTCCCGATCTTCGCGAATTGCCTGCGCTAAATCCAGCACAGGGCCTGCTGTGATCATTTCCAGATTTTCTTCGCCTTCCCACAAAATTGTGGAGACAGTGCCTTCATTTTCCCGCAGCTCATCAAAAATGATTTGCTTCCAATTGGAGACGCCCAGTTGCGCCTGTGGCCCTGAGGCTGTCACAGCTGTCATCGTCAGGCGTAAGGAGCCGCGGGAGCCGATAATTTGCCAGGCGCTTTCGGCGGCAATGGGCATGTATTCGCCCCTTTCCATGGACAACATAAGGCCGCCGGCACAACGAATGAGCGCTGTATAATGTGTTTCTCCATCGCTGCCCGGCGGAATGTGCCAGGCAATATGGGGCGAGATGGGCCATGTTTGTGCAAAGCAAAGCTCCGGCTGTATCTGCCAGCCCGTCAAGCCCAGCAAATAATCCAGATCGTAACAGCCCCAATTCATTAAGAAGCCGCCGCCATTAAGCGCCCGCTTGAGACGCCATTCGGGACGCGGCTCTGGGGGCGGGGGCCCTGCCGGAAAAAAGGAACGCACATAGATTTCGCGTAGCTCGCCCAGATGCCCGGCGGCAATAAAATCCGCCGCAATCTGATAATGTGTCAAAAAACGATAGCGGGAGGAGCAACAGGCGGCTTTCAAATTTCCACGCGCCGCAATCAGCTCTTCCACATCTTTAGCGTTCATTGCCACAGGCTTTTCCGTAAGCACATGTTTGCCGGCGGCAAAAGCTGCTAACGCCAATTCTTTGCGATGACATGTGGGCATCGCCAGCACAATCATTTCGATGTCGGGATCAGCAATCAGCTCGTGCCCTTCTCCATAAATTTTGGGCACATTAAATTCGGCGGCGGCTTTCTGGGCACGCTCAGGAATTAAATCCGCGACAGCTACGAGCTCCAATAAATCTGAGGATAAAGAAGGCTTCATATGCGTGGGGCCAATCACGCCACAGCCGATCACGCCGTATTTTACGGGCTCCATAGAAATTTCCTCCTTTGCGTTTCAGGAAACGAAATGTCTGTTGTCAGCGTTTAATCTTACACAGTTTCTTTTTAAAAAGCCTGCTGTCTGCGCGCGCGAAATGTTACAATGTAAATTAGGGAAAACATATGCTTAAAAATTAAAGCCGCGTTTTTGGGCTTCTAATAGAAAAAATGCCTTCTCCCAAAATTCTTCTTTTCCGCAATGATGTGAGGAGGAGCGGCGGCTGTGTCTGAGCAGATTATTATTCGGCGAGCGCGTGAGCATAATCTTCGCAATATAGATTTGGCGCTCCCCAAAAACGCCCTGATTGTCTTTACAGGCGTCAGCGGCTCCGGCAAATCCTCTCTAGCTTTTGATACGCTTTTTGCCGAGGGCCAGCGTCGTTATATCGAGTCTCTTTCGCCTTTTGCACGGCAATTCCTGCAACAAATCAGCAGGCCGGCTGTGGGGCAGATTGAGGGAATAGCGCCCGCCATTGCGATTGATCAGGGGGCGCGCAGCCACAATCCGCGTTCTACAGTTGCCACTGTGACAGAAATCTATGATCATCTTCGCGTGTTATTTGCGGCTATTGGCAAACGGCATTGTCCGCGCTGCGGCCGAGAAATTGGCAGCCAGACACGCGAAACGATTATAGGGCGTCTTTTAAGCTTGCCCGCGGGCGAAAAAGTGCACATTCTAGCGCCGCTTGTAATGGGACGTAAGGGGGAATTTCGCGAGCTTTTTGAGGAATATTATAAGCGCGGCTATTTGCGGGCGCGTGTAGACGGGCAAGAAATTCGGCTGGATAATCCTCCGAGACTCAGTCGTTATCGGCGGCACGATATCGCCCTGATTGTGGATCGCATTGTCATTGGGCCGGATATTCGGGCTCGTGCGGCGGAAGCGATTGATGAAGCGCTCAAGCTCGGAGAAGGACAAATCATCCTCGCCCGCCCGGGCCAGCCCGATGAGCTGCTCTCCATTCGCTATGCCTGTATGCATTGTCAGCAATCCTTTGAAGAGCCTACACACGCGCATTTCTCCTTCAATAGCCCTCGCGGGATGTGTCCCCATTGTCACGGCCTGGGAGTGGAGCGGCAGCTTGTGCCGGAATTGCTTGTGCCGGACGACAGCCTTTCGCTTCTAGAAGGCGCTATCCCGGCTATGCAGTCCCTGAAAAGCAGCTGGCGGCGTCAGTGGTACGAAAGCATTGCCCGTCATTATGGCTTTGATTTGGCCACGCCCTGGCGCGATTTATCGGAAGAACATCGGCGCGTGTTGCTTTTTGGTTCGGGCGAGGAAAAAATCGATTTTCATTTTTATAATCCGCGGACGCGCTGGAGCTGGCATCATACGGGCGTGTGGAAGGGCATTATGGCCGAATTGCAGGAACGTTATCGGAAGCTGAAAGCGCGCTCGCTGTTAAAACATTTCGAGGCGGCGATGCGCATTCGGCCCTGTCCGGCCTGCGGGGGCAAACGGCTACGGCCCGAAAGCCTGGCCGTTACAATTGGCGGACGCTCGATAGCGGATATTGTGGCGCTGGATATTGCTTCGGCAAAACGCTTCTTTGAGGAGCTGCAGCTCAGCGAAGCCGAAGCCATTATTGCTGAGGATGCGCTGCGCGAAATCCGGGAGCGGCTGGCTTTCTTATGCTATGTGGGCCTGGATTATCTGACGCTGGATCGAGAAGCCCCTTCGCTTTCTGGGGGAGAAGCGCAGCGCATTCGGCTGGCGGCCCAGGCGGGCGGGGGCCTTGTGGATGTCCTGTATATTCTGGATGAGCCCTCCATTGGCCTGCATTATGTCGATCAGGGACGCCTGCTGGATTCGCTATTGCGTCTGCGTGATCTGGGCAACACAGTGATTGTTGTGGAGCATGATGAGCAGACAATCCGGACAGCGGATCTTGTCGTGGATTTCGGGCCGGGCGCGGGCGAGCGCGGCGGGCGCATCGTGGCCCAGGGCACGCCGGCGCAGATTGCACATGAAGCGGGATCGCTTACAGGACAATATCTGGCTGGCAAGCTTCGCATCCCCCTTCCGGAAAAGCGGCGTCAGGGCCCGGGCCCTGTGCTGCGCCTGATCGGCGCCCGGCATAATAATCTGCGCAATCTGACAGTGGAAATTCCGCTGCAGCGTTTTGTCTGCATTACAGGAGTTTCTGGCTCCGGCAAAAGCTCCCTTGTTACAGATACGCTCTATCCGGCGCTGGCGAGGCAATTAATGCGGGCGCAGCTGGAGCCAGGCGCCTTTTCTCGCCTGGAAGGCTGGGAGCATCTGGATAAAGTCGTGCTCATTGATCAGGATCCGATAGGACGCACGCCGCGCAGCAATCCGGCTACATATACGGGCGTGTTTACGCATATTCGGGATTTGTATGCGCGGCTGCCGGAAGCCCAACGGCGCGGCTATCGCCCGGGCCGCTTTTCTTTCAATGTGCCCGAAGGCCGTTGTAGTGCCTGTGAGGGGCATGGGGCGATTCGGCTGGAGTCAGATTTTTTGGCGGATGTGTGGATTACATGTGAAGTGTGTGAGGGGCGGCGCTTTGATCGGGAAACGCTGGAAGTGACATACGCTGGCAAGAATATCGCGGATGTGCTGGAGATGGAAGTCCAGGAGGCGCTCCGGCATTTCGCCAAAATCCCTCCCATTGCCAGCAGGCTGCAGACGCTTGTGGATGTAGGCCTGGGCTATATTCGCTTAGGGCAGCCGGCCACGACGCTTTCCGGCGGCGAGGCCCAACGCGTGAAATTAGCCAAGGAATTGGCGCGCCCGCGGACAGGCCGCACGCTGTATATCCTGGATGAGCCCACAACAGGCCTGCACTTTCACGATGTGCAGCAGCTTTTAAAAGTGCTGCATCGCTTTGTGGATGAAGGCCATACAGTTCTTGTCGTGGAGCATCATCCGGATGTGATTAAGACAGCCGATTGGATTATTGATATGGGGCCGGGCGGAGGCGCGCAGGGCGGGCTCATCATTGCCCAGGGCACTCCTGAAGAAGTTGCGCAAGCAGATACGCCGACAGGCTATATGCTGCGTGAAACATTGTCAGACGCTCCGCGCAGGCTGCCTCCTGCAGCCTATGCGCAAAAGCAGAGGCTTTCCGAATGCCTTGGAGAAGCTCCCAGGGCAAAGAAGCCCGCGAAGTCCAAAGCTGCTTCCGAGGCGTCCGGGCCCACAATTTCGGTCTATGGCGCCCGTGAACACAATCTCAAAAACATTGAAGTGCACATTCCCCGGCATAAGCTGACAGTCATTTCCGGCGTCAGCGGATCCGGCAAGACTTCCCTGGCGCTGGATACGCTGTATGCCGAAGGGCAGCGGCGCTTTGTGGAAACATTATCGCCCTACGCGCGGCAATTTGTGAGCCAGATGCCGAAGCCGAAATTAGATCGCATTGCCGGCCTGCCGCCGGCAATTGCCCTGGATCAAACGCGCGGCTATTCGCCGCGTTCCACAGTGGGCACAATGACGGAGATTTATGATTATTTGCGCGTCCTGTATGCCCGCTGTGCGCAGGCCCATTGCCCGCGCTGTCTGGCGGAAGTGGGCGCGCTGACAGTGAGCCAGATTGTGGATGCTATCCTGACGGAAGCCGAGGGACAATCCGTGTTGCTCTGTGCGCCGGTGCAGCCCCAGGGAAACGAAGATTATACGAATTTGCTCGCGCGTATCCAAAAAGAAGGTTGGCAACGCGTCCGGATAGATGGGCAGCTCGTGCGGCTGCCGTATGAAGGGGAATTGTCGCGGCGGCGTTTGCATCAGATAGAAGTAGTGGTGGATCGGCTCCTCATAGCGCCCCGTCAGCGTGCGCGGATTGCCGAAGCGGTGGAGGCGGCTTTTCGGCTGGGCGAGGAAGTTATGCTTGTCGCCGAGCCAGCGGGAGAGGGCTCGCCTGCGGCCACAGCCCCGCCCCCTCTGCGGCGCTTTTCCAGGCATTATTCCTGTCAAAATTGTGGCGCGGCGTATGAGCCCCTCACGCCCAAGAGCTTTTCCTTTAATCATCAAGAAGGCTGGTGCCGGGCGTGTTATGGGCTGGGCAGCGCCTGGAACGATCCGGAGGCGCCCTGCCCGGCGTGCCATGGCGCTCGCATTCGGCCTGAAGCCGCGCACGCACGCTTGCGGGGCCGCACTTTGCCGGAATTATGCGCGCTGCCCCTGCGCGATTTGGCAGCCTTCTTTAAGGCCTTCAAGCCCACGCCCAAAGAGCGTCCCAAAGTTCAGGAAATCCTGCCCGAGATCCGCCGGCGGCTGCAATTTCTTATTCATGTGGGCCTGGATTATCTGACTTTGTCGCGCGCAGCGCCGACGCTGTCAGGCGGAGAAGCTCAGCGTGTGAAGCTGGCTGGACAGCTTGGCTCCGGCCTCACAGGCGTGCTGTATGTCCTGGATGAGCCTACCGTCGGCGTCCATCCCTCGGACAATGAGCGCGTGCTGGAGGCATTGAAGTCGTTGCGGGATGAGGGAAATACAGTCGTCGTTGTAGAGCATGATCCGCAGACACTGGCGGCGGCAGATTATATCATTGATCTGGGCCCTGGCGCGGGCCCTCAGGGGGGGCATGTCGTGGCGGCTGGCGCGCCGGCCCAGATTGCCCGTCATCAGGAATCGCTTACAGGGCAGCTGTTGGCCGGCAAATTGCAGGTCGAGCTGCCCCGCGAGCGGCGCCCGCTGCCGCCCCCCTGCCAGCTCGCCAAAGCCTCTCTGGGAGCATCTCCGGCCCGGCCGGCGCAACGCAAACATCCGGCGCCCGCGGGCTGGCTGACGATTGTCGGCGCCCGGGCGCGCAATCTCAAAAACATTACAGTGGCAATCCCGCTGGGAGTGATGACATGCATCACAGGCCCTTCGGGCTCCGGCAAAAGCACGCTTATGGAAGAGATTCTTTTCCGCGGGCTGGCGCAGCGCTTCGGGACGGAAGGCTGCGGCAAGCCGGGCGAACATGACGAGATTTTGGGCGTGGAATATATTGATCAGGTCATCGCGATTGATCAGTCGCCCATTGGCGGCACGCCCCGCTCCAATCCTGCCAGCTATGTGGGCGCCTTTGATTTAATCCGGGAGCTGTTCGCCTCCTTGCCCGAGGCAAAAGCCCGCGGCTATAAGCCCGGCCGCTTCTCCTTTAACATCAAAGGTGGCCGCTGCGAAGCCTGTCAGGGAATGGGCAGCCGCCTCGTACAGATGCATTTTCTGCCCGATGTCTGGATAACTTGTGAAGCCTGTCAGGGCCGCCGCTATAATGCCGAAACCTTGGATATCCGCTATCGAGGCTACAATATTGCTGAAGTGCTGGAAATGCCCATTGCCAGAGCGCGGGAGCTGTTTGCGGCGATTCCGCGGATTGCGCGGCGGCTGCAAGTCCTCTGCGAAGTGGGCCTGGGCTATCTGCCGATGGGCCAGCCTGCGCCCTCGCTGTCAGGCGGCGAAGCACAGCGCGTGAAGCTCGCCCGCGAATTAGCGCGCCCGGCGCGAGAGCATACTTTATATCTGCTGGATGAGCCCACAACAGGCCTGCATGTGGCGGATGTCAAACAGCTCCTGGCCGTCTTGCAGCGGCTCGTGGATCGGGGCCATACAGTCGTCATTATCGAACATAATCTGGATGTGATTAAATCGGCCGATTATGTCATCGATTTAGGCCCCGGCGGAGGAGAGGCGGGCGGCGAGCTTGTAGCGGCGGGCCGCCCGGAAGATGTCGCCGCCTGTCCCCGCTCCCGCACTGCCCCTTATCTTCAAAAGGCGCTCTTAGAGGCGCAACGAAGACAGCCCGAAAGCTCCTTATACGCCTCCTCCTAGCCTTTTTCGCGCCGGCCCGCTCTATCCCTGGGATCAAAGTGCATAGGGCCTACAGCCCATATTGGGGCTCTTCACGCTCCGGCAGGCGCCTCGCCCGGCGGGATTAATCTGCGGCACAACATCCTTTATACACAGGGCATATATGGATTGGAATTGAGAAAAAAATAATGACAGCATTCGCAAGCTGTCATTATTTCCGGGCAATCCAAAACAACAGGGCGGCGTCGTGTCTTATCTGTTTAAATTGTTCTTCCCAGCGCTTCATTGCGCTCAGGAGCGGACTTGCTGGCGCGCCCAATCGGAGATTACAGGAATATTCACAGGCTTCCGATTGTAGGCATTGATGGCGAAGACAATGGACAAAACAAGATACAGCAAGGGCACTATATTCATGATCAACATCAGCAAGCGCGGCAAGCCCGGCACGCTATGCACGAGGGCTGTTACAATCCCGAGGCCTATCATCACCACAAGATAAGCCAGGCCCCAAAACAGGGCATTCCAGCCATGATAGCGGACTTCCCGATCTTGTTTTTCCACAAGCACTGTAATCAGAGCACAGATCCAGATAGGATAGCCCAATGCGGCCAGCAGGAGCATGCCTGAGGACGAGGGCGCGGGGCCGGGGGCGCCCGGCGCAGGGGAGGAGGGCGGCGGCGCCGGGGGGACATCAGGCGGCTTGTCTTCTGTGTTCATTGTTTAAGCCTTTCTAAAAAGATTTGCCCAGCAGCGCACAAACAAGATTATGTTACGCCTTTGCAAGATATTCTGTCAATTATTAAAAAATCTCTGAAAAAAGCAAAATCCTTTATGGCGAAAAAACGGAGCTGGGGCTCGTGCCCCAGCTCCGCTGAATTGCTTTTCGCTCCCTGATTTTGCGTTGCCCTTATAGTGTTTTAGGCAAAAGAGTTTATTGTCCTGCGTCTATTTGCGTCTATTTGCTTCCATTTTGTTTTTTCTGGGCGCAAAAGAGCGCTCTGCGGGTTTTATGTTATTCGATTTATTATTCGGGCGACTCTTTGGTAATCTTGGGCGCCTGGGGGCCAATGTACCAGCCTTTGCCCGCCTTGCCCGCACAGCCAAACAAATCGACATATTCGCTCACAACTTCTTTGATTTTCTTCATCCCCAAATCAAAGACTTTGCGGAAATCCTTTTCATCCGGATTTTCCTTCAGACGCTCGGCTGTGCCCTCCAAAAGCGCCATTGAAATGCGCGTGGCGACATTAACTTTGCACACGCCCATTTCGCAGGCTTTCTTCATCTGATCCAGAGGAATGCCGCTGGCGGCATGGAGCACGAAGGGAATGCCGACTTTGTCCATCAATCTTTGCAGCAAATCAAAATCCAGCCGGGCGCCGCGGCCGGTCATGCCATGAATGGCGCCAATCGCGACTGCGAGCGAATCGCAGTTTGTCCGCTCCCGGAATTCCGCGGCTTGATCCGGATCCGTGAAATTCGCATACAGCTGCTTGACTTGCTCTTCTGTCATCAAATCCAGCACGCATTCCACTTCGCCACAGCGCACTGGCGCCATTTCTTCCTCTGTGAGATAATCCTCAATCTTGGGAATGAGGCCCAGCTCACATTCCACGGGAATGCCGCACGCATGCGCCATTCGCACGATTTCCGCGCTAGTCGCCACATTAACCTCAAAGGGCTCCTTGGAGCCGTCATACATCAAGGAAGTGAAGCCCGCGCGCAGACATTGGACATTCTGTTCATAGCTTGTGCCATGATCCAGATGCAGGGCGATCGGGATGGAGGTCTTTTTGGCGATTGTTTTCACTAGTTCGGCGGCTTCTTCCAGCCCGGCGTATTTGATGGCGCCCTGCGACACTTGCAAAAAAACAGGCGCTTCTTTCTCCTCGCAGGCCTCGATTACCGCCTTCACCGATTCCAGATTGTTCGCATTAAATGCGCCCACGGCATAGCCGCCCTCCAGGGCGGGCTGCAGCAACTCATAACCTGTAACTAGCGGCATAACGAATTCTCCTTTTCACAAGAAACTATCCTGGCTCAGCACGCCATTTTTGCGCGCAAAATTTCCACGGGAAGTTGTTTTTCTTTCAGCTATCCACACAAGGCTGTGAAACGCCGGGCTCTCCAATTTTTGAATTAAATTTTTTGCTCACAATAAGGTTCTTGGTCTTTTTGTTATCTTAATATATTCAATATATTATGTCAATCCCGCTCCGCTGTATTCTATCGTCCGTCATCACGTCCCAAATCCAAATATCCCCCAGGCACTCATTCCTCCTCTTTTTGCTCCTCTGCGGACGGCGCTTCCAGCTCCTCGCCCCGTTCCAGCAATTCCAGCACTTCCTCCCGCGTGGGCAAAGCGGGAATGGCCCCCTGGGCAGTGGCCGTTAAAGCCGCGGCCGCATTGGCAAAACGGAAAATTTCTGTCAGCGCCTCTTCGGAAAGCTCCGCGATGTCGTCCGACGCTTCCAGAAAGCTCACAAGCGCGGCCGCTACAAAAGCATCCCCGCAGCCAGTCGTATCCAGAACAGGCACGCGGAAAGCAGGCAACTCCAGGATTGTATCCCCATTGCTGATGACGCAGCCCTGGGGACCCCTTGTGACAGCGACAACAGCCGGCCCCTGCTCCCATAACGCGATAATTCCTTCTTCGATGTCCTCCCGGCCTGTCAAAAAAGTCATCTCCTCCTCGCTGACTTTCAAGAAATCACATTGAGGGAGGACTTCATGCATCGCCTCATACGCCTGATCCAGATTGGGCCACAGCGGCGGGCGCAAATTGGGATCAAAGCTAATCAACAAGCCCTCTTCCCCAGCCTGATGCAAAGCCTGCAAGGTGGCGGTGCGGGCGGGCTCATGGATGAGCGTAATGGAGCCAAAATGAAATATGCTGGCAGAAGCGATGTATTCCCCATCTTCAGGCTGCAAAGTGAGCATCTGATCGGCGCTTTTTTTGACATGAAAGGCAAAATCAGGCACGCCGCGTTCATCCAGGGCGACAAAAGCCAGCTGTGTGGCATAATCCGGATCCATCCGAAAACAGGCTAAATCCACGCCGGCATCAAACAGCGTCTGGCGCAAGAATTCGCCAAAAGCGTCCTGGCCGACGCGGGCAATCAGGCCGGCGCTGGCGCCCAAAATGGCGCAGCCCGCGGCGACATTCGTGGGCGCGCCGCCCGCGGCTTTTTCAAAGCCTGGCGCCTGCACAAGACTCAGCCCCGGCGCCGTGGACACCATATCTATGAGCGCCTCGCCCAAACAGACAATATCTGGCATATATATCCCTCCATGGCTAGATTTCGCTGCCCCCCACAAAAGCCCTTTTTTCTTGCCGCAAATCGGGAGCCCAATTCGCTCTCCCCTGGCCGCCTCTTCCAGTGCTGGCGGAGCCAATCACGCCGGAAGCGCTCTTTCGCCGACGATGAACGCTTTTTCCGATAATGAGAATACTGAGAATACAGTGGAGCGGCTGGGACAAAAGCCGCTCTCTTCTGCTGCTCCACTTTAATTAATTTCACGAGCTGAGGCTGTGTGGCGCCGGGCTTCGCGCGGGAAATAATTTTCCGGCAAAAAAGGGATTATGAGCGGCGAAAGCCATCTCCGTTTTGCCCACAGGAGTCCTGCCACTCTTCAGGACAAAGCCCGCGCAGCCAAAGCGACGGAAAATGGCTCCTGGAGCGTGCGCCTTTCGCCTGCTCCATTCTTGTTCAGGGAAGCAGTCCTTCACGCTCTCTGCTGGCTTGCTTTCAAGAGGCGAGAGGGCGGCATGGAAAAATTAAAATTAAATTAAATGGCTATATTAGCTTGACATTAATGTTTTACTTTTCTATTCTGCAGAGGAATGAAAGAGAAGGATAAGAACAGGCAATAGGAGTGTTTAACAGTGGGCAGGCCTCTGCCCCGGGCCGTTCCTGAGGGCAAAATGGGGGGCGCTGGCAAGATACGACAAAGGGCGGCCGCGCCTTTCATGCGGCGCTCTTACAAGGCAGGGCATACGACCAGGCGCTTTCGCCCTTCTTGCCAAAAGGCAAGAGGAGAGGGCTTAAAATAAAGAGGCAGCGCTTTTCCTCCCACTTTACAAGCTTTAAAGGAGCCACAGCAGTGAGAGTCATTTTCCTGTTAGGGGTGTTTATGACGCTGGGCGGGATGCTGGGCGCGGCGGGCTTTGATCAGGATCCCGAGGCGCTTTCTTTGCGGCGGCGCCTGGAGGCTCTGCCGGTGGTGGGCGTGGCTTTGAAGGATGATTTTAACGCCCCGGCCGAACGGCGTATCACGGGCCCGATTTCTCTCATTCCGAGCGCCAGGGAAGCCCAGAATGTGGCTGATCAGGCTCTCCTCTTCCCGGAGGAACGCGCGGCGGAGATGTATGTGTATTACGGCATCTGGCTGCCGCGGCGCGCCCATCTGTCTCTCGATTTCCGGCTGGACGCTCTGCCCAAAGATCACAACTTCCTGACTTTTTGCAGCGCCGGGACGCCCGGCAACACGAAGTTTGCGCTCCGCCTGGGCCTGGACCGCCGCGTACGCATACATATCCTGACCCGGCGCGAACAAATCAATCTGGAAAGTGATCCTGTCGAGCTTTCTCGCTGGCATCGCCTGGAATGGTATTATGCGCCCGAGGGCGCCCTGCTGATTGTCGATGGCGTCATTCAGGATTATTCCCTGGATTTCTGCGTGCCGTATGCGGTGGAGACGGGCGAGGCCTTTTATCTGGGCGATCAGCCGTGGTGGGACGCCGTCAGTCGCAAGGGCGTATTTTATCCTCAGGATAACTTCGTGGGGATGCTGGACAATCTGGAGATCAGAAGGCTAGGGGAGAGTCCTGCGTCGTAAGCGGCGGGCTTGCCGGGAGCACACGAAATAAGGAAAGGAAACAAAAGGAAAGGAGTCAAGATGGGCGTTTTGGGGCTTATTTTAGTGGCCTGGCTGGGCGCCACGAATGCCGGGGCGGCGTCGCCGGGGCAATCGAAAATCTGGCCGATGTGCGATGAAGGGGCTGCCTGGATGCTCGAAGGCATGCCCAATTCCGCCAATATCGGCTATCCGGTCGGCGAGAGCGCGCCCCGGCAGCTGCCCGCGGGCTATCAGGCGGTGGTGGAGGTGCCGGCCTATGTGGAGCTGTATTCGTATACGCTGTCCTATTCCCGGGAGATGGCGGCTCCCGAGGTGCAGGAGGTGACGCGGGCGGGACGCCCCTATCGGCGCTATCGCTTTGCGCCTCTTACCTACAAAAATTATGACCGCTGGGCGAGTTTCTTTACGCACTGGCTGCCCCGTCCGACGCCCCAAGATCGTCAGGATCCGGGAGAGTTTGTCTGGCACTTTGAGACGCCCGAAGGTCCGGAGCCGGAGCGCGCGCTGCCCATCAAGCTGTTGCCGGAGCTGCCCGCCTTCACGGCCCCTCAGCGCTTTCAGGTCCGGCTCTGGCAAAGCTCCATTCTCAATGTCCAGCCAGACAAGCTCCGGCCCGTGCTGCGGATGCTGCAACGGGCGGGCTTCAATACAATCCCCTGGTGGGAGTCGCCGCTGGAGAATCTGCTCAAGGCCGGCGCGCG
>CAZUOJ010000025.1:19336-35968 GCA_964622325.1 uncultured Armatimonadia bacterium
ATACGGGCTTTTCGCCGGCGGGCATACGCGCTTTTGCGCAGGCGTATCAGCTGGATCCCGCCGCGCTCACGCCCCAGCTCATCTGGGCTCGCTATCGCAAGCAATGGTATGACTTCCGCGCGGCCCAGACGCTCCGCTTAGTCCAGTTCTATTATCGGGCCGCCAAGGCCGGCAATCCGCAGGTGCAATTTCAGTTTTTGCCGGGCAGCCCCTATTCCACTACGGACGCCAACATGCTCTCCGAGATGGTTCCGCTGGAAAAGGATGCGCTGGGCCGGATGATTTATTTGATCTTCCCCTTCCCCCTGCGGCGGTTGCCGGAGGCGATGGATGTCATTATGCCGATGTGGTATGGCCACGGGGTGTCGCAGACGCGCGACAATTTGCAGTGGAGTCGCGCGCTCAGCGCCGCCCTGCCTGTGCCGCTCATGCCCTGCCTGTTAGGCCAGGGGCGGGAATTTTATTATCCCGGCGGCGATCCGGGCGAGGTGTTGCGGGCGATGAATCTGGCGACGGCGCTGGGCGGCGCCCGCGGGGTGTGTTACTGGCTGGGCGAGTTCAGCCCCCTGCAGCTCTCCTGGCTGGCCCGGGGCTTCCGCGAGCTGGCGCAGGTGGAAGATATCCTCTTTACGGGGAAAGCGGATCCTGCGGGAGTGGCCCTGACTCCCCTGCCCAAGCGCACCTTCACGCTGCTCAGCGGCACCGCCAAGCGCGTCTTTCCTGTTCCTGACTTTAATCAGGTTGTCCTCTATCGCGCTTATGCCCACGGCGCCAGGAGGCTGATTGGCCTGATTAATCTGGACACGGGCACGGAGGTCTATTATCGCCTTCGAGTGTCCGGACTGCCCCGGGGCGCCTATCGCCTTTACGATGTGGCGGCGCATCAGCTCATTGGGCGCGAGGGCAATCGCCCGACTTTTTCGGAGCAGGATTTGAAAGCAGGCATCGTGCTCCGGACGGCGCCCCATTATGGCGTGAGCCTCTATCTCATTCAGCCCGCCAGCCTGCCGGTGCCGCCGGGCGCCCGACAGGTCTCCGCCAGCGCCCTGCTCGCCGCCTACGCCAAATACAAGGAGCCGGACACGACGGGCGCAGTGCTGGCGGAACGCGCCGGGATGAGCATCCGCTACGATATCGTGGGCTCGGACAAGGCTAAGGCGGTGCTGATCGAAACTCCGCAGCAGCAAGTCTGGGTGCGCCTGCAAAATGGCGGGGTCATCAGCGACTGGAAAATTAAAGAGCGCAACCGCACGGTCGTGCGCTGGACTCCGCCCTATGGCGGCGCCGCCCTCGACCTGTTCTGGAGTCCCGCGGATGCGCACTGGTCGGGCGATGAAAGCACCGCCTATGAGCTCGTGGACGCCAAAATCCACGGCGGCAAAGCTTATCTGCGCCTGCGCCAGAAAAAGCATACGCCTTCTTTGCAGGGATTAGTCGTCACTAAGACAATCGCGGTGCCGGCGGACCGAACGGATCTCGAAATCACGGTCCAGATTGAAAATCCCGGTCCCGCGCCCGAAGTCGGCTTCTCCTACTGGAGCCATCATATGTTCCAGCTGGGAGAAGAGGAACTCGCGCGCTCCCAGCCGCGCCAGTATCCGCAAGTGCTTATGCGGACGCAAGCAGGAGTGACGGAGGCGCCGCTCCAGGAGATTGTCTGGGCCAAGCCCGGCGCCCCTTATCTGCCCGGAAATGAATCTTTTGAAAAAGCGCAGCGCAATGGCGAGACAACAGGAGACTGGATTGTTCAGCGCAACCCCGTGACTAAAGAAGCCGTGCTGTGCCAAATAGACGAGCCCTCCGTCACTCAGTTTTACAGCTGGCGCGATCGGACGAAGCCGGACGAACTCAGCATCGAATGGATGTATCCGTATGTGAAGCTGCCCGCCAGCGGAGTGTGGCAGACAAAATATGTGCTGCGTTATCTGAAAGAAGTGGAAAAGGAGGCTGTGGAGGGCAAATTGCTGAAAAAAGTGAACGAATAATCCGACGCGCCCGCAAATGGGGGCACAGCCCTGCGTGCGCTGGGACGGGCGAAAATAATATGTAGTCCTGCGCCGCCAGGCCGATTTAAAGCAAAGAGCCACGGCCTGTCTGCCCGCCGCTGATGGAAGCTGCCCCCCACGCACTGCGGCGTGTATTAAAACAAAATAGCTGCTTCTTTAATTGAAGCGAAATGCCCTTTAAAAAAAAGAAAAGGAGAGTCGCCGCGGCGACTCTCCTTTTCGCTTTGTGGCCGAACGAACTAGGAAAGCCTGCGGCACAAAAAGGATACGCCACAGTTGCAGATAAGCGCCGGGAAAATGCCGGGATCAAATGGGAACTTCAACGCCCCTGCCTGCAAGGGCATGAAATTATCAGGGCGTAAAAATGAGCAGGGCTTTGCAGGCCCAGACGCCCCAAAAAGGAAGACGGACGGCATAATTTCCGGCAGTCCTGGCGCCCCGCTAGGGAAGCAGGGGCGTATCATTTCAGGGCGCGGCGGCCGGCCGGATGAGCAGGCAATCGGTAAGCGCCAGGGGCAGCTCCACCGTCCATTCGTCGGGCCCCACTTGCGGCTGCAGACGTCCCTGTTGCACGGAGAAAATTTCCGCTTTCCCGAGCGCGCCTCGTCCCGTGACTTTTAAGCGTGGGAGGGGACGGCCTGTCCAATTAATCAGCATAATCGCCGTGCCCCGTTCGCTGTCAATAGCGTTCCATTCCACAAGCGGCGCGGAGAGCTGAATATCCGGCGTTTCCTTCGCTTCCCGCACGCCCCACAACAGCGCCTGCTGGACGGCGGCGTCAAATTCCGTGGGCAAGAAATGATTGAAGCCTTCGTCGCGGGTCTGGCGATCCCAGGGCCGCCGGGGGATGGCGGGAGCCACATAGGCAATTCCCGGCAGCGCTCCTATCAGGAGCGTCTGGCCACGCCCCAGCCGATGGAGGACAGCCGCCGGGGAGCCGTCATGAAATTGCCCCACAATCTGGGCTTCCGCTGTGGGCTCCAGCTTTTGTACAAGGCCGTAGGCCGGGAACTGGACAGCAGGCGCGCCCGGCAGCTGCAGCCGCACGCCCTCCACAGGCCGCAGCCAGGGCAATGTCTGCTTGAAATCGGGAATAGCATCCTGCTCTGTAAGGGAAGCGCTCTGCAGCCCCCACAGGGCCAGCATGGCCGCATTGCTTTGCCCCGCCTCGTCCAGAAGCCCCCCGCCCGCCGAGGAAACAGCAATCCCGCCCGCGCGAATCCATTCCGTGAGCGCCGGCACTGCGTCCGAAAGAAAATGGCTGGCGCTGATATACAGCAGCCGATAATTCGCCAGGGCTCCCGCTGCAATGTCTTCTTCCGTCACAAAATCCACAGGAAAGCCGGCGTGCCGCAACGCATAATAGATGGCTTTGCGCTCCTGATTGAAATTGACAGAGGGATTCCAGATGTCCGTGACGCCGGAAATGAGCAACGCAATTTTCGCCGGCCGCACTTTTCCATAATACAGCACTTCTTCAAATTGCCCCAGCTCCCGCGCCAGATTGTGGATTTCGCGATACATCGCCAGATCCTCAATCCGCACATAATTTTCTGTATAAGCCGTGACTACAGGCGTGACGCAGAAATGATCCAGGAGCTTGGCGCCATGAGCTAAAGCCTCATAATAGCTCAGCCGAAAGCTACGCGGCGTATTGCCCGGCATATGCGGCATGATATAACAGACAATCGGCAAATCGTGATATTTGGCGGCACAGCGGAAGACATCCATCAGATAGCCCACGACTTGCGGGCTGAGCTCCGGAATCCCCCAGACATAATCTTCCGTCCAGGGCATTGTCAGCGCCCCCAACTTGAAAGGACGGATCCATTGATATTCCACAGGCCAATAATAGGGATGGGGGCTGTAATTGGCGCCAGTGCGCATGGCGCCGCCCGAATCCCGCGTGATTTTTTCTGTTTTCTCTTTCAGCTCCCGCAGGCTCCCATACTCATAGCCGAAAAGCTGGGACAAAAACCATAAGCGCGGATTCGTTTCCTGGCAATCATAATTGAGCCTGACGCCAGCCCAGGGATCCAGACTCTGCCCGGGATCTGTTTGCAGCCTTTCGGGCTTTTCGCCCCTCGCCTTCAGCCATTCCCGAAAGGCGGCATTCAGGGCTTCATCCGGCCTGGCGCGCTGCAGATGAATCTCATCCCCCAGGCTTGTGACTTTATATCCCGCTTCCCCGGCCTCGCCAATCAGCTCGCGGCGAATTTGCTCCGCCAGTTTTTGCACACGGACGGATGTATCCGTGCCTGTAAAATGCGATGTAAATACGCCGCGAATGCCGATAAGCGAGGGCGTGCGGCCAAATTTGGGCAAGCTTTTTACATAGACGAGCAGGCGCTCCAGATCCTCCTCGGCTGTCCGAATGCCCAGCGGGGAACGCAGATTGCCGGGCACTGCCACACGAATGAGCTGTGTTGTCGCATCCGCATACGACAGGCGCCGCAACAATCGCGGCTTATTCATTTTATCGCGCACGGCAAATTCCAGGACGACATCACAGCCTGAGGTCTGCCCCGAATAAGCCATTTGCACAAGGAGCGTCGATTCGTTCAGACGATCCAGACGGGAGCCGATTTCCATCCAGGGCGTGCTCTGCCCCGGCGCGAGGGCGTCTTCGGGCCTGGGATTGCCCTGAATCACGCCGGCGTGGCCAATAACAAGCGGCGTCCGCCAGGGGCGCTGATGTATCCAGTAGGGGCTATGTTCTATTGTTGTCAGCCGAATGATAAAGGGGCCCCGGCCGGAGGGCGGATTGCTTATCCGGAGGAACAATTCGCCCGCATGCGTCAATAGCCCATCGAGCGGCAAATAGCTCCAGCGTTGCAGCCGTTGGGCCACCTCCGCGTCCTCTTGGGGAGCCAAAAGCAGGACATCGATCTGGCGCTCGGCCGCCGGCGGATTTTGGGGCCCGGCCAGCAGGCTGATCTGCGCCGGCCCGGCCTGCAAGGACAGCGGCTGATTTCCTCCCTCCCACACCATGTTATCCCCTCCGCCCCAGCTATAAGTCGGCATCGGCTGAAAGCCGCCGCCAAAAGGCCAGATTTTTACAGCCTGCAGGCGGCCAAAGATGTGCTTCCCCACAAGCCGCCCGCCTTGCTTAATCTGCACTGTAAACGCCGTCTCATGCATATAAGGGCAGGCATAGCGCGCAAACAATAGATATTGGCCTGTTTTCGGCACAATAATTTCCCCTGTAGCTTCAGAAAGCGGGCAATCCGCCGGCGCCCCTAAAAAAGCCTGCCGCGACATAAAGGTATTGGCGAAGCTGGCGCAAAAATAGCTCTCTTCCCAGGGCCTGGCCTTCCACGCGCCCCTCGCCTGCAAATCCTCTGCTTCGACAATGAGGCGCTGCGGAAGCGATGCTGAAGGCAGCACGCCCCCATTTTCGGCCCTTCCCGCCGAAATCAAGACAAAAAGCCCGGCCAGACATTTAAGCCACAACACGCTTTTGGGATACATACAGCTTCTCCTGTTTGTTTTCAATTATTTGCCCGCGCGCAAAATTTATCTGAGAATAGCAAAGCGAATTTCATTCACGCGGAATTTTCCTCATAGCCAAAATTACACATTGCTGGAGCGAAATTGCGGCAGAAATGGCGCAGACAAAACGCTAGCCCGTTGCGATATTAAAAGGGCTGTGCCCCGCGCGGAATGAAAAAACGCGGCGTTGCCGGCACGCCCCATTGACGCCGGCACACATGCCAGAATTGTATGCCGCACACTGCAGGCTTCGCTGCTGCATATTTTCTCTGCGTGGCCCAGATGTCCTTCTCTGATGAGGCATAAATTGTTCTCGCGCCGCACAAGCCTCTCGCCTCTTCTGCCGCGTAATCCAAAGATGTAACGCAGGCGCCTCTGCAGCCTTATCCCTAACATTGTAGCGCAGGCGTCCGTAGCACCATTTCCAAGATTGTAGCGCAGGCGTCCTCGCCTGCGAGATTATTATCCCCGCGTATAGGCCTCCGAAGCAAATTTCTTCCCCCGTGGAGCAGACTTCCCCGATTTCACATTCCCCACTTCTTTTTCGCTTTTTCAGAAAAAGGAAAATAAACACAAAATACGAAATGTAAGATAAATCTATGCGGGACAATTTTTTATGATACAAGGAGAGGCCCGTCATGCGGCCGGCGCTGAACACGATTACCTTAGGCCGAGAAATTCATCCCCTCCAGGCTTTCCAGGCCGCGGCGGCGGCAGGCTTTGCCGGCGTGGGCGTGTGGCATGACGCGCTCCGGGAGCTTAAGCAACAGGACGGCTCTTTAGAGGGGCTAAAAGTCTTTGCGGACAGGCTGCACATTGAGGAGATGTGTTATCTGGGAGGCTGGATGTGGGCGACGGGAGAAGCGCGGGAAAAGGCGCTGAGGGCGGCGGAGGAGCGGGCGGCGCTGGCGGCGGAAATCGGCTGTCCTGTGATTGTGGCTTGCGCCTCCTCGGGCCGTGGCGATCCCGAACAAGCCGCCGCAGACTTCCGTGCCATTTGCCACATTGGCGCTCGATATGGCGTCATTTTCGCGCTGGAATACATTGGGGCTTTCGAGCAATATCATGATATAAAATCAGGTTTGGAGCTGGTGCGGGCGGCGGATCATCCTTATGGCAAGCTGCTGATTGACATATTCCATAGCTTTCGAGGCGGCGCGTGCGTGGAAGATTTTAAGCTTCCCCGCGGAGACGAAATCGCCTGTGTGCATCTGAACGATGTCCCCGCGGGCGATATCACAAAGATGGATGACAGTTATCGCGTCCTGCCCGGCGAAGGCGTCTTGCCGGTGCGCGAGGCGCTGCACTATCTGGCGGAAAACGGCTATGATGGCGCTCTCTCCATTGAGCTGTTCAATCCTGAGCTGTGGGCCTTGCCGCCCGAAGAAACAGCCGCTCGGGCGAAAGCTGCTATTGATAAACTATGGGAGTGAAAAAAATGAGCCGACGGGAAATTTTTCCTCTTATCCTTCTGAGTGGGATGCTGATGTGTATGCTTTATGCCAAAGAAGCGGATGCGCAATCGCCCATTATTAACAGTGGCTTTGAGGAGCTTGACGAGCAGGGCCAGCCCGTGGGCTGGACTGCGGCAAGCGGTTTTTCGCTGGCGACGCTGACGACCGAAAAGCCTTATCGCGGCCAGCGCGCGCTGCGGATTGTGGGGGATGGCGTGGCGCATGCCTTTCGTCAGGAGCTGCCGGCTGTCCCCACGCGCATTTATCGCGTCAGCGCGTTTTTCCGGGCGCAAAAAGTCCAGTTCGGCCCTGAGGATTTTGCCCGTTTTTATTTTCATGTTCATTACAAGGGCCGCCCCTATGCGGAGACTAGCCAAATATATGTGGATGTGCCGGGCGGCTCGTATGACTGGCGACGCTTTTCCGTGCGGCTTGTGCCGCAAACGCAATGGCCTATTGAAAAGATCTGGGTGACGATTGTGGGCCAATTCCGGAGCGGAACACTGGATTGTGATGAGGTGACATGGGAAGAGGCCTTCTTCAGCACGGGCGCGGCGGCGCTGGAATGGAAAAATGGCATGCAGCCTATTCTTATCACCGATATGAGCCGTTGCCAGCCTGCGGCGGCTTTGAGTCTGCAGGCGCGCCGGAAAAAATGGCGCCTGATTCCCTATGAAGCTGGCCATATCGCCGGCAAACTGATCTGGGCTTCCTTCGAAAGCCAGCCGCCCGAACTCACTTTGCCCCTGAATGTCCAGGGCTGGCATGCCATTTATGTAGGCCTGGCGGATCCGGCATATTTGGGCTGCCAGGCGCTCCTGCGGCTTTCAGGCGATCCCGCCTATGTGCCGCGGGTGCGCACGGCGGGCGCTATCGAAGAAGCCTTCTTTAAAGTGGCGAATCTTACAGGCCAGAGCCTGCATATCAGCCGCCATCCTCGGGGCCCCGGCTGCGGCGTTGCCTATGTCAAGCTCGTGCCTTTGACCTCCGAAGAGGCTGCCGCCTGGCAAGCGCGCTTTGGCGAGGCCGCACATAAACGACTCGTCACCACAATTGATGGCTTCAGCTTCATTTATGATCGCCGCTGCGTCACAAAAGAGGATCTGTTGCGGGAAATAGAAGTCTATCGCGACACAGATTACGGCACGCTGATTTTGCAGATGGGCGGGGCGGATATGACCAATTATCCCTCGCGCGTGGGGGAGATGCTGGGGCAGGATTTGGAAGTATTTGATCGGGACGGCGATCGCAATTATGCGGAGGCGATTGGCATATTGGCGCGAAAAAAGATCAATCCCACACGCGTGCTGATGGAAGGCGCGCAGGCCCTGGGAATGAAAGTGCATGTCGCCATTCGCCCGGGCGCGTGGGAGATTAGCCCTCCGCTGGATAGCTTTTTCACCAGCCGTTTTTATCGCCAGCATCCCGAGTGGCGATGTGTGGATCGCGACGGCACGCCCGTGCCGCGAATGAGTCTGGCCGTGCCGCAGGTGCGGGCGCATTTGATAGAAGTGCTGCGCGAAGCCGTGGGCTTCGGGGCGGATGGCGCCTGTGTCCTGTATGTGCGGGGCGTGCCGTATGTGCTCTATGAAAAGCCTTTTGCCGATTTGTTCCAGGCGCGCTATGGAAAAGATGTCCTGAGTGTGCCGGAAAACGATCCCCAGATCCTCGCCCTGCGGGCGGAAATCATCACGACCTTTATGCGGGAAATCCGGGCTATGCTGGATGAAGAGGGCAAGCGGCGCGGCGTGCGGCTGCAGCTCAGCGCAATGATTATGGCGAACGAAGCCGATAATAAGCGCTACGGGATAGATGTGCGCCAGTGGATAGAACAAAAACTGGTTGATTTAATCATGCCCTATTTGCATGCAGGCGGCAGCTCCGCCCGGGAATATGACATGGCTTTCTTCAAGGCCGTCTGCGGCCCGGCCAAGGTGCCTGTCAAGCCCACTTTTATCGGCTGGAACACGCCCAATTTAACGCTCCTTTTACAACAGGCCGCGGCTTTATACGAGCAGGGCGCGGATGGCTTGACGATATGGGACGGCAATTCCTACGATGATCAGGCCGCTCGCTGGAGCGTAATGCGGCGTCTGGGCAACCCTGAAGACATTCGCACACTGCTGCAGGACGGCCTGCCGCATTCCGTCACACTCCGCTTCCATCGCCTGGGCGATTGCATCATGGACGGCCCCTATCATCCCGACTGGGGCTATTAGTTTTACATTTTCTTGCACAACTTCCGCTGACATTCAACACAAGGCGTGCGTATCTTCGCACGCCTTTTTTATGCAGAACCCCAACATAATAATAGCCCCGACTAACGGGGCTATCCGTTTTTCATTTATATTGACATTGTCGTGCGGCGCAGAAACTATGCTCTTTAAGGGGCGCCTAGGGGCTTTTCATGACGATGGGGGCGGGGCTGGGGACGAGCCACAGCCGGACGGGGCCGCCGCTTTCCGCCACCGTCGGCAACACTTCGCCCGTCCGCAAATCCACTGTAAAGCCCTTATAATACAACTGATCCTCATCTTCGCGTCCGGACAACACCAGGAACTGCCCGGCGCCCCGCGCCCATTCATACGCCGCGAAATTGGGAATCTCGGCGCAGGGCCGGCGCCCCCCATCCCACCACAAGAAGGCGATTTCGGTCACATATTTGTTGTCCGCACGCTTTGTTTCCACAGCCAGGCGATGGCTGCGGGACAGCACGGCCTCCTCCGTTGCCGGAGGCTGAAAGGAAACGGGCTGAAAAGCGCCCCCCTGCAGCTCATAATAGCGCTTCTCCTTGCCCTGGCGCACGCACACAATGGGATTTTCCGTATGCCAGTATACGCGCAGCGGCAGCCCTTCGGGCAAGGCCACAGTCTCGCCCTGCGCCGCCTGGGGCAGCGGACCCCGAATCAGCTTCCACGGATCGCCAATCCAGCTGCGCGCCAGCGCCGCCCATTGTTGGCCATCGGCCGACACGGCCGCATCGGCAAAGGTAAATCCGCCCGCCAATTTCACTGGCTCATCCCTTTTCCCCGGCGCCAGATACAAAAGCTCATGACTCGAACGCGAAGTGCGCCGCATCGCCAGCAGCGAGCCATCCGGCTGAGGCCGATAATCGCTCACGCCGCGCAAAATCAGCCGCGGATTGTCGCCGGCCAGGGCGATTTGCATTAAATTCCCGTTCAGATTGGGCTCATCGGGGAGGGGCTCAATGTACAGAGCGGAAATCTCGCGCGCCGCCGCTGGCCCGCCATAGCGAAGAGTTGTTCCTGCCGCCGCATAGAGATACGGCGTCTCCCCGTGCAAGAGCGTCAATTGCCAGCCCCGCACCAGCGCCTTCGTATACACTTCTCCGGGCCGCGGAAAGCCCAGCGAGCCGTCCGGGAAAATGACTGCCTCCGCCTGCCCCAGCCGAATATCCTCTATTTTGGCGTGCAGACGCTGGGCCAGATCCGCGCGGCAGCGTGCGACAAGAGCATCCGGCACAGCAGCCTCTATCCCCTTTTCCACCGGCACTGCCTCCTCCTGGATGTCTTCGGCCCGGGCCAGCACCACGCGCCGCCCCATATCGGTATGATATTCATAGCGCCGCCCGCGGGCTTGCAAAATCACCTTATAGCCAGGCGTAATGACCTGCGCGTACATCCGGCCGTGACGCGGCGCGCCCAACGACGCATCTGGCCATTCCACCGGCTCCCAGGACACGACCTGTATCTCCTCCACAGGAATCTGCGTCACGCGCGCCAGCCGCGCCAGGGCCGCTTTGACTGGCAGCGGATATTCCGCCGCGCTCCCGTCGCTCATTCCTGATACGCCCCCCAGCACAAACATTAATCCAGCCAGAACTTCCAGCACCTGTCTCATTTTTTTCCTCCATTTGTTCTGCTTGCCTGTATTGTATTAGTGCTTGCAGGGCGCCCAAACATTCCCGCTGCCCGCCCATTATCTTGCTTTTTTTGCGGCTTTTAGTGCCAGAAGCGACGCAAAAGGCCAGGCTTTTTGTGATTGTTGGCAGGGGCTAAGGGGCATTATGTTCATTCGCATTCGGGAAAATTATTTTGGGCGGCGGCGCTTTTTGTGTCTCTTTATGCTTTAAAACAGGATTATCTGTATCTGCTCACTAAATCCTCCGAAAAGTGCGGCAAGCTGGCGTTTCTGCACACACTTCCTCTCTTGCGCGAAAGATTTGGATCATTTTTCTTCCGCAGCAGGAACATTGCGCCGGCCGGGCGCATAAATATATTGGGGACACGCTATATTACAATTGCCTGAACGGAAGCTTTGCAGCGGCGATGGGACGCAAATTTGGCTTTTCGTTTTCCTGGAAACGCGCGCTGGGCCTGGCGGGGATGAAGGCGCGGCTGTCGCACAAGATTGGCCTTCCCCTATCCCGCTCGGGCCGTGAACGCAAATTAGGCCGTATGCTCCTCCGCGGCCTGGGCTGCCTGCTTCCTCTGGCCAGCCTCCTGCTGCTCTTCCTCTCCGCCCTCGGATATGTCATAATTTTGGCCAGCCAATAGCTCCTGAAGCGTTGTGGCGTTCTTTCTTCGGGCAAAGCGATTTTTCTGGGGAACTTGCGGCCACTGTTTGAAAATTTCCGCAGCCGAAGAAATGCTCTTCTTTTTATGTTATGGCGGGCTATGGGACACGCGCCCGAAAGCCTTCTTGCCTGACATATAAATAATGCCACCTTATGCGCTAACTTTGGGGGCGGCTTTTGGGCAAAAGCTTTTGTTGCCTTTATCCTGCCCTTTATTTCACGACAATATTGATGAGCTTTTGGGGCACGGACACGATTTTGACAATGTGCTTGCCGTCTGTATATTTACGGATGGCGGGCTGCTCCAGGGCGAGCTGTTCAATCTGAGCCATCTCCATATCGGCCGGGACCTGCAGCCGATCCCGCAGCTTGCCGTTTACCTGCACCACAATAGTCATCATATCCCGGCTGGCGGCCAGCTCCGCATCCGCTTGGGGCCAGGGATGCTGATACAAAAAGCCCTGCTGTCCCAGCCGCTCCCACAGCTCATCGGCAAGATGCGGAGCAAAGGGCGACAACAGCACGCACAGATGCTCTATTGCCTCATCCAGCGCCGCCGAACGCTCCCCGGGCGCTAAGGCATTGGAGATTTCATACATCGCATTCGTCCATTCCATCAATGCCGCCACGGCTGTATTGAAGGCGAAATCCTCCAGATCCTGTGTGACTTTGAGAATAGTCCGATGCGTTTTGCGGCGCAATTCCAGCTCCGGGCCGCTGACACTGGCAATGGCGGCGCGCCAGGATTGAGGATTAAAGCCCTCCGCGTGGCGCAACACCAGCCGCCACACGCGCCCCAAAAAGCGCATACAGCCGCGAATGCCCTCTTCGCTCCATTGCACCGTCTCCTCAAACGGCGCCACAAACATAATATACACGCGCAGTGCGTCGGCGCCGTATTGTGCCACGGCTTCATCGGGCGTGACGACATTGCCGTAGCTTTTGCTCATCTTGACCCAGCGCCACACCCATTGCTCTTTCGGGAGCGTTTCGCGCTCTTCGGGGCGCAGCACTTTCCAATCTTCGATGGGCGCCTCTCCCTCTTCGCCCGGCATCCCCTCCTCCCCGGGCCGCACTAAGCGCCCCGGCGTATACGCCAGCATCATCCCCTGATTGCGCAACTGCAAGAAAGGCTCCTGAAAGCCGATAAGGCCCGCATCGTAAAGCGCCTTCGTCCAGAAGCGGGCATACAAAAGATGCATAACGGCATGCTCCGCGCCGCCCACATACATATCCACGGGCAGCCAGTAATCCACGGCTTCCCGGGAAAAAGGCTCCCTGTCATTATGCGGATCCGCAAAGCGCAAAAAATACCAGGAAGAACAGGCGAAGCCGCCCATTGTATCTGTTTCGCGGCGCGCAGCTTTGCCACAGCGCGGACATGTCGTGTGGACGAACTCCGGAATGGCTGCCAGCGGCGATTCGCCTGTGCCTGTGGGCTGATAATTTTCCACTGCCGGCAAAAGCACGGGCAGCTCATCTTCGGGCACAGGCACTTCGCCGCATTCCGCGCAATGGATGATGGGAATCGGCGCGCCCCAATATCGCTGCCGGGAAATCAGCCAGTCGCGCAGCCTGTATGTGACGGCCCCGCGCCCCAACCCCTTCTCCTCCAGCCAGCGCACGACTTTGCGCACTGTCTCTTCATTGTCTGGCTCGCCCACAAAAGGCCCCCGCACCGCCACCCCAATATGAATTGTCGCCGCCGTCATTTCCTCGCCCGGCACAGGATTATTGGGATCCTGATACACGGGCACAACGGGCAGGCCAAAGGCCCGCGCAAACTCAAAATCCCGCTGATCATGGGCGGGCACGGCCATAATGGCGCCCGTCCCATAGCCCATCACTACATAATCCGCCACCCAGATGGGAATCTGCTCCCCATTCACTGGATTAAGGGCATAGCCGCCTGTAAACACGCCTGTTTTGGTGCGCCCCTCGGCCAGCCGATCAATTTCCGTTTGCCGTTGGGCGCGCTCCACATAGGCTTCCACTTCCGCCCGCTGCTCCGGCGTTGTAATCTGAGGCACGAGCGGATGCTCGGGCGCCAGCACCATAAAGGTCGCCCCCCACAATGTGTCCGGACGCGTCGTGAAAATCCGAATCTTTTCCGTGTGGCCCACAACCGGAAAATCCACTTCCGCTCCCTCGCTGCGCCCTATCCAGTTGCGCTGCATCGCCTTAATCCCTTCCGGCCAATTCAGCCCCTCCAGATCATCCAGCAAGCGCTGCGCGTAAGCCGTTATCCGGAAAAACCATTGTGGCATGTAGCGTTTCTCCACGAGCGCCTCACAGCGCCAGCAGCGCCCGCCCACCACTTCCTCATTCGCCAGCACAGTGCGACAGGAGGGACACCAGTTGACTGGCGCCGTCGCCCGATATGCCAGCCCCATTTTGTACAAAAGCAAAAAAATCCATTGCGTCCAGCGATAATATTCCGGATCGCTGGAATTGATTTCCCGATCCCAATCATACGACAGCCCCACTAAATTGAGCTGGCGCTTGTAATTCGCCGCGTATTCGCGCACCATCTCGCGGGGATTGCGCTGCCGCTTGATGGCTTCGTTTTCCGCCGGCTGTCCAAAAGCATCCCAGCCCATGGGATGCAGCACATTGTAGCCCTGCATCGCCTTAAAGCGCAAAAAAGCGTCATTGGGCGCATAATTCTTAAAATGCCCTACAGACAGCCCGGCGCCGCTGGGATACGGGAAAAATTCCAGCCCGTAATATTTAGGCCGACTCGGATCTATCTCCGCCTTAAACAGTTTCGCCTCCCGCCAGCGCTGCTGCCATTTAGGCTCTATTTCCGCAAAATTGTACTGTTGCTCTTGCATCGCCACTGTAATGTCACGCCCTCGCTCGCAAATAATTTCGCTGCAGCAAGACACAACACGGCCCTCTGCCCGGGCCGTGGCACTGCTGCTCATAATAGTATAGCGCAGATGAAAGGCTTTGGCAAAAATAGCCCTCTTGAGCCAATTAAGGCGTTTTTTAAATTATTAATTATTATTGAAGTTTCTTCAAATAAGAGGCGCAGCGGCTGTTCCTCAAAACTTCTCTGCCCCTATTTTTGGCCTCTGGCCGTAAATCTCATTATTTCACAACGGAAAGCTCGACAGGAACGCACGCATGGCTTATTTCGCCGTGCCTGGAGAACGCGCCAGGATATCTAGCATTTCGCCCCGCACGGCCTCCAGCTCCTGCCAGGAATGCGTGTAATCCTGGGCCCCGCGCACGGCTTTGCGGCCAATGGCTTCCAGCCGAGCCTGGGCCTGGGCGCCTGTCATTTTCTCTTTCATAAAAAGATCTCGAAGCATAAACATTAATTCACAATCCTCCAGCCCTTCACGCT
The DNA here is from genome assembly GCA_964622325.1 of uncultured Armatimonadia bacterium. Taxonomy (GTDB): domain Bacteria; phylum Armatimonadota; class Zipacnadia; order Zipacnadales; family UBA11051; genus JAJFUB01. Next base: position 34,178 of record CAZUOJ010000025.1, read on the forward strand.
CCGCCTCATAGCGCAGGGAGCTGTTGGCAATGAAGCGCCGGCTGGGCCAGCAGATGTATTGATCGCCCGGCGAATTCAGGCTTGTCAGGGGATATTGCCAGTGATTCAGCGCCCAATGCAAATAGCCGTCCGTATCCTCTAAGGCATTCAGCCAGTGCAATATACGCGGCTTGATGGCGCCGCCATCTATCATCCGATTGGGATATTTGCCCTGGGGCACCCACGCCACATAGATCCAGACTTTATAGCCCGCCGCTTGCGCTTGCCGATATTGCTCCTTCCACTGCTCAAAATAATTGAGCTGCGGCACCCATATCTCCAGGGCGCCGCGCAAATCCGGCACATGAATGGCGTCAATGCGCGGCAACTTCGGCGCAGCCGCTTTCACGCGCGCTGACAATTCCCGATAGCTTTCCACATTGACAGGAATCGGCTCATCCGCCACATGCACACAGAATTTTTCCAAAAGCCCCAGACGCTCAATGTGCTCCTGCAACGCCGGCAATAAATCCACGCAATCCATATTTGGCAGCGCCCGGCCTGTGTGTAAATCCCGTACTGAATGCAGATGGGAGCTCATTGTCGGACATTCCCATTGGCTCGTTGTACGTCCGCCTATATGACTCAGACAAAAAAGCTGATTGACGCCGGCGGCTTGCATTGTCCGGATAAAACGATCAAAAATCCGGAAATCATGATGCAGCGTCCCGTCCGCCGCCCGCCATGTCCGCACGAGGCTCCAGGGCACAACGACAACGCGCTGATGATGGGCGCGCATTAGCCGGCCTAATTGATACAGCACGCGCCAGCCGTCGGCAGAACGCTCCGCCACGCCAAATTGCTTACAGGGCTGTCCCCACGAGAACCAATAAACAAAAGGCAAGCGCACAGGATCGGGCAAAGCCACGGGCTCGACACGAAAACGAAACGGCAGTCTCGCGCGCCCTTCTTGCGTCAAAAGCTGCGCTTCCATCTCATACAAACCGGGCGCTGCCTCCTTGGGCACCGCAATCCGTAAATAAACGGGCTGTGCCTGGCCAGCTGGCAAATCCCGCAGCCAGTCATCGCTGAGCTCATCAGGAAAATCCGCGGGCGCCGTCCACACTAATTCCTCCTTAGGCGTGGCTATAGAGTTCTTTTCCAGATGCACATAATTGACAAAATGCGCTGTAATCCACAACGACGCTTCTTGCTTGCCGTCGGGGCTTCTGAGGGCGCGGCATACAATCCGGGCTTGATGGAGCTCCTGCGCCGGCCGCACGACCAGCTGCAGCCCTTTGGCCTGCCCACGCATGATCCGGGGCTCTAATGAGGCTGCTGCAGACGGCGGCTCGGCTGTTTTGGGAACGCTTTCCGTGGGCGGCGCCAGCCATAGGGCCACATGAGGCAACGGCTGCGCCGGCGCCGCGGGGATAATATCCGTCCAGCCGATTTCTCCTATATTGCCGGCCGCATCTTCGGCCTGCACGCCGATTTTTGTAATCTCACGCGGCAAATTCAATGTCTCTCGCAGCCAGCCCGCAAAGCTATAAAAAGGACGCTTGCCTGCCAGCCGATCTCGCGCGACTAATGTGCGCACGACTTTAGGAGCCTCTTCGCCGGCGGGAGGCAGCACAAGCCGAATCCTTTTGACATCCGCATCCAGACAATGCGGCATCCATTCTACAACAACATCTGTCCCGAGGCGTTCAGCCCAAAGCCAGCCCGGCCGCGGCGCTTGGCGATCCCGCACTTTTGCCGTAATCTGCGGCCCCAGCGCCGATGCCTCTCCATCCGCATTAATCAGCCGCG
>CAZUOJ010000026.1:0-35838 GCA_964622325.1 uncultured Armatimonadia bacterium
GCGGCCTCACGCGGGCGATAACGGGCATCTGAATTTCTCGTCCTGTTTTTTCCAGCCGCAGACGCAACAGCAGCTCCCGATTGACAGCGGGAAGATGTGGCTGTGCGCACAGCTTCAGCGTTGTTTTATTGCCGACAAGCTGTTGCGGCGGGCCCGAGCTTAATAGCCCATCCAAGCTTAATAGTTGCCCAGAGACAGCAAGAGGAGGCTCCGTCCAACTATGTAGCTGAACAGAGACAGGCAATGTTTCGCCGGCTACAGGACGCAGACATGCGGGCTGAAGAGACACAGAAGGCAATAATTCTTCGGCAATGATCAATACAGTCCAAACGCCCGCTCTAAGCTTCAGAGGCTTAGCAAGCCTGATGGGCTCGGCGCGATCCATTTCGGGGCGTAGCAGCCACGCTGGACGCTGCAATTCAGAAGAGGGGAAATTAAGCTCTAGCTCTACATCTTGCTCCTGCAGCTTTCCCTCGTGCTCCCCCCCGTTGACAATCTGCACAATCCAATCACGGGCGCCGTTGGGATAAAGCTTCACGAGCGCCGTAGCGGCGAGATCTGGCGAATTAGGGGACAAGGAAACAACGCCTTCGGGCATTGGAAATACATCATCAGCGTAAATATATTCGCGGATCCGCTGCCAGAATCGCAAATAGGGGCCATTGACGAGGCCGACGGGATTAGCCTGGGCGGCGGCACAGGCGGCAATGCCCAGGCCTGTATATTGCGAAGGCGTGTACAGCAGCGGCCAGAAAGGCTTGCCTGTATGGCGAAGGACGCGGGAAGCCACTGTCACGAAATGCTGGACTGTCCAGGCCAATTGGCTTCGCTTCTTCTGCGGCGCGGGATGATAGCCTTCCAGCATATGAGCATCCCAGGCCGAACTTACAATGCGCAAGCCCTCCAGGCTGAGCGTGTTGTAATTGGGATATAATATCCCTATGGGATTAGCGCCTTTAATGGCGGCGCGCAGGCCATGCTGATGCCGGGCGATGGCAGCTTCGCTTGCTTCTGTGCGGCCCTCGGGCATGCCGCTGGCGCAGGCGTTGTCCAAAAAGAAGCCATCTAAAGGATATTGGCGCAGAGCATAGGCAAAATCTGCAGCCTGATAATGATTCCATTGGGGCGCATCGGGATAGATGGACAGCCAGGAGCAATGATAAAAGGGCTTGCGTCCGCCCCAAAAATCGCGATGTTCATAATAGAAATGCTCGCTGACTGTAATCATTGTATGATACATTAGATGGCAGGCTCCCAGATTTTGCACGCCTTCCAGATATGCTTGCCAGCGCTCATCATCGCCCCGGAAAGGATAGCTGATGGCTTCCTCTCCCAGCCAATCTTCCACATTGGCATTGACAGTACATGTGATGCCCTGCTCCACAAGTTGTTGCACACGACGCAAAGCCGCCGTTAAATCGCTGCCGATGCCAAAGCTTGTCCAGCATGTCGCCGCGCGCTTGGCCCAGCCAGGCGTGTCCAGCTTTGCGCATATAAATTCAGCCGTATGCCGGAGCGGAGACATTTGAGCGCCTGTAAATATGGCTTCGATTTGATATGTCCCTGGGCCAAGCCTTAGGGCGGGAAAAAGCTTTGATGTCAGTTCAAGACGCCAAAAATTCGCTTCGCCGCGGGGCAAATCCACAGCCTCTTGGCGCAAAAGTCGTCTTGCTTTTCTCTGGAGCGCTACAAGCTCTATAGCCAATGCGCCTTTCAGTCGCAGGGGCCCCTCCCGATTATACAGCACAACAGCCAAGCACGGCGTTTCATGCGGCCCCAAGAAACGATAGCTTTGCAGCACGCGCAGGAAAACAGGCTCATGAGGCGCGGATACGGCCGCAGCTTCAGGCTCTGGGCGATTGCCCACAGAAAGCTGAGGCGCTGAACTGCTTTCTACGGATGTCAGTTTAATCCAATCTAGCCCAAAGGCATTGGAGCGCCCATGGAGGCCGGCATGCGTTATCCGGATACGATGGCGTCCTTGCGTGAGCTTTACGGAGCCCACAAGATGTTCCCGAAAGCTTTCCTCCAGCTGCTGGGAACGGGCGGCGGCATCGGCTGGCAAAGAGGCATCCAGTGGCAAAGCGCCTGCAGGCTCATCATCAATAAGCACATTTGGGCCGCCATCCAGGCTCAGCAGGCCTGCTTGGCGGCTGTTATTGCCTCCCGCACGAACACGCACTTCATATAAGCCCCCAGACACGATAAAATCGTATTCCAGCCATGTCGGATAGCCTGTATCTAAAGCCCGCACACAAATCATACGCTCTCCTGAGGCGTTTGTCCGCAAAATGATTTCGGGCGGCAGCAAACGCTCCTCACAACGATTATAATCCTCCGCCTCCCGCATAATCTCTTCGGCCGCCCAAGCATCAGCCAAGCAGGCCAACAAGCCAAATAGAATGGCCAGCATAAACAAAAGGCGCTGCAAATTGAAACGAACAGTTTTGGCTGTATTTTCGCCCCGTGTAAACATCTGCGCTAATTCTTGCCTCCTGCTTTTTTAGGAATTTAGAAATCTTTCGCTATTTTCCTTTGGCTTAATGTAAAATTGTAGAGGATTTTCGTGTGAAACGAGTTTGCCATTAAATTCAAAGTAGGCAATTCATTGCATCAGTTCATTGTAAAGTTGAGGCGAAAGCAGATGTGTATGAGGACTCGCTGCAGATGGATTTTTATGGGAATAATGGGAATAACATTATGGATGATTCTTGGCGGCGAAGCGCTTGCTGAGAAAAAAAGCCTGGACATAGAAGCTTCCTTAATACAGGCAATCAGAACAGCGGATTGGGCGGAAGTGCGACGACTGGCGGAATGCTGGGCGGCAAAATATGGGCCCGATTTGGGGATGGCGCTTCATCAAGCGGCGGCGCAAAACGACTGGAAAGGGATACGGACTTTATCCGCCCAAATTTTCCAGCGCCCGGATGAATGGCTTATCGCTGTTTGGCTGCAGGAGCAAGCGCTGTGGCGCTTGGGCCAATATAGTTCCCTGCCTTGCTATTATGATATTGTCAATCGTGCGGCTATGCACAATCGCCAGCGTCTGTCAGCTCTTGTGCGAGGGATGGAACAAATAAAACAAATAGCAGGCGCTGACGCCTCCTCTTATTGGTGGTTATTAGGGGAAGCGTGCATGAACGCAGGCTATAAATACAGGGCTTTGGAAGCCTACAATAAAGTTTTGTTTCGCCAGCCTGACAACATTTTCGCCTATTTGGGGCGCGCCGACGCCTATTTAGGGCAGGGCGATATTCAGCGGGCACAAAAGGATTACGCGCAAGCCCTGGCCTTACAGCCCGACAACGCGCTGGCGTATTTCAGGCGTGGGCGCGCCTTTTTTATCAATCCCAAATTGGGATCTGCAAGACAAGCCTTGGAAGATCTGGACAAAGCCATCGTTTTGGCGCCCGATTTTGCTTTGGCCTATATTTTTCGCGGCTTCGCTCATTGCCGCTACGGACATCTTGCCCTTGCCATTCAAGATTATGAGAAAGCGCTTGCATTGCATCCTCATCTGGCAGAAGCCTATAATGCACGCGGCCTGGCTTATTTTGATGGAGGAGAATTTGAGCAGGCAGTGCGCGATTATACAATCGCAATTGCTATAAATCCATTTTACGCCGAGGCCTACAAAAATCGCGGTGACGCCTATCGCCGGCAATGGCGGCTGGAGCAAGCAATTCAGGAATTTGACAAAGCTATTGCGCTAAATCCTAAATACGCTGAGGCTTATTATAACAAGGGCGAGGCGTGTTGGCTGGCAAATAAAAGAAAGGAGGCCATTGCCTCTTTTAAGCGCTTCATACAAATCGCTCCACAGACTGAAATGGAGTATTTAATCGCGAGCGCGCAAGAAAATTTGCGGCGGCTCGCCGCCAAGCACTAGTTATGAGCTTCGAAAAGCCCATAAAATCGCTGTGAACGTGTCCTTTTTTGAGATTTGACAGGCTTGGGCGTAAGATTTAATGTCGTAAGATTAAATGCCTATTGTAATAGGGCCCATTGCTTTGCTTATACGCTGCACAGGACAAATAGCAAAAAGGATATAAATTATGCTTAAAAGATAACGGCATGGCCTTAAAGCCGGAGTCTGTGCGAATAGACGGCGATTTATTTCTTCATAAGCATCTAAAATTAAAAAAGGCTTTGTAAAAGGACGGGCACGTACATGAAGCAAAAAATGATTTTGTTTTTCCTTGTGTTTCTGGGCTGCAGCGCTTTAGGGAAAGCGGCGCCTGTAGAGTCCATCATTTCCGATTTGCCCCGCGTTGTTCCGGAAAAGACTAATTTTGTACTGGAAGTTCAAACAATATTAGCCCCAGGCGTGACGCCGCCGCAGATGCATGTAGAGCTGAAAAGCGGAAATATCGTCCTGCAAAGTCATCAGCAACGAGCTGCCACAGGACGACATCGCTTTTCTTTTACAATTCCTGCACAACGTGAGGCTCCAGAGATACATTTCGCTATATGGTACGGCGAAACATGGACAAATCCTGTTGTGCCGATAATGTTTACAGCTCCCATACGCGTGATTACAGCAGAAGAGGCAACGCTCAGGGAAGAGCAAAGGCGTTATGTTCACGAATGGCGACAGAGATACGCGCCTCTGCTGGCAAAGGGGCCGCTTGTAGGCGTCCTTTACGAAGAAGGAATGCAGCGTCCTCTGGCGGGGCGGCTGCTCCGAGCGCTGACGGCTGAGGGGCTTCAGCCTGTGCCTATAAGCGCCCAGGAATTATGCAATGAGTCGTTGATATCGCCCGATAATATCGGGACATTAGTATTGACGCAGTCCCGAGCTTTGCCTGTAGCCAGCGGGCGCGTTGTGGAAAATTATCTTTCTGCCAGCGGACGCCTGATTGCTTTAGGAACGCCCGGATTTGTAGAAGGGCTGGCGCTTGTAGAGGGCCAATGGCTGACAGCGCCACAAATTAAAGAACGCTTAGAAAAAGAGCCAGGACTTACAAGAATCCTGTATGATTTTGAATCTGGGTCGGCGCAGGATTGGAGCTTCACAGGCGCTCCCGGCGCCCAAGGCCGCTGGGAATATGTGGCAGGCGGAGCCAATGGCACAAAAACAGCCCTGCATTGTGTTGTGCCTGATTTCCGGAATTGGAATACATTCATTGCTCCGGCCGTAAAACAGCCTTTTAGGGAACAGGAAATGTTGACATGCTTTTGGGCGAAAGGCGCGCCGCAGACAACAGCTTTGGCGGTGGAATGGGCGGAGCAGGATGGCTCGCGCTGGATAGCAACAGTGCCGCTGGGCGCAGAATGGCGCTTCTATGTGCTGGCCCCCGAGGATTTCGTCTTCTGGCCTCACAATCATCCGGCGCGCCATCGGGGCACGCCAGGGGATAGCTTTCAGCCAGTCAATGCTGCCAGGCTTACATTCAGCCTCGCAAAATCGCATACGCCTTTAGCCGATGGCTTTCATGAATTCTGGCTGGACGAAATAGGCGTAGCTGTCAGCTCTTTAACGAAAAATTCCTGGCCCGGAAAAATCCCGATTGCGCCCATTGAATTGCTGACTCCCGGCTACAAATTTCATCGTGTGACAACGGCCAAATCTCTGCGTGTCAGCGCCAAGCAGGCGCTATTGCCTCCGGGCAAATTAAAATTGCCCAGGGGATTAATGTCTGTCCAGCCACGCCCACAAGCTACAGGATTTGAGAAGCGACGCAAATGGCGCTGGATTCCGCTGTTAGAAGCTTATGATGCGTCTGGCGAAGTCTGTGGCACGCCCGCTGCGCTGATGCTCTTTTACGAGGGGCCATATCAGGGGGCGCAGATAGCCAGCTTTTGTCTGCCGCCAGAAGCCTATGATGAACAGATGCTCAGATTAGTGGCGCAATTGGCGCAGCGAATGCAGCAAGGCATATATTTCCAGGAGGGCGGAGCCCAATTTTATGCGTATTTTTGTGGCGAGGCCATCCAGCTAGGTGCGCGGACAATCTCTCTTCCGCGGGCGACAGAAAAAGTAGCCTTAAATGGGGCACAAGTGCGTTTTCGCATAACATCCCCGCGTGGCGTGGAATTTGCGCGTATTTTGCCTTTGAAAGACAATGAAGTGCGTGTGCGCTTTACGCCCCGGGATTCTTCCCCACGAAGTTTGGAAATAAGCTGCTGGCTTGTGGATAAAACAGGGCGCGTGTGGGATGGGCTTTCTCATCCTGTCTTGCTATGGGAGCCCAGCCCCCAGCCGCAATATATGGAAATTCGGGACGGCGAATTTTTCCTGGCAGGCCGGCCGTGGCGGCCCATAGGCGTCAATTATATGCCCTCCAGCGGCATTGGAATAGAAGATGGAGAATATTTTGAGTATTGGCTGGACAGCCAGCCCTATGATCCTGTCATCATCCAGCGTGATCTGCAGCGGATTAAGGCCATGGGGCTGAATATGATCAGCATATTCTGTTATTATCGTTCGCTGCCCACCCGTAATCTTCTGGACATTTTGGAGCGCTGCCGCCGTCTTGGCTTAAAAGTCAATTTGTCTTTGCGTCCGGGGACGCCATTAGATTTTCGCTGGGAAGAAATGAAAGCCATTATTCAGGCTTATCGTTTGGCGGAAAATGACACAATATTTGCTTATGATTTAGCCTGGGAGCCTACATTTGGACGCTACAATGCGCGGCGGCGTTGGGATGGAGAATGGGAGCGCTGGATTAACGAGCGTTATGGAAGCCTCGAGAATGCAGAACGCGATTGGGGCATGCCTGCGCCGCGCCGGGAAGAGAAAATCACAGGGCCTTCCGATGAGCAATTGCGCACGGAAGGGGCTCATCGCGTGTTCGTATGTGCGTATCGGCGCTTCCTGGATGATCTTTTGGCGAAAAAACATGCTCTTGCTAATGGGCTTGTAAAAAGCATAGATCCGCATCATTTCACGAGCTTTCGGATGAGCATTGCTGGCGATCCGACAGCTGCTCCTGAAGCTATGGCTTATGATTTCCGTGGCTTAGCGCGAAGCTGTGATATTATGGAGCCCGAAGCCTATGGCCGTATTGGCGATTGGCCCCATGTGCGCATCGGCCGCTTTACAGCGGATTATGCGCGCGCCGTTGCCCCGGGACGGCCTGTGATGTGGGCAGAATTTGGCATCGCGCCCTATGGTCCGGAGGCTCTGGACATCAGCCCCGCGCGGCTGCACAGCGCCGCCGAATTTTATCGGCTCTTTTTCCGAATGCTGCAGGAATCGAATGCCCAGGGAGCTGTTTGCTGGTGGTATCCCGGCGGCTATCGTTTCGGAGAAAGCAGCGATTACGGCATTATCAATCCAGATGGCTCCTGGCGGCCTGTCAGCTATGTTCTAAAGCAATGGGCGCGCATTTTAACAAAGGCGCGCCCGCGGCGGCATGTAGATGAATGGCTCGTGTTTGATCGGGACGCGACGACACGGGGCTTACAAGGCGTTTATGAGTTGTTGCAGGAGAGATATTGGCAAATCGTGGATAAAGGGGGCAATCCGGGCCTGCGCAGCAATGGCTATGGGCTGGATTCGGCTACAGCGCCGAGCCTTGCGGTCGGAAATGTGCCCTATCGCCCGGGCGAAAATCCGCATAAATATCTGAATGCCGAATTTGATTTTGTGCAAATTTTAAATGCGGAAAACAGCTGGCAAAATGTGCATGACAAAGCTGTTGTGCGCGTCAAACGAGAGGCGCCCTTGCGTTTGCGGGCGCAAATTGGCAATCTGGGCGAAGCCACATGGCGGGGCCTGGAAAGCTTTAAATCCGTGCCGTCAACAGAAACAATGAAGGGCCTTGTTGGGCTTCTCTGTAATGAGGCTTTCTGCCCTTTGCCGCAGGATGTGCCCTATTTGGGGACGGCTTTCATTGAAGCACGTCCCCTCGCTGTTGTTCAAAAGCCTGCGGAGATTGTTCTAGAAATGGCTGTTCTGACGCCCCACATTCGCTTTGGCGAAAAAATTCGTGTGCATCTAGCGCCGGAATGAAAAAAGAGGCTAAATTTCATAAAAGAGGAACGACTCTTCTGTTTGGCCTTCTCCTGTGCGTTACATATTTTGCAATAAGCCTCTTAAACATGCCTTAAGCTTCTACGACGGCATTAGCTTATAGGGCTTTAGCAGCCGTGTTTTTGCACAAGCTCGTTTTTTATTTGAAATTCCGTGGCAGGCTCGTTTTTCAGCGCAAAAACTTTTAGCTTGAGGAAAACACAACAGGACAAATAGCGGGAATAATTTTCCCAATTTACGGCATCTAATTGTGTGATTAGTATTAGTACAAAATATTTTTTCTATTTGGCGGAGGCTGCTTATGCGCGGGAGCTTTCGGGCTTTGAGCGCCATTAAAAGGGCACAGAGAAATGATATTCCTCATCGGAGGCTTGGCGTCTGGATAATCATATTGTTGTGTTATGGACACATATCGTGGGCTCAGGATAATTGGTGGCATGTGCCTGGGCCTGTGCCTACGCCGCCGCCCGTGGGGCCTCCCGTGATTGAAGGGCCTTCGTCACAGACGCCGCCTGCTTCTCGGCCCGATTCTGAATCGTCGCGGCCTGTTCCCTCCCCGCGGCCTTCAGAGTCCGGGATTACGCCGTCCTCCCTTAGCTCAGAAGAATTTCTTCGGCGCATTTTTCGTGTGCCCGCCTTGCCGCAAATTCTCCCCGACGAAAAGGAGCCTGCGAGTCTGCTTCGTCCGGGCGCGGGAACGCCTTTCTTTGGCCAGCCGTCCAAGCCTGCGGCTGTGTCTGAGGCCGAATGGACGAATTTCAAAGCTGCCCAGGAAGCCATGGACAATCTCAACAGCAGCTCCAGGCCCTTGGGGCCGCAAGACATCTCTTCCTTGCAACAAGCCAGCAGGCAGCAAACGGCTATTTGGGCGAAGGCAGTGGGCTCCGGGACGCTGACGCTCAAACAACGCAGCCAGCTACGAATGAAGCTGCCCACAATTCCTGCGCCCCTCGGCCAGAAAGCGCCCGCGACGCTGCCCGCCCCGCCTGAAGCCTGGCTGCCTGAGCCGCCTGAATGGAAGCCTGATAGCACGCCATTAACAAATCCGCTGGGGCCCTGGCTATCGCAGCAGCTTGCCTCTGTGGCCATGAGCGGCACAGAAAGCGGCCTGGATAATATCGGCGAAGCTGTAGCGGAGCGCTTGCTGGGCGAGGATAACGCCTATGGAGATGCTATTGCCGTTGCCCGGATAGCGTTGGCGCTCAAACAGGAAGGAAGCGCCACAGCTCTCGCCGAGACAGCCAATTGGCTTATCTCTTGGACGAAAATGCCGCAGGCGGATTTGGCGCTATGGGGCGGGCGCTTCGGGGCTTCTCTCACATTTGCTGCCCTGGACAAATTTTTGACAGATGCCTTCGCGGCTGTCGGCGTTTCTTTTGATACAGAAAAAGCCTGGACACAACTGCGCGATGAAGCCAATCTCTGGCAGCAGGCTGTTTTGGATTTTGTTGGCGCGCCGGGAAAATGATAAATAGGCGCTGGCGCAAAAAAGACGCTATATTCGGAGCTCAAACGAATAAAATAAGGAGTGCTGGGAAGTTCATGTATTGCCGCGCTTTTCATATTCGTCAATTTATCATCTTCCTCAGCTTCGTGAGCTTTCACGCATTGAGCTGCGTTGGGGCTGGGGCAGAAGAAAAGCAGGAAAATAACAGGATTAATTCCGCAATCGTGTCGCCACAAGGCCCCGCGGCTCTGGCAGAAAATGCAAATATCCGCTGGCCGCGCCTCATTTTATTATGGCCTGAAGGCTGTGCCCTGCGGGCTCATTGGCTGTCTCCGCCTCTGTCCGAAGATATGCAAAAAGCGATTGCGCGGCCTTATTTCACTTTTATTGTAGATACACACGGCACGCCCTGGCTGAATTGTAATAAAGATGGCCAGGATTTGCTGTTGAATCCTGTAAAACAATATCTTTTCGCTCTGCGTCATCCCCAACACAAAACGATTAAACAACTAGTGCCCACAGAAACAGGAGCGATATTTGCGCGTACAGACGAGGATTTTGGCTTTTTTGTCGTGCCACGCGCTGAGCTCCGCCAGGAAGAACGCAAAGCCCCCTATCCCCTGGCTGATTATCAGCCGATTGCTCAGCTGCCGGCCGCGGAAAGCCAGATGCAAATGGGGAAAGGCCCTTGCCTTTTCTTCATTGCCCCGCGTAATGATGGCGGAAGCGATGTGTATTTATACGAGCCTGAAGGACAGGGCTTTGCCGGCTTCGTGCGCATATTTTCCTCCCCATATAGAATTGCTGCCGTGGCCGGAGACAATCGTATTTTATTTGTGGCCATAGACGGCACAATTATCAAAATCCCCTTGCCTGCAGGCGAGCCTGCAAAGCTTTATAGCCAGCATGGCGAACGCATAAAGCAGCTGGCGTGGGCGCCAGGCGTCGGCGTGTTTTACAACACAGGCTCCTATATCGGCTTTTTAGGGGAAAAAGGCGCTCAATTTCTGCTGGCCAAGATGCCGGAAGAAGCGCAAATGTGTCTGCAAAATGACATCTTATATATATGCCTGGAAGAAAGCTGGGCGATACTGGCTCTAGAGAACATCTCTGATTTGCGGCGTTTTGATCGCCCCTTTAAGCCCATGTCAACTGCCGATTTGGGGATTGCGCTGCAAAATGTGCATTTCTTCGCCCATTCCCCGCAGTTGCAAAAATTGCCTGATGATTTATCACAGCTGCCTATTCAAAATGAATTTGCTCGCGAGGACGCGGGCGACAAAATCTTATATTGCCTTTTGGATTTTCAGAATCGCTGGCATAACAAACGCCCTCAAAGCCATCTTGTGAAAATAGAGCTGTACAGGAATAAATCCCCATGGCCACAGAATATTGTGCAGACGTTTTCTCTGCCGGCGGATTGGCCGGGCTGCTGGATATGGCCTGGCTTGGGGCCTTTGCGAGAATTTCTCCCGGGAAGATATGTAGCTAAGATTTATCTGGATGGCGCGCTTGTTCACGAAGCTGCTTTCCAGATTTCTGGGCTGCTGACATTAGATGAGGCTGTGAGCCTGGGCGATGTGCAGGCCGCACGGGCGGCTTTGCAAGCCGGAGCGGATGTGAACAGGCCGAACGCCGCGGGCTATCCGCCCTTGCTTAAGGCGGCGGCTTGGGGCGCGCCTGAAATGATTAAGCTTCTTTTGGCCTCTGGGGCTAATGTCAATAGCACAGATGAAGATGGCAATACGGCTCTGATGCTGGCAATCAAATATGATAATGAGGCGGCGGTGCCGCTGCTTTTGCGCGCGAAAGCTGATGTCCATAAACGAAATAATTATCAGCAGACAGCTTTGCATCTGGCGGCCCAAGGCTATCCCTGGGGCCTCAGGCCCGAAAAAGCGCCAGAAATTATTCGCCAGCTCTTACGCGCTGGCGCGGATGCCAACGCCCAGGACGAAAACGGCCATACGCCCTTGATGTTAGCTATTTTGAATGAAAATACAGCAGCTGTGGCGGCGCTGTTGCAAGCGCGGCAAAATCTCAATGCCGCAATTAAAGAAGGCCTTCCGCCGTTATATTATGCGGCTGTGATTCGTCCCAACGCGGAAATTGTGCGCTTGCTGCTGGAAAAAGGCGCAAACGCCAAAGCAGTGATTGGCTCTCCTGACAATTCACGAAGCTTACTTTATCATGTCATTTTGCGCTTAAAAATGCAGGTTGAGCGACAACAAAATAGCGGCGAGGTTGCGGAAGCAGAAGTGGAGACGCTGGCAAAGATTGCCTGGCTCCTGCAATTAAATGGGGCCATGTTTGCTGGGCAGGACCAATTAAGCCAATATATATATTTTCCGGGTCTGGAAAAAATTCTGACGCCGGCTAATCTGTTTGTGCTGTTAAGCCGCGACGAAAATTGGGCGCAAAATTATGCGCCTCCGGACATTCATTCCCGGCGTGTTGTAATTGCCGTGTTGCTGGATTTGGCGCAGCGCAAAATTCAGACAAAGGAATATGCGGAGGGAATTAGCTTTTGCCAGCGTGCGCAGCGGCTGGCGCAGGAGGCGGGCCTGGCGGAAGAAGAAGCAGACGCGATATATGATGAGGCTGTGCTGCGGCTGGGCCAGGGCGAACGCAAGCACGCGGAACAATTATTGGGCAAATGTATCGAGCGCGCCCCCAAATCCGCCGCCGCCCGCCAGGCCCGCGCCCTGCTCAATCAGCTCCGCCGGAGATAAAAGAGGAGATAAAAAACACGGATAAAGAAAATGCCTGGCGGCGTTACGCATAGGAAGGGCACGGCTTGGCCTGACAAAAGATATGGAAGCTATGCAGGGATTATGGCACAAGCCGAATCCTGTCAATCTTAATCAAAGCCCCGGATGTATTGCAGGGATCTAAACGCAGACGATGAATCAAGCCGCGCCATTGCGGATGGCCCGCTAAAGGAAAGCGATATGTATGCATTTGTCCATCGGGGACTAAGGGCAAGCTGACGCTCGCCTTTTCGTGATCACGCTGGCCCCAGCGCGTCCAGAATAATTGCACTGTATTGTGGGGCGCGGCGCCGGAAACAGCCATCACAATTTCCAGCGTTCGCCAATCTCCGGCCAGCAATTCAACACAGGCCTCCAGAGCGGGATCCGCTGTCGTACTTTTTGCTTCTAACAGCCCCTGTATGACTTGGAAATCAGATATATTTTGCATGGGCATCCAGCCCTGCGCATCGCCCTCCTTATCAAAATCCCACACAGTTCGGGGCGCAGGCGGCGTAAATTCCAGTAGAGGCCGGCCCACATCCGCAGGCGTATAATCCAGATGGGATTTTGCGGGGCCACAAAATATGCGGCGCACCGCATCCAGATGGCTAAAGCCAAATTCCTTGTGCGGCTCACAATACGCCCCTTCGCCCCATTCATTCCAGGCCTCAATCAGCACTACGCGCGGCTGTTTCATCCGCTGGATAAAGTTTTTGGCCAGCCGCAAGTGCGCGGCAAAAGCTGCAGGCGTACGCTCTGTGAGCACAAATGCATTAGCTCCCTGCCAGGGCCGCGCATCCCAGCCCGGGCTTGTGGGCACAAGAACAGGCAAGCCCGTGCGCGCGTGGGGCGTCCACCATAAGGGCCACCAATTTTGCACCGCGCGCCAATAAGGCGTCCAGTTCGTGCCTTCTACGCCACAGGCAGGCCATGTGTATCCTGTCAAGGCATCAAAGCCCAGAGCCTTTATTTCCTCCCCCTGCCAGCCGAACGCGCACGCGGCGACGAAAAGCTCCCCCACATTAGCCTCACGCGTCATGCGGCGCCATAGCTGCAAACATTGCCGTGTTCCTTCAAAAAAAGAAATCTTCTTGAATAAGCCCTGGCCCCGGGCCATCCCCTTTTTCTGGCAATGCAGTTGAATTGACATAAATATCCCTCTTTCTGAAGCAATGGGAAAAAATTGCTAACATTCAGGGGCTTTTTCATTTTCTCATATATCAAAATAAGTGTTCTCATACATCAAAATAAATACGCCGGCCGTCCGCAAACGAGGGCCCACTGCCACTTATTAACGCCATTATCAAAGCAATAATGGCTGCTGACATGTGGCCAAACGCAATCCCCAGAAAGAAAGGAATGAAACGTTTGTAGGCGCGGGGGCCTCCATAACGCAAAATGAGGCGCTGGAAAATCCACACGAGCAAAAAAGAGGGCCAGAAGGTCGCTCCATAGCTGCATGTAATCATATATCCCCAGGGCGTGAGGGGAAAGCCAGTATAGCGGCCACGCAGCCAGGCGAGCAGCCACACTACGCCCGCTCCGCCAAGGCGAAAAAGCGTCGGCGCGAAGCGAAAGTTGTAGTTCGCATCCATTGCGGCTAAAAACTTCTTGTGCATTCCGCGGGCTGCGCCCAGCTCCCAATAGCCTGTCCCGCTCGAGCCTGTCGCCATCAGCGCGCCGATTTCATAAAATGTTTTTAAGTGAATCCCCCAGGCAATCAAAAGGCCCATTAAAATAGAGCCCAGGCTCATTCCCATTAGCGGCGCAGGCGCAATCCCTGCTCTCCGACTCAATTGGCCTGCTTCCGCCTGATAAGCCGCCATCGCCTGAAACTGTCCCATCGTTGTCCAGCCCAGCAGGCTAAAATTAGCCAGGGCCGGAAAGCCTGTCCAACTTTTTATTGTTCTGGGGCCAAACAAATCAAACAATACATCGCGCTGTTCAAAGCGGCCTGTGGTCGCCCAATAGCTCGGCAGGCCCGTTTCGGCGCGAATTCGGGCATACACAAGCGCCTCCGCAAACAACATCCCTAAGAAGGACGCGCCCAGCCATACAGGAATTCCCGCTTGCGCCAAAATCCAGATCGTCCCCCAAAAGCCTCCCAGGGCTCCCCAGACGCGCCAGCGATCCGGATGTCCAGGCGTATTAAGACTCTGTGCCAATGAGCGCCGCGAACGCCAAAAAAGCCATAAGGCGACAATCATCATCGCTCCCATTAATTGCTCCACTTCATGTCCCTTATGCCAGGCTGGCCGACTATAGCCGAAGCTCGTGAGCACAATCCAGAACAATTTCTGGAGAAAATAGCCCGCCCAGATTGTAAAGAGATTCTCCCCGCTCATTAAATAGCCAAAGCCCACAAGATGCGGATGCATACGAATGTAAATGGTGTTCAATTCATTCCACGGCCTGTTCGTGATGGCCTGGAAAGGATAAAAGGTCTTTCGCCAATCGGGGAAATTAGGCCAGAGCGGAGCTAATATCACAGGCAAAGCATAAAACACAGCCAACGCGAATCCGCCCCACATGAGCCGATCGCTCAAAAAGGGAGGGCGTCCGGAAGCCTGTGTAGTACACAGCTCCACAGCAAGATATATCAGCGGAAAATTTAAATGCTCCTGTTCCGCCCAGCGGGAACGGAATAAATCCACAAGGCAGAACATCCCCCCCAGAATTAAAAGGCATAAGATTGTCCACACGCCCACGGGCGCCAGCCACACCTGCCAGGGAATATGGCCCGTGTATGCTCCTTCAAAGAATTCTCGCACGGCTTCGGCATTATGCGGCGCCAGCCATCCGGCCAGATGCTGGGCCACAGGCGCCAGATCCTCCTGATAAAAGGGCGTGGTGAGATACGCCAGCAGCATGCGCATCATGAAACGCGCTGACATGGCTGTTGTCAAAACAACAATCATATAGATCGTTAGCATCTCCGCCGCGGAAAAAGCGGACGCTGACGCCATCGCTGCCAGATATGATTCAAAGCCACTAACACCAGCAGCCAGGCGATAGCGGGCACAGGAGGCACGCTGCTTTCGGGCTCGCCAGCATGATAAATCAATGTAATCTGGCGCACAGCCAGCCCTGTAAGCACAGACAAAAGAAGACTGAGGAACACAGCTCGCGGGGAAGGCCAGCCCCCATATGAGGGCGCTGTGGATATACGTTTATCCGCTCTCTCATTTTCCATTGAGTTTAAGGACATTGTCTTCTTGGGAAAAACAGCCATAGGGAAAACGTTCCCTATGAATTTCTGTTGTGTTTTATCAGCCTTCAAAAACTCTGGGCTTCATAATGCCTGACGCAGGGGCCATTTGCCCCCGCCGGACGGAGCCAAGATTATATGCTCTCCTTTTTGCGGAGATTGGGGAATCTTTCGCAGATAGCGGCATTCACATGTTCGGAAAGAGGCAGGGGCTGATGGGAGGCAAGCAGCGCACGGGCGCGCTGGCGTGCCCGTGCGGTGGTTGACAACGCCCCCTGCTCCTGCCACAGCTCGCGCGGCTCGCGATCTGCCAGCGCCGGCTGGAAAAATTCCTGGCGCATATGCCTGACAGTATGCTCCTCCGCGAAATAGGCTTGCCCGGGGCCCTGCGCACAGATAAGCTCTATGGCTAATGTCTCCTCTGTAATCTCAATCCCCCGCAACACACGCGCACACATCCCCAAAATCTCGTTGTCCATAATCATTTTTTCATAGGACACAGTTAAATCCGACTCCATCAAGCCGCAGGCATCATGGATATAATGGGCGCCCGACATGCACACGAGCAGATTGCTCATCGCACTTTCATACGCGGCCTGGGCGTCGGGGATTTTGGCGTCGGAAGTGCCGGCGGTCGAATACAGGGGCAAATCCAGCCGCTGGGCGATTTGCGCGATAGCCGCCTGTATCAGGCCCCGCTCAATCGCTCCGGCCACATGATGCATTGTCCGCAAATCCGTAATGGCGCCGACGCTGCCGCATATCACAGGCGTTCCCGGATTGACGCATTGCACGAGCGTCAGCCCAGCTAACATCTCCGCTAAGTGCATCACAATGTTGCCCGCTAAAGTGACGGGCGAAGTCGTGCCACAAATCGGCTCCGTGGCCATCACAACAGGCAGCCCTTGCTGCGCCGCATAGCAGGCCATTTCGCCGTACAATTCATCGATCTTCAAGGGCGAAATAAGCAATGTGATAAAGGACACGAAGGGCCGCTCACGAAGCGCTTCTTTCCCGCCCGCAATGATCTGCGCCATCTCCACGACTTGCTGCATTCCTTTGAAAGAATAGCAGCCGCCCATCACATGCTTGCTTGTATTGGCTATTGCCCAATAGAAGCGATTGATATCTATATCATCCACATGCTCAATCTCGTTGGGAAACACATTTATCGTGAAGATGTGCACATTCTCCAGCGCATCACAAAGGCGCGCGCAGGCCGCCACATCGGCAAGCGTGGAGCGACGGCGCTTCCCTGTCTCCAAATCCAGCACATACAAAGCGGTGCCGCCCGTTCCCACATGCACCTGTTGCCCTTGCAAACAGCAATGATGCCGCTCTTCCCGTCCGTATAAGGTCACAGGGCGCGGCGCGCGGGCAATGCATTCCTGTACAAGCTCCGCAGGCAAATAGGCAATTCGGCGTGTCTCCTCAAGGCGCACTCCTTGCCGCCGGAAAGCCTCTAACGCCGTATTCGAGCCGACATATATCCCCGCTCGCTCCAGAACTTCCAATGCCCCCGCAATAATGCGTTCTACAGCCTCCGGAGCAAGCGGCTGATATTGCCCGCCCGGCCAGCCTGTCAGGGGGGCTGTTGTCTTTAATTGTGTTTCGCTGCTATTCATTCCGGACAATTTCCTCTCCGCACAGAAAAAGCGGCGCCGGCGCCGATGTCCGCCGCACAATCTTGTATGTGCTTCACAAGCCTCTCGGGCCCGTTGGGCTCTGTCACGCCTTTGAGGGCCGAAAGCAATGGCTCCGTCTGGGGCCCAAGCAATGGCGCCACTAAGCGCCTGAATTTCGCTTCCAATTCTTCCTCCGAAAGCGCCAGATGCGGATCGCCACGGGCGGCTGTGACGGGGCTGCGCAAAATCTGCCCCTGCCTTGTGTGCACTTCCAGCCACGCCAGGCATTCCGCCGGAAAACGCTCCTGCAATGCCGGATCGACAATCAGGGAAATTTGTTGCGCCAGCCGCTGCGCTGACGCATCCTGTAAAGCGCCCTGACAAATATGCTCGACGCTTACATCGCCGTACAAAAAAGCCATTGCCACAGGCCACACAACGCTGTATTGCGCTTCCTCCTCATTAGTGGGCAGCCCCGCATACAATTGCGTGGCCTCGCGGACTGTATGCACGACAACGCGTGCAATCTCCGTCGCCTGCAGCCCATGTTGAGCACACAAAGCTAAGGCCGCTTCCACTGCCGGCTGCGCCCAGCGGCAACAGGCATAGGGCTTGAAATACAAATCCAGAAGACGCCATTTTTCTCCTAAATCGGCAATCAAATCCTGATTAGCCGCATCCGCAAACAGGCTGGGATTGCCGGTAAAGCCCCGGGCGGCTAATTCTACGGCACAGGCGCCCGCAAAGGCTCCCCAGCCTATCCCGTCTTTTGTCATCCCGGGCGCCCCTAAACAACGCTCGATCGGCGCTAAAGTGGCATGATATTCCGCCAGCCCCAGGGCATGCCCCATCTGGGGGGCAGATAAGCCTCTCAGTCGCCCCACGCAGGCGGCAGTGCCGAGCGCCCCCCAGGAGCCAGAAGCATGATAATGATGATAGGTGCGATGCGTCGCCACGGCGGCGCGCAGGGCAATCTCATAGCCCACAGCAATGGCCGCTAACAAATCCTCTGCCCCCCACGCCTCGGCGGCATTGATGGCCGGCATAATCACAAACGCGCCCGGATGGCCCTTCGCCAGCCGATAGCCGTCATCAAAATCCCACGCATTCGCCGCCACGGCATTGGCGAATATTGCCGGCGGCACTGCCAGCTGCTGCCCTGTGGCCAGCATTGTGGCGGGGCCCGGACGGCCTATGGAGGCCGCAAAATCCGCCGCAATACGGGCGGAGGCAGATACGCTGCCCGCAAGAGCGACGCCTATTCCGTCTAATATGCAGCGCCGGAGCTGATGTTGCGCTTCGGGGGGAATTTCAGTGGCTGTGAGGCTGACAATCCATTCACGAACATTCATAACAAAATCTCAAATTCCTGCCGAATGGCGCGATCTATATCTTCAGGCAGGCCAGGCGGCTGGGCTTTGGCCAGAATCTCCTGCGCTTTCTGCCGCGCCCGCTCCACAATGGAAACATCCTCTTCCGTTTCGTTTGCCGGATAATGATGGTTCTGCAGCAGGCTATCGAAAAATCGTTCAGTCCGCAGATATTTGAGCGTCAGCTCGTCCATCAAGAAGTGCCCGCCCGGCCCGACGCTGGCAATGCTGTCCACGGCCAATTTTTCCTCGTCCACTTCTATGCCCCGGGCCGCCCGCAAAGCCATCCCCAGAATCTCATTATCGATTACATATTGCGCATAGCTGGCCGCGCGCATGGAATGGAGCATCCCGGCCGCATGATGGATAAAGTTGCCTCCTGCCAGCACGGTTTGCAACACGGAGAAGGCTTTCTCAATGCCCGCCTGAATATCGGCGGTGCAGGCTTCTGTCAGGCCCGCCGAATTGTATATGGGCAGGCCCCGCGCCCGGGCTAATTGCACGACAGCCGCGTTCAGCATCCCGAATTCAATGGCCCCGCCCACATAGCCCCCGCTGCGCATATCTGCCAGTGACGGCACAGCCCCATAGATGACGGGCGCGCCCGGGGATACGATTTGCGTCAGCACAATGCCTGACAGCAGCTCCGCATGTGTTTGCACGAGAATGCCGGCCAGTGTGTAGGGGGCGGTGGTGCCGGCCATCGGGGCAGTGGATAGCACTACTGGCAGGCGATGCCGAACGATTTCCAGCAAAATTTCGGTTGTGGGAATATCCAGTCGCAGCGGCGAAATCATCCAGCAACAGATGAAGGACAAAAGGGGGCACTGGGACAAGGCCTCTTCGCCCCCACAGATCAGCGCCCCTAGCTTGAGGACGGCGCGCAGCCCTTCAAGCGAACGCACTGCCCCCATCACATGCTTCGTCGTATGGGACAGCCCCGCATAATATTTGTTCACATCCACAAGCTCAGCCGGCACATCAGTGGGCTCACAGGGCCGCAAATAAAAATGAATATGCTCCAGATTTTCCACAAGCAAGGCGAGCTTCGCAATATCCCGCAGCAACGGCGGCCGCGGCTTATTTGTCTCCAGATCAATAATTTCCAGGGCCGCACCCCCTGTGCCCGCATACACATTTGTATCGTACAGCTCCAGATGACGGCCCGGCTGGCGGCCACAAAGCCGCACTTTGCGCGGCGCCTGCGCCACATAGGTCTCGACGAGCGGCCGTGGCAAATACACGCGGGAGCCGCGCACACGCGCCCCAGCCTCCTGATACAGGATGCGCATGTAGGGCTCCCCCACCTCTATCCCTACCTCCTCCAGAACCCGAAACGCCGCTTCCTCGATCGCCGCCACTTCTTCTTGCGTCAACGGCTTATATAAAGGCAACTTGGTCACAGTAAGCTCTTTGATCCCAATAATCCCGGAATGTATTATTTTTAAAAATCATAGCTGGAAAAGATCATTGCCAAAAATAACATATTTTAGCCGTACATGTTCTCCATTCAATATCAGGCTACGACCCCATGGCCTGCAATGGGATGAGCAAAATCCCTAATCCCTAGCCCCAAATCCTACTTCCAGCGGCTATTTCTTTATTATAAGAGCCGTTCAAAATAATTTTGCCCGTTATATCTGACTTTTATTGATTGGAGGGATACCCCATATAAAAATTAGGATCAAATAAAGTGTTTCTTGCCAGCCACTTGGCATGGCCGTCCGCATAACACAAATTGGCGCCCTCGTTATGACGCGGATCACAATATGTGGGCACCGCCGAGGGCGTCCACCACGGGTGCCCCCAGATTTGATTGCGATTTTTCCCATCTAGCAAAAGGGGCGTTTCGGCCGGATATTGAATGTAGCTCATGGAAATCGGACTTGCAGTCGTGCCGGGCAAATAGCCAAAAACATTTGTATTAAAGTTGTAACTCTGTCGCCAACTAGAGGTCCAATTGGCTGTTCCCTCCTGGGCACAATTCGCCAGACTGTCCGAAGGACAGACCCATATTTGATTGTTTTTTACATACGGCATCAATTGGTGGTAGCCAAAATTGTAAGGCTGATTAGCTGTAACAACATAACTCCACTGACAAGGAAATTTATCCTCGTAATCCGCGATGTACCCCTTGACGGCTAAAGCTAATTGCTTGAGATTATTCAAACAACTCGTCTGCCGGGCTTTTTCCCGCGCCCGGGCAAAAACGGGAAACAGGATCGCCGCCAGTATGGCGATGATCGCAATCACGACTAACAGTTCGATGAGAGTGAATCCCCGGCGCATCGCTTTTCTCCTTCCTGTGCATTTTCATTTTTTAAAAATACGATATGGCCCACTGGCCAAGAACAAATTTTCACCAGTATCCCATATAAAAATTCGACGCCAACAAGATATTGCGGGGCAACCATTTGGCATGGCCGTCCACATAATTCAAATTGGCACCGTCATTGTGTCGTATGGCGCAAATAGAGGACATCACTGAACTCCACCGCGGCGCCCCCCACACTTGATTGCTGGCTCTTCCATCCAAAAGCAAAGGCGTTTCCGCAGGGCGTTGGATTGAAGCAAGGCTAAGCGTATTGTCAAATACATTCGTATTATGGGTGTAGCTCTGCTGCCATTGACTTCTGTAATTGTAATAGACAGTTTCATAAGCGCAATCACAAACTTCATCTGAAGGACATTTCCAGATCCCAGCATTCTTGATGTAAGGCATAAAAAGATGATAGCCAAAGGTATGGGGTGGATTGACCCTGATCCAGGCGTGCCATTGACTGGGCATCACTTCATCATAGTCCTGAACATAACTTTGCACCGCCAGCGCCAGTTGTTTCAGGTTGCTCAAACAACTGGATTGCTTGGCCTTTTCGCGCGCCCGCTCCAGCACGGGAAACAGGATCGCCGCCAGTATGGCGATGATCGCAACAACGACTAACAGCTCAATAAGCGTGAACCCTCGGCGCATAAGAGCACCCCTTTCTGTGGAAAAGATTTTGGTCCTTCCGAAAATAGAGGATCGCAGCCGCTTTCGCGGCCAGCCTGAGGTGGCGAGGGGGATTGAGAATGGGCATCTTGGAAAAACGATTATCCAATTGGGTAAAAATAATAATAGCCTTGAGATAAACGTTATCCCTTCTTCTATATCATCCGTCTAATACTTTGTCAAGACATATTTTTAATTTTTTTAATTCTTTCTTAATGGGCGCCCAATTCGTGCGCCCCCGCCGCCCCAAAAAAGAAAAGGCTCTTTTATTCCTGAAAATAAATTTCGGAGAGAGAATTTTCCCCCTCCTCAAAGTTGCTGCGTAGGACGAGGGAGGGCTGGACGAGGATTTCGGGGGGAGGCATTTTGCCTTCAGCCAGATAATGATACAGCGCCTGCAGCGCCAGGCGGCCCTGTAACACGGTGTTCTGATTGAAGCTCACATGCACCACGCCGCGCTCCATAAAAGCGCGCAGGCGGGGAAAAATGCCCGTCCCAATCACTTTAACTTGGGGATGCAAACGATGTTCCCAGAGATATCGGCAAAAAGCCACGGAATTCTCTGTCGCCACATATACGCCCCCCGGAATATCCGTTGGCGTAAAAAGCTGCCGGGCGACTTTATAGCCGCCTTCCAGCGCCGCGCCGACTTCATAGATGCCCATAAATGGCAGCCCCCATTGCTCGGCGCCCGCAACAAACCCTTCAATTTTTTCCTGAAAGGTCATCAAATCCTGCCGTTCCACAATGATGGCGACAGGCTCGTCAGGGCCTGATAACAAAGCCAACAGCTCGGCCGCCATTTGCCCGCAGCGCCGCCCATCCAGCCGCACACTCGTCAGCCGGGGACTATCCGGATCTTCTGTGCCGACAAACACGACGGGCAGCTTTTCCTGCGCCAGCCGCTGCCAGATTTCCCGGACAGCGGGCGAGGGGAAAGTGCGCAACACGAGCACACCGCTCAGCTTCTCAGCCAGAATGCCTTCGATCGCCTGCCGCAATTGTGTCGGCTCCGGCGCCCCGGGCACCGCGAAAAAGCGCAGGCCGATTTTGTGGTCGCGCAATTGCCCCCAGCCTTCCCGAATGCCCTGGATAAAGGGCGCATAATACCGGCGCCAGCTGCTGGGATGGATAACGCCAATGACGAGGGGCTTGCGCACCAGCGCCTGCGCCAGCCGATTGGGCTGATAGCCCCGCTTCTGCACGATGGCCAAAATCCGCTGGCGCGTCTCTTCGCTAATCTTGGGCTTGCCATAGAGCGCCTTATTCACTGTGCATACAGAAACGCCCGCCTCGGCAGCTATATCCTTAATCGTAACGCGTTTCATTGTAACTCTCTCTCCTATGTATCTTATGGCGGAGCGAAAAAGCCGTCAATAGCGAAAAAAACGTTTTTCTGCGATTTTTGAAGATTTTTATCAAAGCGCCTGGCCCCACGCGTAAACATCATGAGGCTGGAAAAAATTATCCCGCACAAGGATTGTAGGACTGCGAAAAAGAATAAAGGGAAAATATCCCTCTTTTTAACAAGAGCAGACAATTTTGCCATGGGGAGAAAAATTATGGCACGCATATTATTAGGCCTTTTTCTCTGTCTCTGGGCAGGCGGGGGCTGGGCGGCAGTTGTCGTGCGCGTGCAAAACACGCCGGGGGGCCCGCAGATTTTTGTCAATGGCCAGCCTGTGCCGCCGCGCTTTTTCTGGGGCACGATGAATAACAGCTCTGTATCGCTCACGCCGGAATGGCAAAATATTTCCTTTGAAGTTATGCCGGGGCCTGTGGATGGCACCGGGACCTTGCATTTTCGCTTTGCCCCACAGCCGGCGGAAATCTGGCTGGCCGAAGTGCGCATTCAGGACGCCCAAACCGGCGAGGATATTTTCCCGGTCGACAGCTTTGCCACGGCGGAAAACCTTGAACGCGTATGGAGCGTCTGGCCGCCCGGAGAGGCCAATACCGTGGGCCAGTGGGAGATCGCTGACGGCGCCCTTCATATCACGCTGCGCCAGCCGCCGCAGGGCCCCTGGCCCGATTTTCACTTTTATAGCCGCGCGCGCCTGAGCTTTGCCGCAGGGCGCGTTTATCGGGTGAGCTTGCGCGCACGATCGCAGCCAGCGACAGTCCTTCGGCCGCAACTGTATAATGTACAGGGTGGCGTATGGAATTATGTGGGCTGGCAGTTGGGGCCCCTGTTGCAACAAGTCGCGTTAGCCCGCGACGCCGGCGTGCATTTCGTTTCTTTTTCGGCGCCGAATTGCTGGAATGAGCCGGAAAAGCCCCAGGATTGGCGGCCTTTAGACACCTTATGCCGCCAGATTATCGCCGTCAATCCCCGCGCCTTGCTTGTGCCTCGTGTGAGCGCGAATGCGCCCAGCTGGTGGCTGCAGCGCCATCCCGAAGCGCGGATGATTTTTGACGAAACAATCGTGGATGAACATCATGCCTCCGTTTCAGACAGACGCTATCGCGCCGCCGCATGCGCCCATCTGGAGAAGCTCTGTCGGCATTTGATGGAGGCGTTTCCCGATAATTTTGCCGGGATCCATCCTTGCGGCCAGCATACAGGCGAATGGTTTTACGAGCGCTCCTGGACAAATCAAGTCAGCGGCTACGATCCGGCGACAAGAGCGGCTTTTCGCGAATGGCTGCAGGCGCAGGGCGATCCGCACGCCGCGACAGCGGAGCCGCCTAAGCCCGAAGAGCGCCGCGCCCATCCCTACGGCCTGTTGCGCGATCCTGCCCAGGAGCGGCGGCTGATCGATTTCGCCCGCTTTCAGCAGGAAGAGATGGCCAGCTTTGTGACGGAAATGGCGGCAGCCTGCCGACGCGGAACGAACGGCGAAAAGCTCGTTATCTTCTTTTACGGCTATTTGTTTGAATTTCCGCCGCTTGCCACAGGCGCCCCCACCAGCGGCCATTATGCCCTGTCCAAAGTTTTGGCCAGCCGCGATATTGACATTTTGTGCTCGCCTATTTCCTACACAGATCGGGATTGGCTGGGCACTGCGCCCTGCATGAGCGCGGCGGAAAGCGTGATGCAGGCCGGGATTTTGTGGCTCAACGAGGATGATTCGCGCACATTTTTAGACACGCGTCGGGAAGAACATGTCCAGGAAGGCGGGCTTGTGGATTTGTTGCAGACGCAACAAGTGATGCTGCGCAATACGGCGCAGGAAGCCTTGCGGGGCTTCGGCTGCTGGTGGATGGATTTGCCCGGCACAGGCTGGTTTAACGATGCCCGTATCTGGGAAGTGATGACATGGCTGCGGCCTGTAGATGGGGCATTGGCGCGGCGCCAAAAGCCCTTTACGCCGGATATTGCGGCGATTGTGGATGAAGATAGCATGTGTCATTTGCCCGGCGGTTCCGCCGCGATGGCGCGTCCGCTCATCTATGAGGGGCGGGCGGCGCTGGGGCGTTCGGGCGCGCCGTATGGGCAATACATTCTGGAGGATGTGCTGGCGGGCAAAGTCCCGGCGCGGCTGAAAATTTTTCTTTCGGCCTGGGCACTGTCGCCGCAGAAGCGGGCACAGCTCCTGGCGTGCCGCCAGCCCCAAGAAGTGCGCGTATGGTGCTACGCGCCCGGCTATATCTATCCGGATCGAAGGGACGCGGCGGGAATTAAAGAGCTGACGGGCTTTTCCGCCCGGGAAATAGGGCTTCCCACAGTAAGCGTCGAGCCCACAGAGGCGGGCCGCCAGGCAGGCCTCCAGGAGGGCTGGCAAATCCCCGGCCCAATTCAGCCGCTTTTTGCCGTGGAGGCAGCGCCGGCCGAAACATGGGCGCGCTATCCGGATGGCTCGCCAGCAGTGGCCGTGCGCCGCTCGCCGGAAGGGATTGATGTCTTCGTCGGCATCCCGAAATTGACGCCGGAGCTGGTGCGGGCACTGGCAAAACTGGCAGGCGTCCATATTTTCACAGAGGATAATTCGCCGGTGTGGGCCACAGAGGAATATATTTCGTTGCAGGCGCATAAAGAAGGGCCTGTGCTTGTGAATACAGGAAGCGCAAGGCCTGTCGTGGACGCCCTGAACGGAATGACTCTCGGGACAGGGCCTCTTGTGCGCCTGCAAATGAAACAGGGCGAAGTCCGCGTGCTGCGTTATTAGCGTCCCAGAAGGCTCGGCGCGATTTTGAAAGGAGCGCAGATCAGCAGCAGGCTTGAAGACAAAAAAGAAAAGGCCTTGCAGGATCCCCGGCCCGCGTGGGGCGGGCGTCCCCGCCCGCCACATCTTTTTATCTGGCAGCTGAAAGCAGAAAAAAATAAGCACAGGCGAGGACGCCTGCGCCACGCGTTCTTTTCTCATTGCCCACGCGTTATTTTCTTTTGAGCCTCGCAATTTTCTGTTGCGGCGCCACGCGTTATTTTTTTCGCGCCACGCGATTTTTGTTTGCGCCGACGACACGCGAATGTTTCATCACTGCCGCGCGAATTTTTCGCCTCGGCGCCGCGCATTGTCTTTCTCCGCTTCTGGCGCCGGAAGCGCACGCTCCAGCTGCACGTCCTTTCCGCGTGGGGCGGGCGTCCCCGCCCGCCACATCTTTTTATCTGGCAGCTGAAAGCAGAAAAAAATAAGCGCAGGCGAGGACGCCTGCGCCACGCGTTATTTGTTATTGCGCCACGCGATATTTTATTTCGTGCCACGCATTATTTTATTTCGCGCCTTGCGTTATCTTCTAATGGCGCCACGTACTATTTTCTATGTGGCGCCAGGCGTTATCTTCTAATTGCGCCCAAGCTATTTTCTATTGTCCCACGCGATATTGTTGCGCGCCACAAGCTATTTTCTTTTTCGCCTGTATCACGCGCTATTTTTTGTGTCGGCGCCACGCGATTTTTGTTTGCGCCGGCGTCACGCAAATGTTTTTATCGCTGCCGCGCGATTTCCATATGTGATTAGCTAATGCTTTACAAATATGCCTTGGCGCATTCGTCAGTCTGAAGGCATTCCCCACAGGCTTATTTTAAAATGCCAGAAGGCACATTCTTGCCAGCGCCTGTGCTTTTCGGCTCAGAAATCGAACCATAATTCAATTTCAATATTCTTTTCAAAGGGCACGCCGAGGCCTTCGGCATATTGCCAGTGGGGCGGCTGTGTGAAGACGCCGGCGGCGATGTCAGAGGAGACTTTGCGGCCCTCCGGCAACTCCAATTCCAGCCAGAAGCGCCGCACTTTGAAATAATCCCGATTGGGATTGTCCAGGATAAAGACATTGCGGCGCCCCAGCGTGCGGATGGCTTCTGGCGTCAGCGGCACGCTCACTTTCTCCGCCCATATCCCCTGCACTTCATTGCCGCCTGCAGGCGCCATTGTGCCCAGCCGCACGCCATTGAGGATGGCATATGTGGCATATTCGCCTGTGCCCGATAAGCCGCAGCCATCGTACACAAGCCGCCCGCGCAGCGCCCGCCGCAAATCCTCCACAGAAAGCCCCCTGGCGGGATACGGCCCTGGCTCGCGCTTCGTGTATTCGCTGCTTTCTTCCAGAAGGCGCGTTAAAACAGGCTGTACGGATTCAATTCGCATTTCCGCCCAGCACGCCCAATCGCCTGTGGAATTGTCCCCCACGCCCACATCCGAAATCAGCTTGATTTGCACTTTCTGCCCTGCCCACGGCGACAAATCGCCCTCAATGGGTAGCCATTTGTGCTCCTGAACCGTCTGCTCGCCAATAACTGTCTCCTTTCCGGAGGCGTCCACGACCGCGACTTTGTACAGGATGCCATCGCCCAGATCGCTGCCATCGCCCTTGCCCACAACGGCGCGAAAGGCCGCCGGCTGGGGCGGAAGCTGCACCGGCTCATACAGCAAAAACGCATAGCCCACGCCGCCCACATACGGCGGATGCATGAACACGCCGGGCTTTGTCACATCGCCACATGTCGTGCTGCGCAGCGCGACAAAGCCCCTTGTCTCGCCGAAATCATTCGTTTCCTTTTGCCCCCGCAACGCCATCCCAGTTGTGAATTTATCGGGCAGCTCGACAAGCCGCTTATAGCCGCGAATGATCCGCAGGCTTCTTTCGTGGCGCTGCCGCAGCTCCCCGGCCTGTACTTCAATGACAAGCGGCCGCAATTCTTCCTCCTGCGGCGCGCCCAGTGGAAACGACACAAGCTGCTTTTCCTGTGGCGCCAGCACGATAGTCTTTTGCTGCTCCCCAACTTTCACTGTCGCTTCCCGTTTTTGCGCCAGGCGGCTGCGCAGGCTGATGTGTAGATTGTCCTCTTCCAGCCAGACTTTCATCTCCGTTAACGGCACGACTGTGAAATCAATCCATTGCCCCTCCAGTTGTTCCCAGATACGCTGGCCCGGCTGCGCCTCCGGCGGAATGCGCACCTGATGCTCTTGCTGTCCCCGGACTGTAACGATTTCGCCAGGCACGACTTCATCGCGTGGGCATTGCAGGCCCGGCGCTGACGCCCCCGAAGCCGCGCGCGTGGAGGGCGCTGCAGGTCCCGAAAGCAAATAGCTAAAAGCCCCCTCTACAGGAATGACATAAGTCAGGCCCCGCGAGACGCGCAATTGGGCCGGGCCAATTTCCTGGCCTTCCTTGTTCAGCGCCACGGCCTTTGTCGCCTGGATGGCAAAGCCGCAATCCGCTCCCTGATAGGGAATAATCTCATATTGTCCCTGCCCCAAAATGCGGCAAATGCCGATTTTATCTGAGGCGGCTTTCTCGCAGCGCGTAAAGCGCCCGCGGCCGTCAATGTAAATATATGCGGGACTCACGCAATAATCATAACGCGGCGTGCCCGGGCCGCTATCGCCACTGAAGACATAAATGGATTTATCTTTCGTCCAGCCCGCATAGCCATTGGGCGGCAAATCCAGGCCCAGCACTTTCATCCGCTCTGTTTTATTTCCATTTACAACTGTGATTGTGCCATTGGCGTATTCCGTGACAATCTGGCTGCGCGTGTAGGCGCCTGTGGCGACAGCGGCGGATGTGTCCAATAGCTTGCCCTGCGCGTCCAGATAACGAATGCTGCGCACTGGCACTTGCGTGTAATCGCTGTGGAGCTGCTGCAGCATATAATAGCTGCGCAGCGTTTTGTCAAAGCCGCCGACTTGCGCCAGAAAACCCGGATGGCCAAAGGCTACGGTCGCCGCCAGAAAGCGATCTGTATAGGCGTCCTTTTCTTCGGGCGTTATCCTGGGCGCTTCGTCGCGCCCATAAAACATTCCCTCATTGCCCATTCCGAAATTGCAGCACAAATCATGCATCTTGCGCAAATCCAGATCCACAAGCCAGGGATTATTGGGAATGTCATAGGCTTGATCCTGGGCGTAATTGCCGTCTGTGAGGCCGCTGTACCAGAAATGATGTCCGCCTTCCGAATATACGGGGCCGTTCCAGGCTTTCTTTTGCAAAAGCATGATCTCGCCAAAAGCGTAAAAAGTGGCGGCAAAGGTGCCGGCGCCCGGGACGCGATAATCGTAATCCACGCGGCTCCACGGCGACACACACGTGTGCACATCACAATACGCTGTGCTGAATTTGAATTTTTGCTGGATAATGGGCGCCAGCTTTTCGCAATATTCTACGGCGCGGGCGGGCTTGGGGGCATAGCAACGAAACCAGGCGCGCTGTAATTGATTGTCCGGCGTGCGGCTGATTAAATCAAAGCTCCAATATTCGTTCACAGGCGCAAAATCCGTGAAATTATTATACGGCCCATACACAAAGCCCAGCTTGTCCTGCATCAGGCGTGCATATTCATATTGCCCTTGATCGCCGCCTTTTTTCGGGGCCGCTTTCGTGCGGAATGTGAAGCTTTCTCCCCCATCTCGCCAGCCCGTTTCATGATCCGTAATCACGCATTTGCGCATGCCATAGCGCCAGATGTTTGTCCAATATTCGGCATCGCGCTTGCGATCGCTGGCCCCGTGAGCCCGCCATACATGTGTGCCTGTGATATGCTTCCAGGGCGAAACGGGATTGGGCACTGTGGGCAGCACTTCCTCATATCGGGGCGAAATCGTCAGAAAAAAGCGCTCATACACATCGTTTCTTTTGCCATCTGTCTTGGGAATGTAGCGCGTCCCCCCTTGAAAATATACGCGTCCCTCCTTGATTTCGTTAATAGCAAAGGGGACGGAAGCGTTGGATAGATACACATCTGTATTGCCCATCATAAACAGCGGCTTGTCTGGCGGGCCCATCACGACAACAGCCGGCCGCCCCTGATCATAAAGATAATACGGATTCACGACCAGCCGGGGATTCTCCACGCCCTCGGCATGGCCATAGCGAACTTCGCCAATCAGCCCCCCCGGCGCGATTGTATCGATGACAAGCGATTTGTTCCACAGCCGGAAGACATATGTGACTTCCGCCGTCCCCACTGCGCTTGTGAGCCGCCAACGGCATGTCAGTTCCCCCTTCTGGAAGCTTTGTCCGAGCGGCTCAATTTTTTCCGGCGCCACGAGCTTGTTGTCCTGCACAAAATATGCGCCGCCCTCCACTAGCGGCCTTATCGTGCCGCTGCGCCCCTGCCAAAAGGCCGTGATATCTGTCCACATCCCTGTCTGCGGCGTTACTTTATACACGAGCGTCCCATCATCGCCCTTGTATGTAAACACATAGCTATTGCCCTGTTTGACGGCGGATGTTTTAAAATTCTTTGTCAAATTATCTGGCAATATCGTCTGCAGGCGTGTGGGGAAAGGCAGCTTGCCGGGGCCTGTGTTTGTCCCGACTGTTTGGCCTGGAAACATCGGAATGCCCCGCGCAGGCCGCGGCGCAAATGTCAGAGGCGGAAATTTTTCTGTGAATACAGCCAGATTATCAAAATAAAGCACGCGATTTTCTTTATTACGGCCGCCTGTAACTTCAAAACAAACAAAGCGAGCGCCATCGCGGACCATATTGATTTGTTCGGGCGAAAGCCGCCAATGGCATAAATGCCATTCCTCCCAATTCACATAGGCAATTGGGATACGTATTTCCCGGCCCTGGCTATCCACAAACAATACGGCCACGCTCACTGAAGGCGTGCTCGGATTTGGCGCATAGCCCCAATTATTGCCGTAAATCCAGCATGTCACGGCATCAAAAGGCTGTGTGATGGCAATGGGCTCCGGGGGGCCAAAACGCAGGCTGGGCGGGCTGCCTGTCGCACGATATGTCAGCTTGCCCACATATTTGTCCCAGATTTGCTGCTCGCGGCTGCGCTCAAATGTCGCCTCCATATTTTGCGTTGTGACTGTCCAGCCTGTGAGATCCTCGAAGTCCACAAGCGGCGGATTATCGTCCTGTGTGCGATTGGCCCACACTAATTCATAAGGCCGCTCCCCCACGATTTCCTCCGCCGCAAAACTAGCCATAGACAGCCACATCGCCGCCATTACAAGGCCCCCCCATTTTTGCCCCGACAAATATCTGCGCAACACAATCGCCTCCTTGCCATTATCCTCCAATTTTGTTGTTCGGCGCCTTCAAAAGCTTCAGGAGCCTGGCTCAAGGCCGGATTTCTCTTAAACAGCTTGGCGTTGCCCATATTCTCCCCCAAGGCCTCGTTTTCCCCTATTCCCCATGTTTGCAAGTTTAGCGCTCGTTTAAACGAGCCAGACAGGCCCGCAAATAAGCCGCATTGCGCGCCATCCCTTCTTCCGGCGGCGGCAATTCAGGCCGCCAGAATTTCTCGTATTCATCGGATAAATAGCCCTGATAGCCATATTCCTTCAATATCTGAAGCACGGGCAGCCAATCAATTTCGCCTTCATCCAGAAATGTCGCCTGTACAGCGCCATCGGGGAGGCGCTTCAGGCCCTTGCAATGACAATGCAGCACATAAGGAGCCTGCAGCCGAACAGCTTCCAGGGGATCTTCTTGGCCAGCGGCCACAAGCCAAAAATAATCCAGCAAAATCCCGACATTTGGCCGCTCAATGGCCTGAATCATCGCCACAGTATCCGCGGCGGTCTGTGTGAGCGTGCCCGCGTGATTTTCCAGCACTAGCCGTACGCCGTATTGGATAGCGATGTCAGCCGCTTGTTGCAGTCCCAGCGCGGTCCGTTCCCATACATATTCTTTCGCCCAGCGCGTCTGGGGCCAAACGCCGCCAATGACGCGCACTAAGCGGCATTCCAGATCCTGCGCCAGCTTAAATGTTTTATGCAGCCCTTCTAAGGAGGCTTCTGCGGCCTCAGGCGTGACAAAATCTTTGTAATAGGGCGTCAGGCAGACAATGCGCAGCCCCGCCCGATGGGCTGCCTCGGCAATCATTTCTACGCGGAATAAATCTGTTATTTCCGGATCCAGATGCCCATCAGCAGCACAGCGTATCTCAATGCCTTCATAGCCCAATCGAGCAAAAAATTCAATGGCTTCAAAAATCCCTTTGTCGGGCGTGCCCATCGTATGCCCGCACAGCTTCATCCAACGCCTCCTGCCTTATCCTTACACTTACATAGTAATAATAATCTTTTCCTTTTCCCGCGATATTATCCTGCTTATAGCGTAGCTCTAAATACAGTTTTACTTTTCCTGCAATTGCTTTGAAAAAAAGCCATATTTCCGGAATGTGTGTCTTGGACTAAATAACATATAAACAGAAACAAGGATTGAAGCCTAGGGCAGCGAATAAGCTCATATGCCAGATAATTTGCTCTTTATTTTTTCAGATCAACAGCGTGCGGGCGAAATGGGCTGCGAGGGAAACGAGCAGGCCAGGACACCGCACTTGGATCGTATGGCGGAAGAAGGCATACGCTTCACAAATGCCGTAAGCACATGTCCTGTGTGCACGCCTTATCGTGCTTCTCTTTTGACGGGCAAATATCCCCTTTCAAATGGCATGATTGTCAATGATATTCGTTTGCCCACGACAGAAACAACTATCGCTCATGTGATGCGAGCTGCCGGTTATCAGACAATCTATTTGGGCAAATGGCATTTGGATGGGCCTTATCGCGGCGGCTGGACGCCACCAGGCCCCCGGCGCCAGGGCTTTGAAATCTGGGCGGCTTCGGAATGTTGTCATGATTATATGAAGGCCTGGCATTATCGCGACACGCCTGATCCCCTCTGGATCGATGGATACGAACCCGATTATTATACAGATGTGGCCATTGAATATTTGTTTTCTTGGGCTCGGCAGGCGCCGTCTCGCCGACGTCCTTTTTGTCTGTTTCTTTCTTACAGCCCGCCTCATAATCCCTATGATCTATTGCCAGACGCCTACAAAGTTCACAACCCGCAAGCGGTGTGCTTGCGCCCAAATGTGCCACCTCAAGACGCAGAGATCGCTCGCTGGCAATATGCTGGCTATCATAATCATCTCACAGCACTGGATCGCAATGTGGGGCGCTTGCGCGCTGCGTTGCAAGAGATCGGCATTGAACAGAAGACGCTTGTCATCTATACATCGGATCATGGCGACATGCTGCGTTCGCATGGCTTGTATGAAAAGCAATGGCCGTATGAAGAAAGCATTACGGTGCCCTTCATCGCGTGTCAGCCGGGACGATTGCCACAAGGTTTAGTTAGCGATGTGTTGTTAAACACGCCTGATATTATGCCTACGATTCTTGGCTATTTGGGCTTGACATGTCCTCCGTCGGTGGAGGGGCAAGATTTGTCCTGGGCTTTGCGCGGGGAATCCGGGCCCGAGCCCGTATCGGCTTTTCTCGCTGTGCCGGTGCCTTTTTTGCCCGGCCATATCGTGCCTGAATGGCGGGGCGTGCGGACAAAAACGCATATTTATGTGGAGACACTGCGCGGTCCTTGGCTGCTTTTCGACAATGTAGCAGATCCATATCAAATGAATAATCTTGTGGCTAAACCGACAGCAGCTACTTTGCGCACAAAATTGGCAGCAAACTTACATCAATGGCTGAAACATTTACACGATGAATTTTTGCCCTTAGAAGCCTATGTTGAATATTTCGGCTTGCAATTAGCGCCTAATGGCCATCCAATCTATTTTACGGAAGTCGGCCGTCATGATCCGGCTGAATAACACATTGGCCATCGTGTATGTAACTGTTGCATCAATGAAATACTTTTTTGCGCTATCTTTTTCCAAAGAATGCAGAAAAAGTTCCTATGAAGTAACCTTAATGCCTACTCGTCCTAATATCTTGTTGATATTTACAGATCAGCAGCGGGCAGATTCCATCCACGCTTTGGGCAATCCTGTCATCCAAACGCCGGCATTAGATAGCCTAGTGTGTGAGGGGACAAGCTTTACAGCCGCTTACACGCCGTATCCTGTCTGTATCGTGGCCCGCTGCAAATGCTTCCTGGCGAAGCCTTCTTGTTGAGCCTGCATAATAGTTTGCGGAAAGAGCCTTATATCCTACAATCATTCTTACAATCATTTCTCCATTTCCTCAGAGAAAAGAATATTTTCCTCTTTGTCGTTTTTGTTTACAATATTTGTATTACAAGAACAAAGCAGATTTTCGCCGGGCAATGAAAAAAGGAGGCCCATTAATGCGTGTTGCCCCTCTTTTGCTTTTGCTCTTCCTGCTGTCTTCGCTCGCGGAGGCGCAGCTTGTGGCGAATGTGGACGATTATGGCCGTCTGACAGAGATCAGGATGAGCGACAGTCTTGTGGCGCAGAATCTGCATGTGGAAATCATCAAGCCCCGTTGGGAAGGCTCCTGGCTGCGGCAGGGCGAGGGAGCACAATCGGGACAAACAGCCGTGGAAAATGGCGTGCGCGTCTATCGGAGCGTTTATGACACGCCGATGGGCGTTGTGCGTTTGGAGCAGCGCCTGCAGGCAACGCCCCAGGAGATACATATCCAGTGGCGGCTGACGCCCGAACAGGACATCACAACAGAAAGCGTTTATGTTTTTGTAGAGCTGCCGGTGGCGGGCAATGCGGGCCAGGGCTCGTTTGTAGCTAATACAGAGGATATTGTGACAATTAAGCCTCTGCCGGCGGAATTGCCGACATCATATCATATTTACAGTGGAGAGATTTCCTGGTGCGCCTGGGCTTTGCCTCAGGGCGTTGGGCTGCAATTCATTCCCGATGGCCAGGGCCTGCGCAAAAATGTCAATTTTCAGGATAATCGGCAATTTAAGGCGGAAGTGTTTCAGGCGCAATTTTCCGTGGAGGGGACGGCCGTATGGCTAAAAGCGGGGCGGACATATCAATTTGCGCTGACAGTGAGGCCTTTTGATACGGCTGCCTTTGCCCGGGCGAAGCAGCAGGCTCAGGAATTGGAACAGGCGTGGGAGATTCCCATGAAATCCGATAAGCCCTTAAAGTTTCGCGGAATGCATTTGAGTGCGCCGCGTGTGCCGCAATACGAAAAGCTGGAAATCACATTAGATCTGGATGCCACATATGATAATCCTTTTAATCCTGCAGAAGTGGAGATTGTGGCTCATTTTCGGGGGCCTGGGGGCAAGGAAATAGCTGTGCCGGCCTTTTATTATCAGGACTTTGAACGCATTGGCCCCAAAAGCGGCCGTTATCTGCGCCCCACAGGAACGCCGCAATGGAAAGTGCGTTTTGCCCCGCCCACGCCCGGCGCTTGGACAGTGCGCATCACAGCCCGCGATCGCAATGGACAATTGCAATCCCCGCCGACACGCTTTGTATGCACGCCCTCCTCGCAGCCCGGCTATATTCGGCGCAGCCCCAACACGCCGTATTATTTACAGTTTGACAATGGCCAGCCGTATTTCCCCATTGGCCTCAATGTGTGCTGGGGAAGCCTGCAAAATTATCAGGAGTGGTTTGCGGCGCTGGGGGCAGCGGGCGGCAATTATGCCCGCATCTGGCTTGTGCGCTGGAATATGGGCCTCGAATGGCTGCCCGGCAAAGGCACAGGCACATATTATGGCCTCGGGAAATATTCCCTGGACAATGCGTATCGGCTGGATTATGTCCTGCAGCTCGCGCGGCAAAACGGCATTTATGTGATGCTGTGTCTGGGCTATCATGGCGAGCTGATGGACACGCGGGCTTATTTTGGCGAAGATTGCTGGGGGGAGAATCCTTACAATCAAGCGAATGGCGGCCCCTGCGCCAAGCCGGCGGATTTCTGGGCAAACGAAGAAGCCCGTCGCTTTTATAAGCAGCGTTTGCGCTATATTCTGGCGCGTTATGCCTGGGACACGCATATTCTCTCCTGGGAGCTGTGGAATGAAGTGCATGCGCCGGCGCCGTGGGTGCAGGAGATGGCAGGCTATATTAAGGCGAATGATTTTGCGGGCCATCTCGTTACGACAACATACGGCAATAAGGATGTCTGGACGCTGCCGGAGATGGATTATACGCAGGAACATTCCTATGGGGCGGATGAGGGGAGGCCCCGGCTGGCGGAAGCCATTATCAATGTCAGCCGCGCCTATACACTGGCTTATCCCAAGCCCTTTCAAGTCGGGGAATTTGGCATTGACTTCAAGACAAGTGACGCCACGCATGATCCCCAGGGCCTGGGCACGGGCTTTCATGATGGCCTGTGGGCTTCTGTAATGAGCCGCGGGATGGGCACAGCGGC
>CAZUOJ010000027.1:0-35664 GCA_964622325.1 uncultured Armatimonadia bacterium
GCGTGTCATTGCTGGCCGCGCAAAATCGCGCCGTTTAATCATTCCGAAATCGCCGTCCATCCGGCCCACGACGGATATTGTGCGCGAGGCGCTATTTGCCAGCTTGGGCCCGCGCATAGTGGAAGCCCGTTTTGGCGATTTATATGCGGGCAGCGGCAGCGTGGGGATCGAGGCGCTGAGCCGCGGCGCCGCACATTGTGTGTTTATTGAAAAAAACAGACGCTGCCTTCAGGCTATCCAGGCCAATTTAGAGGCCACAGGCCTATCCGAACAGGCGGAGATTGTGCAAGGGGATGTCTTGCGCTGTTTTGCCTCCGTATGGCGGCGCTGTCCGCTCGACATTGTCTTTCTGGATCCGCCTTATCAGCAGAACGCGGAGCCGGCATTGCGGCTTGTGTGGGAATTAGCCCGGGAAAGTGCCCATACATGCTTAATAATTGTGCAATGTGAACAAAACAACGAGCCTTCGCTTGTGGCAAACAAAATAAAACAATTTGGCAGCACGCGACTGCTGTATTATGAAGTGACGGAGAATGCCTGATGGAAGCAAGAGCCCCCGTCATAGCCTATTGTCCCGGAAGCTTTGATCCGATTACATACGGCCATCTGGATCTTATTGAACGCGCGGGGCGACTTTTTAGCCAAGTAGTTGTCGGCGTTGCTGCGGAAGCCCAAAAGGAGTTTCTTTTCAGTCTCGAAGAGCGGGTGGCGATGTGCCAGGCTGTGTGTGCCCATCTGCCTCATGTACGCGTGGAGGCTTTTTCGGGGCTGCTTGTCGAAGCCGCCCGCCGCGCTGGCGCCTCTGTTATCGTTAAAGGCTTGCGCCATTCTTTTGATTTGGCGCATGAAGGGCCGATGGCGAATATGAATCGCCATCTGGATAATGAAATTGAGACAGTGTTTTTGCTGGCAAATCCGGCGTATACATATATCAGCTCGCGCTTGATTAAATGGGTTTGCCAATTGGGCGGGGATATCAGCACATTTGTGCCGCCCCTTGTGGCGGCCGCCTTAAAAGATCGTTTGGGAGGCTGTGTCGCAGGCGAATTAGATATTTTTGAGGAATAAAAGGGCCAAAACAAAACAAATCTTTGATGAATTGTGGAAATTTTTAATTGAAGCCGCAAAAAGGCTTTTCCCAATTGCCTCTTTTTCCGGGAAAGAAAAAAATAAGAGCTTTAATTGCGCCGGCCCACTGGATGAACAAAAAGAGCAGGAATCTGGGCTAGCAGCGGCGTGGGGCTTGTCGGAAATATTTCAGCTTGTTAAGCTATATTAGCCAATCCCTCCAGCGGAGGCTCAATTATGGAAATTAATCAGCTTATCGACGAGTTGGAGGCGATGGCCATAGCGGGCGAAAAAAAATGGTACACGCGCACGCTTTTGGCTGGCCGCACAGTCCTGAATGCCGATGAATTTTATGATTTGTTGAATCAATTGCGCAACGCTGTGCCTGCGGAAGTGATGACAGCCAGCCAGATTACAGCGCAGCGAGATCAGATTATCGAGGAGGCACATCGGGAGAGGCAGAAGATTTTAGATGCCGCCCGGGAACAAGCCCAACTGCTTATTTCCAATGATCATTTAGTGCTGGCAGCGCAACAGCGCGCCCAGGAAATTATTCGGCAAAGCCAGATTGAAAGTGAAGCCATCCGTGCCGAAGCCGAGCAATGGGCGCGGGGCGTAATTGAACGGCTGGAAAATTATATTCAGCGCATTGCTGCTACAGTGGAAAAGACAAAGAAAGCTTTTATGAGCAGCATGTCCCCCTCTCCTCCCTCTCGTTCCGAGGGCCCGCGTTCAGAATAAGGGAGTCTTTATCAGTTCGCTTTTGAGAATGCCGGAGGGCAGATTTGCGCCCTCCATACAGGGCAGCGTGTTTCTTGTTATTGTTTCAATAAAACGAAAAGGATGAGAAGGCATGATTTTAGTGATTAACTGTGGAAGCTCCTCTGTCAAATATCAGCTTTTTCGCATTGCCGATGAGACTAGCATAGCTGAAGGGGTCTGCGATCGTGTCGGGATTAATGGCGGCGCCAACGCCACGCTAAAACACAAAACCGAAAAGGGCGTTTATGAGCAGGCGCTGGCGATGCCTGATTACGAGACAGCCCTGCATTATGTGCTTTCGGCCTTGACAGATGCAAAACACGGCGTCATTGAAAATTTGTCTGCAATCCGGGCCGTTGGCCATCGTGTTGTTCATGGCGGCGCCGAAATCACGCAATCCGTCCTGATTGACGAACGCGTGATAGAAATTATCCACGCGATGGCGAAATTAGCGCCTGTGCACAATCCCGCCAATTTAAGCGGCATAGAAGCCTGCCGGAAGCTTTTGCCCCATATTCCTCATGTCGCCGTCTTTGATACAGCTTTTCATCAAACAATGCCGCCTCCAGCGTATCTTTACGGCTTGCCCTTTGAGCTTTATGAGGAGCATAACATTCGCCGCTATGGCTTTCATGGCACATCGCATCGTTATGTCGCTATGATCGCCACGCAGATGCTGACGCAGCAAGGCGTGCCCCCGGCTGAACAAAAAATCATTACATGTCATTTAGGCAATGGATGCAGCATGGCCGCTATACAAGGCGGACGCGTGCTGGATACTTCAATGGGCTTGACGCCTCTGGAAGGGCTGCTGATGGGCACGCGTTGTGGGGATTTGGATCCTGCCATTGTGATTTATCTGGCGGAAAAATTAGGCTTCACGCCGGCGCAGCTGGATAATTATCTGAATAAACAAAGCGGCTTGCTGGGCGTATCTGGCCTCAGCAGCGATATGCGCGATGTTCGCGCCGCCGCCGCTGCAGGCAATCTTCGCGCCCAATATGCGATAGATATTTTTTGTTATCGCGTGCGGAAATATATTGGCGCCTATGCGGCTGTATTAGGCGGCCTCCATGCTGTTGTTTTCACAGCTGGCATTGGAGAAAATGAAGCTTACATTCGTGCTCGTTGCGTGGAGGGCTTGAACTTTTTGGGAATTGAGCTGGATCCAGAAAAGAATGAAGCGCCCAAGCCCAAAGATGTCACAGGCTGGGAAATTGGGCGCGCGGAAGCGCCTGTCCGTCTTTTTGTCATTCCCACGAATGAAGAGCTGATGATTGCGCGCGATACAATGGCGATTTTGTCCCAAACGCAGGCTTAATAACGTGCCCATGCTTTTATGGATTTATAAAGCAGAATGTATCTGCTAAAATTTTCCCAATTGGGCCTGGGGAGGCCTAAAGCTAGCGCTCTTTGACAAATACATGAATGGACGGCTCCAGGCCGCTTAATGTGAGCCGTTTAATATAAAGCAAATGCATGTCCGGGAATTGATTTCGAAAGCGGCGCAGGAGCGCTCGCTCGCATGTGAGCACAACAAGGCGCCCTTCGGGACGCAAACAGCGGCGCATTTGAGCAAGCATCGCGGGATAGAGACGCT
This sequence comes from uncultured Armatimonadia bacterium, assembly GCA_964622325.1. Classification (GTDB taxonomy): domain Bacteria; phylum Armatimonadota; class Zipacnadia; order Zipacnadales; family UBA11051; genus JAJFUB01. The sequence continues at coordinate 3,431 of CAZUOJ010000027.1, forward strand.
GATTGAGCTGACGATTGGCGCTCAAGCGTCCCCAGGGAGGATTGACGAGAAATTTGTCCACAGATTCGCTTGGCAAGGGAAGACGCGTCACATCCCATTGAATAAGCCGAGCAGGCACGCCCAGCGCAGCGAAATTTTGCTGCGCTAATTGTACTTTTTCGGCAAATTTGTCGCCGCCCAGCAATTGCACATGAGGATCATAATAATATCGCTCTGTGAGCAATGTGCCTCCGCCCATCATCGGATCGACGACAAGTTCGTTGGGCTGAGGATGGGAAAGCCGGACAAGGGCAGCGGCCACTGTCGGATTAAGCGTCACGCGGGGATGCCGGACGCGGGAACGTCTGTGGAGGGCTTTTTCGGACAAGCGCAGGCCAATTTGGGCTTGATTTTCATGGATGTCCACGCGCACTTCAATATCAAAGCCTGTTAAATCCACGCGCCAGCCTGTCGCCGCAACGACGCCTGCGCCGGCCGCCGCCGCCACTTCTGGCGAGCGAAATTCATGTTCTCCAAAACGTTCCGCTGTGACACGAAAGGAAGGCGCCGCTGGCACAGGCTTGATTTGACGCAACACATTCACAGCCGGGGCAAAATCTATCGTGGCTAAAATACGCTCCAGCTCCTGAAGCCAATGTTTGCCCGGAGCGACATCCGAAATCTCAACAATTGCTACATAAACATTCTCTATCGTGCGGAGGCTCAACAAGGAGGCAGGCGGGCCCGAAAACAAAACATGCTGACGGCCATATTCCGAACGGCATACAGCCGCTTCCGGCACGCGTTGCGCCAGCTCATCCCGCACAATCTCTTCCAAACCGCCAACATGTGTGAGAATGTATTCTACAGCCATGGGAGAAATTGATTTGTGCCTGCGATTTATGATAGGCAGGGCAAATTGTGCTACAATGAAAAAGAATTGCCTGAAGCCTCACAAGAGCGGCTATCAATAATTGCTTGTCCGTATTATGCACAAAATGAGCCGAAGGATAAAGACTTTTTGCGGATTGTTTTTGGCAATATTATATCTGGGCGGAGCCTGCGGCTTTCGCCAGCCCTCGTCGCCGTTGTCTGGGGGAAGCCATATCCGCATTGAGCCGAGCAGAACGGGCAAGGCTTCTTCTCCCAATCGATCCGCAAAGGGGCCCGCAACGCCTCAGGAAATAGGCGTGCAATTTTTTCCTGAAGCGCAGCTAGTGCAGAGCACGCTTATGCGCCATGCGCAAGGCCTCTCAGGCGCTGTTAGACTGCATACGCGGGCGAGCTATAAAGAGGTCGTGCAATTTTATCGGCGACTCTATGAGCCGCAGGGCGCAAAAATCGTGGATTTGAGCAGCCCAGAGGGGCACATGATGGCTCTCAACTGGCAAACGCCTGAAGGAAATTTTACAGTGACAATCAAACAGGATTTAGCCAGCCGGCACACAATTATTCATCTTGTGCGCACGCAGGGACATTCCATAAAATCTGCGCCGCCCCATAAATAAAGAGCGTCTGAAAAGTGCAAAATCTGTAAAAATTTGACAAAAATTTGCTTATCTTACAATATTTGGAAATTTCTCAACAGGACAAAAATGCCACACATCACAGAAGCCTTAAAAGACCTTAAACAGAGATTGCGGGCAGGCAAGCCCGTCATTGGCACGATGCTGACAGAGCTGACATCGCCCGGAGCGTGTTTGACTGTAAAACGGGCTGGCTATGATTTTGTTATTTTTGATACAGAACATAATCGCTGTGGGATTGAGACGATGTCCTGGCTATTGCGTTGCGGCCGGGATATTGGCTTGCCCGTAATTGTCCGGGCGCCCGCCTTTGAGGGCCAATGGCCCACGCGCTATCTGGATTTAGGCGCTGCCGGCAATTTGTTTCCCCGTGTGGAAACGGCGGAAGAAGCCGAGCGAATTGTGCGGCTTGTCAAATATCCGCCGCTGGGAGCACGAGGCTTGGGAACAAATACAGGGCATGACGATTATCAGGCGCAGCCGGCGGCAGAATTTACGCGCCAGGCGAATGAAAATCTTTTCGTTGTTGTACAATTAGAGACGAAATTGGGCTGGGCCAATCGGGAGGCGATTTTCAGCGTGCCGGGCATTGATGCCACTTTTATTGGCCCCAATGATCTGGCTTTGAGTCTGGGGCTGCCCGGGCAGCTTTCCCATCCGACAGTTCTTGCGGCGATGCAAGATATTTTTGACAGCGCCCGCCATCACGGCGTTGCCCCGGGAATTCATGCCTTTGATGTGCCGGCCGCGATTCGTTTCATTGAAATGGGAGCGACATTTGTTGCCTTTAGCAGCGAATTGTCATTATTTGTCCAGGCGAGTCAAACAGCTTTAGCCCAAATTCGAGAGGCAATTAATGAATAGAGCGCCGATAGAATCACAGAATAAAAAAATTCTTGTAGCCGCAGATGTGTTCTGGCGATTAGATAAAAAAGCGGCCCAATGTTTGGAAGCAGCCGGATTTTCTTTGAAAGAGCCGAGTCAGCCATTGACAGAAGAGACGCTCAGGGCGGAGCTTTCGGACTGTGTAGCTGTGATTGCTGGCACGGAGCCTTACACAGAACGAGTCTTTGCCGCCTGTCCGGAATTAAGAGTAATTGCCCGCTGGGGCGTGGGCTACGACAACATCGATGTGGCGGCGGCCACGCGTTATGGCATAATGGTTTTAAATACGCCGGGCGTTGTCACAGAAGCAGTTGCCGATATGACATTTGCGTTGATATTGGGCATTGCTCGTCGCCTGCCCCAAGGGGATCGAGCTGTGCGAGAGGGCCAATGGCCTCGCATCTTCAGCAGCCTTGTGTATGGCAAAACATTAGGCGTTATTGGGCTGGGGCAGATCGGGCAAGCCGTCATTCGTCGCGCCAAGGGCTTTGATATGCGGATATTAGGCTATGATCCCTATTGCGAAGAAGATTTATGCCAACGGCTCATTATTGCGGATACGCCATTAGAAAAGCTTTTAGCGGAAAGCGATTTTGTGACTTTGCATTGCAGCTTAACGCCCGAGACAACGCATTTGATTAATCGAGAGCGCCTGCAACTAATGAAGCCGACAGCATATTTAATTAATGCTGGCCGTGGCGGGCTTGTGGATCAGGCCGCGCTTACGGAAGCGCTCCAGAAAGGCTGGATTGCCGGCGCAGCGCTAGATGTTTTAGCTCAGGAGCCGCCAGATCGCAATGATCCGCTTTTAAAGCTGGACAATGTGTTGCTGATGCCTCATGTGTCGTCATTTACTTATGATACAGTCCAGCAGGTCAATGAATATGTATGCGCCAATATCCTGGCCGCCTTTTCGGGGCAACAGCCGCGTTCTATCGTCAATCCAGAAGTCCTAAAGCAAAAGCAACAATAAAAAGCAGGGCACGCGGCGAATATCCTAATTACACAAATACACAAATAAGCCAAATCAACAAAACATTCCAGCCAGGGAGATTGATACGCTTCAATTATGGCGGAAATATATTTATAATTTATTTTTTATTAGATGAGGCCAATTATGGCTTTAGAGAAAATTGTGATCGCCAATACGCCGGGCGTTTATGAATGCTTTCCCTGTTTGACAAAGACATTATCGGGCAAGCTCATTACAGTGTATCGGGAGAGCGATTCGCACAGCGCGCAGCGTTATTCGCATCTTGTATGGCGTGTGAGTCTGGATGAGGGACGTCACTGGTCAGAGCGCCATGTGTTGATCGAAAGCTATCAGGATGCCCAAGGCGTGTTGCACAAATGGAATTGTCCGCGCATCGGGCAATTGGCGGATGGCCGTTTATGGATTTTGTGTGATGGCTATCCTGTTCCGCCCGGCGAGCAGCGCACTAAAGAGGCGCGCGTATATATGTGGTGGAGCGACGATGAGGGCGAAACATGGACAGGGCCCCAGCAAACAGAGATTTTTGGCATTGTGCCGGATAAGCTTTTCGTGACGGAAGCCGGGACATGGCTTATAGCGACTCACATCCATGAAACACGTCATGGCTTCATTGTTCAATTTGTCTTTCGTTCGGAAGATGAGGGCCGCACATGGAAGCCTGTCGTGCTTTGTGATCAAGAAGGACTCAATCCCTGCGAAGGGAGCATTATACAATTGCCTGAGGATGGGCTGTTAGTCTGTTATATGCGCGAAAATTCGCAACGCGGCTGGCCGGCGCCCAAATGCTTTTCCACAGATGACGGGCGTTCGTGGCAGGGGCCCTATCAAACAGAGCTGATTGGCTGTCATCGTCCCGTGGCTGGCTTGTTGCCCAGCGGCAATATCCTCGTGACATATCGGCATACAGTGCGGGGGAAAATCGGCAGCGCCAAGAATTTTTTTGCCTTCTTAGAAAGCCCGGAAAGCGCCCGACAGACGGATCCTTCCTGGCAAGGAGGAATTATTTTGCCGCTGGATCATGATAGATGGAATCCGCCAGATCAGGGCTATTCTGGCTGGACATGTCTTTCTGACGGACGCATTTTCGCAGTGAATTATATTCGTGACGAGAGCCCGATGGCTCAAATTCGGGGCTATTTTTTTAGCGAACAGGATTTTTGAAAAAGAGGACAGAAATCTTTCACAACATTGTGAAGCTTCAAAGAGGCTGCCAGATGAATAAAAAAGTGCTCGTTGTGGATGATGAAGCCGCTATTCTCAGATTAGTTTCGCTCATTTTAGAACGCATGGGCTTACAAGTGGAAACGGCGACGAATGGGGCGGAAGCCTGGCAGAAAATTAACAATAATAAGCCAGATCTAGTTATCCTGGATTTATTGATGCCGATTATGAGTGGCGAAGAGCTCATCCAGGAAATGCAGGGCCATCCGGAAACAGCGGATATTCCCATTGTCCTGCTCAGCACACGGCCCAGCGCTCGGGGCTACAAAAAAGATGCTTTTCCGCTTATATCCAAGCCTTTTTCGCCCGATGAATTGCAAAAGGTTGTGCGTCAGATTTTGCAGCTGGATAACTAAGTAGAGCCATTGCGCTTAATTTGAGGGGGAGTTTAATGGCCGCCCGTATTTTAGTGGTAGAAGATGAGCGAGCCATTGCCATGTTGCTGGCCAAAATAGCGGAAGAATGTGGGGCGCAAGCTCAAATCGCCTATGATGGCGCTCAGGCTATCCGTTTGCTGGAGACACAGCCGTTTGATTTGCTTTTGCTGGATTTAATCATGCCCATTGTCAGCGGGGAGGAAGTGCTCCAGCACATGGCGGCTCATCAGCAGCTAAAAAACATTCCCGTTATTGTCCTGACCACAAAAGATTCTCTGGCCACAGTGCCAGTGGAAAATGTAATCTTTATGCCAAAGCCATTTAAGCCGCAAGAAGTGAAAATGGAAATTCAGAAGATTTTGTCCCAGAAAGCTTCCGGAAATTAAATCTCTGGATATAATGTGATAATTTTTCGTTATTCGTTAAAGGAATGGAAATGGAGCTCACACGAATTTCCTCATGCACATATCCGCTCCGGGAAAAGCCTGCTGCCGAGGCTTTGCAGATTATGCGGCAAGCCGGTGTGCGAAAAGTGGATTTGTGGGGCAATCTGCCGCATTTTTCTATCATGTCCGCTTCCTGTAATCTCCCAGAATTGCGGCAACAAGCGGAGGCTGTGGGCGTACAGATTGCAAATGTCGGCAGCTATCCGGGCCGTGCGTTTGCCAGCGATAATCCCTTTGTGCGCGAGGCAGAATTAGCTGCTTTACAGGCCACGCTCTATGCGGCGAAGGCTCTGGGCGCCCGCTCTATCCGCGTGATGCCCGGACAGGGAGAGGATCCCGCCCAAATTGAACGCATCGCGCCCTATTTTGCCCAGGCGGCTGAACTGGCGGAAAAGCTTAATGTCTATATGGGAATGGAGAATCATGCGGGCAGCTTAGCCGGGCTGCCCGAATATGCAATTGCCTTATGCCGCGCTGTCGGCTCGCCGTATTTTGGCGTATTATATGAGCCCGCGAATTTGTTGCATAAGGGCGTGGATTATAAGAAAGCCTTTGAGATTTTTCATAATCATATAGTGCATATTCATGTGAAAGACGGGAAAATCGGAGCTGAGGGCTTTGTACGCACACATCTGGGCGAGGGCGACATTGATTATCCGTGGATTATTGAAAATCTGGAAGGCTTAGGATATAAAGGCGATTATGCGCTGGAATACGAAATGTGCGATATAGAGCCGATCGAAACAGCTTTGCCGCGCTGGCTGGCGTACTTTCAGAGTTTGTAAGCCAGCCTAACAGGGAAATCTAGTAACGAACGGCTTCACTTTCTCACAGACAAGAATTGACTAGCCATTCTGTTTGCGCTACAGGATTAAAAACGCGTATAACTTTTAAAAATCCCTTGTAGGGGATCGCACCTTTAATTTAGGCAGGGAAAGCAGATGAAATGGGGATGTTCGACTTTGTTATTTGGCGGCTATGATCTGGATACGGCGTTAGCGGGGATTAAACAAGCGGGCTATGAAGCCGTGGAGCTTTGCTCTATTCCCGGGATGGGGGAACATTTTAAGCCGGGCGAAGACAAAAGCGTTTATGATGAGATTCGTGCCAAACTAGAGGCAGCGGAGCTGTATTTGGAATCTGTCGGCTGCAGCGGGGCTTTAGGGACGGAACGCTTTGAGCCATTGATGGAGGCGGCGCGCCTCTTAGGCGCGCCATATCTGACAACAGGCAGTGGCGGCGTGTCGCACGACGAAGAGTCCTGGGCGGCTGTGATGAACACAATTCGGGAGGCGTTGCCTATTTGTGAGCGTACAGGCGTCAAGCTCTCCATTAAGCCCCATGTGCGTGCCGCCGTGTACAATGTGGCCACAGCGCGGCGGATGATAGAAGAAATTGGCAGTGAATGGATTGGCATTAATATCGACAATACGCATTTACAGCGCGAGGGGGATGATCCAATTCAAGGCGTGCGCGAGTTGCAGCCCTGGATTTTCACGGCGCGCATTCGCGATTATCGTTCGGATGATTTGAGCATTGGGCCCATTGAAAATCAGATTCCGGGCAAGGGGCAGGCAGATGTGCGCGGCTATTATCAGGCGCTGACACAAGTGCCGGGCCTGGAGTATGTGACAGTGGAGATGGTGGGCGCCAAGGATTTGCCCCTGTCTGAAGTGCAGCGTATCATTGGAGAAACAATCGCCGTTTTGCGCAGCTATCAGGAATAAAAGCGCTATGCATAGACGCATTGCCTCAGGCCGCTAGTTGGTGCGTAGTCGTACAGAGCCGAACAGGCTGTCTGCAGATTTTCTTATCTCATTTTAAATTTGGGGGGAATTGCATGTCAGATTGGCCTTTGCGCCCTTTGGGGGCCCAAGAGGTGCGCCAGCTGCGAGCCGTGTTAGCTTTTGCGGTTTTGTCGCATGTACTGGATTTAATCACGACACAATTCCGCGATCCGCTTTTAGAGAATGAGGGCAATCCATTTTATTTATTGGCGGAGCATCTGGGCTTTTCGGGATGGCCCTGGCTCGTGAGCACAAAAGTTGTATTTGTGGGCGCATTAGGCTTGGCTTATTGGTGGTATCTGGGCATACGTTCCCATTTTTTGCCCGCCCAAAAGGTTCGCCATGTGCGCGCCCTGATCTGGCATGGACTTTGGAATGGGCACGCGCGGGGCCGTTGGGAACAATTAGGCCAAGCGCGCACGATTCGTTTTTTAGGGATGATTCTGGCCGCGATTTCTTTGCCCTGTAGCGGCGCGGCTGCGCTGTTTATTTCCATAGATAATGTTTTGTGGGCGCTCAGACGGCCTTTGCCGATGATGTTTGTTAATTGCAGCCTTTTGTGTATTTCTTTTTTAGTATTTATATGGTGGCTGTTTGAATATTGGCATTTTTATAAAACGCAAATTGATTCTCCCGCGAGTGCGGAAGAAAAAGAAGCCGCAAAAACGCTATAAATTTTGTCTGGGGATGGATATTGGAGATTTATGAGGCTAGAGCCTATAAAGCGCTTTGGCACAGATGTAAGCAATGACAATCATTGATGCGAATACATGTTTTGGGCTTTCGCCGCGCGAAAATTTAGATTTGTCGCTTGACACTCTATTGGCCATCCTGGAGCGTCATGAAGTGAGCCACGCCCTCACATACAGTCTGCGAGGCGTGGAATATGATTTTATCAGCGGCAATGATGAAACATTGTCCGCCTGTCGGCGCTATCCGCAGCTTTGGGCTGTGGGCACAATTCATCCGGGGCGTCATTTACATTGTCGGGATGAAATTTTGCGTTGCGCCGATAATGGCTTTGTGGCGTTGCGCTTTTTTCCGGATATTCAAGGCTGGCCGATTGTCTATCAGCCTTTTTTGGATTTGTGCGAATTCATAGCGGAAGTGGGCTTGCCGCTGATATTGCCCGCAGGCCCGCCGGGGCAACAAACGCTCATCGGAGAACGGCTGGGACCGTTGGGCATAAATGTATTGCTCGTGGGAGCAGGCTACAGCGTCAATGCAGAAACAGCAGCTGTATTAGCCCGTTGGCCTACTTTTTATACAGAATCACATCTTTACGACACGCCGGGAACGCTGGAATATGTGGGCCAAGTAGCAGGCTATGAGCGGCTAGTGTTTGGCAGCAACAGCCCTGCTCGTTCGTTTGCAGCGGCTTTCCATCAGGGCCTTTCGGCGGATTTTACGCCGGAGCAACGCGCTGGATTTTTTGCCGAGAATGTCCTGCGTTTTTTAGGCCGCGCAACAGATTAAAAGCCCCAAAAATTGCAATCATATACAGCTCGAATCCAGCTGTCGTAAAATTATCTGTGTCCCCAAGAAGGCTTTTTTCAGAACATAATTAACGAAAAGTTAATGGGGAAGCAATAAGATAAATGATGAGGATTCAGCGTTTCCGCAGACAAGCGACTTTTTCGCTTTAAAAAGGCATCGTAATTGAATGAAAAAATAATATGAAAAAAATTGATGTGCATGGCCATTTTGGACATTGGAATTTTCCTATTCCCAATACAGGGCGCGTAGAAAATCTTCTGCGTCTGTGCGAAAAGCATGACATTGCCCATGTCGCCTGCTCTTCCGTACTGGCGCTGTGTTACAGCATGGAGGAGGGCAATGCGGAGTTGGCAGGGGCTATCGCTGGCTATCCGCAATTGTGGGGCTATGTGTATGTGAATGCTAATTTTTTGGCGCGCTCTGTGGCCGAAATGGAGCGCTATTTGCCCTTGCCTAATTTCAGGGGCGTGAAAATCCACACAAGCTATTCGGGCGTCAATAATGCGGACCCGCGAATGGAAGAATTAATGGCAGAAGTGGCGCGTCGGGCTCGTGTTGTGAAGATCCATTGTGGGGGGCCAGATGTGCCCCAGACATTGGCTCGCTGGGCGCAACAATATCCACAGCTTAATATCATTGTGGCGCATGCCCTGGGGGCGGGCTACGCGGAAGCAGCGCGCCTTGCCCGCCGTTTTCGAAATATATATTTAGAATTCAGCAGTAGCTGGGCTGGCGCTAGGAAAATCGAGCGCGCTGGGGAGATTTGCGGCCTTCGCCAGATTCTTTTTGGCACAGATATGGATTTGCTGGATCCAGCTTTTATGATTGGCCAATACGAAAGCGCTGGGCTGTCGGAGGAGCAGCTACGCGCTATATATTGGGATAATCCGCGTCGTGTGTTCGGAATGCTCAATTCATAAAGCAGGCGAAGCTTTTTGCTTAAAGGATGATAACTGATGTCAGAAATTATGGAATCCATACGGGAGCGGGCGCGTGGCCTGCAAAAGATTGTCGGTTTGCCTGAAGCCAGCGATCCGCGCACTATTTTAGCCGCGCGGAAAGCACATGAGGAAGGGCTGGCGCAAGTTGTTCTTATTGGCTCGCCGCAGGAGGCGGCAGTGGCCGCGGGCGAAGCCAACTGTCTTTTAAATGGCCTCCCGATAATAGATCCGAAAGAAGAAGCAGTGCGTCAACGCTGTGCGCAATTGTACTGGCTGTTACGGCGGGATAAAGGCGTCAGTGCAGAAGAGGCTTGGGAGATAGTGGCCGATCCGCTATATTGCGCGGCGTGTTTGCTGAAGCTGGGAGAATTGGATGCGACAGTGGCTGGGGCGCAGAATTCCACGCCGAAAGTGCTTAGGCCCCTGTTGCAAATCGTGAAGCCAGCGCCGAACTGTTCCGTCGTGTCCAGCTGTTTTATTATGGAGACAATCATGCCGCAGATGGGGGAGAAAGGCGCCTTGCTGTTTGCCGATTGCGGCGTTGTGCCCAATCCGACCGCGGAGCAATTAGCGGATATCGCTATTGCCACAGCCGAATCGGCGCAATTGTATCTGCAAGCGGAGCCGCGTGTGGCGATGCTGTCCTTTTCTACAGCGGGCTCGGCGCAGCATCCCGATGTGGAGAAAGTACGCCAGGCCGTGCAGCTGGCAAAAGAAAAGGCGCCGCAATATCTGATTGACGGGGAAATGCAAGCGGATGCAGCGCTTGTGCCCTCTGTGGCGTGGGCGAAATATCCTGGCTCCCCTGTCGCCGGGCATGCCAATGTGCTTATCTTTCCTGATCTGGATGCGGGGAACATCAGCTACAAGCTCGTCCAGCGGTTGGGCGGCGCCAATGCCTATGGGCCGCTTGTACAGGGGCTTTCGCGCACAGGAATGGATTTATCGCGCGGCGCCACGCCAGACGATATCTATAATGTCATTGCTATTGCGTCCTTACGGGCGGAATATTGCAATAGCGCGCCCCTAAAAATATCCGAATTAGAGGCCCAGCCGCAATGAACGGGCGGCGAACGTCCCTGAAGCTGCTTCTGGCCACTATGTATGTGCAAATGAGCGTTTGTTTTTTCCCAAATCGCCAGGCGGAAGCGAAGCCAATGCCTTATAAATGGATAAATGTGACAATGCAGGCGCCGTTTGCGCCGCGGGATGGCGCCGGCGCACTGACATTTGACGGACAAATGTGGCTATTGGGGGGCTGGAATCCGCGGGATAAAGAGCATTTTCCCCATATTTGCAACAGCGAAGTGTGGGCTTCCCGAGACGGCGCCAATTGGCGTCTTGTCAATCCACAGGCGCCCTGGGAGGGACGTCATACAGCCGGCTGGATTGTGCATAAAGGCAAGCTATGGGTTGTCGGCGGAGACTGCAATCAGGGCCATTATCAGAATGATGTCTGGAACAGCGAGGATGGCGTTCACTGGAAAAAAGTTTGTGAGGAGGTCCCCTGGGGCAATCGGGCGCTCCATTTGATATTTTCTTTTCGGGGCAAGATATGGGTGATAGGGGGCCAGACAATGCCGGCTTTTGTGCCGGGCTCGCCGGAAGCTTTTTACAATGATGTCTGGAATTCAACAGATGGCGTGCATTGGCAGCGTGTTCTGGAGCATGCGCCCTGGGCGCCGCGGGGAATGATTGGCGGCCAGGCTGTGTTCAAAGGCCGGATGTGGATTTTAGGAGGCGGCACATACGACACGCCCACAACGCCCACGCGGCAATTCTATAATGATGTATGGAGTTCTGCCGACGGCGTGCACTGGACATGTCATACAGAGCACGCCGCCTGGCCGCCGCGTCAATATCATGAAGTGGCTGTGTGGGATAACAAGCTGTGGATTCTGGAAGGCTATCACAAAGACAGCGGCAATCGCAATGATGTGTGGATGTCCGCGGATGGCGTGCATTGGACAGAGCTGCCCGGCACGCCCTGGAAGCCCCGCCATGCTGCCAGCGTCTTTGTGCATCAAAAGGCGTTGTGGATTGTAGCCGGGAATAATATGGAGTCAGATGTATGGAAGCTTGTGCGTATAGGGCAATAAGCTCCCCCCAGAAAGCAAGCCCCACACGCCTCCCCACAAAATGAAAAACAAAAAAGGGGCATATTTGCCCCTCGTCAATGTTCGCCCATTATCTGGCTTAGCGGAAAGTGTCAATCGGGCGGCCGATGATGGGCTTGACATGGCCATCTACAAAGAGCACATGCAAGCCGCGGGCATGTTGATAGGCGTGGGGGAAATAAGGGCAGCCGCTCCGGAAGGGATCGCTCATCAGCCACATGTCCGCCGGAAATTCACAACATTCGCTGAGCACGCGCGGCGGAAAGCTCAGCCCGCCTCCGCCTCCCCAGGGCGTGGGATTGGGAGGATCCCCAAGGAATGAAAAATAATAATAACAGATATTCCCCGCATTCCAATTGGCGTCTGTATTCCGCAATTCCGATGCCCATTGAGCGATGGGAGCGGAAGCCGTTGCGTTCAAAGCGGCTAAAGCCTCGCTGCTGGGACAATAAAACAACTCCCGATTTTTGACATAAGGCCAAATAGCGTCACGAAATTCCTTCTTGGGATTGCAAAACCATTTCCATTCAGCTGTGTAGCCAATGGGGAAAAATTCGTCGTAATCTTGTGCGTACATGTGCAGAGCCGTGCCTAATTGACGGAGATTGCTCCAGCAGGCAGCTCGTTTGGCGTTTTCCCGCGCCCGAGAGAACACAGGGAATAAAATCGCCGCCAGGATGGCAATAATCGCAATCACGACCAGCAGCTCGATGAGGGTGAAGCCACGCCGGGATTTCATGGCATACGCCTCCCAAGCTTTTGTCGATTTTTCCACAATAATAATAAAGCAAATTAGTACAAAAAAATAGCACTCTTTAAGGAAGAAAAATGAGAGAAATTGGGAAGGGAACAAAGAGGCACGAACACAATAAATAAAGCATAAGAGCAAAATTATCGGCAAATCAGCAGGGCAAATACGCGAAGGAGGAGAGCAATGCAGAGGATTGTTTTGTGGCTCTGCGTTCTTTATCTGGGAGGATGCGGCCTGGCGCTGTCTCAGGAGGCGACAAATGTTGTGAGCCGCCCGCCCTGGCGCGTTGTTGTCGGCGCATTGGGAGCGGAAGCCATTGAATACGAGGGAACAATTTTAGCCCGCCATCTCCGTCTGGGGGGCTATGCGCCCGAATGGAAGGGCGGCCGCTTTGATATGAGCGGAGCAGCCATTTCAAAGCAAGAAGCCCTTGTGTCCTGGATAAAGGCGGCTCCGGGCAATCAGGAAGCTACACTGGAAGTGGGGCTACAGGGGAACAAATGCGTTATTTCCTGTGAAACAACAGTGACACAAGCGGGGCCCTCTGAACTTTCGCTGGAGCTGGAGCCTGCGGCGCTAGCCTGTGACAGGGATTATATGCATGTGATCGTGGATGGCAAACGCCAGGGGGTGGAACTGGCGGGCCCCTTTAGCACGCTCAATTTTGTTAAAGAAATCCGTTTTGAGCTTATAGAGCGGACGATTCTCATACATTGCGAGGGCTTTGCCATCCAGGATCGGCGGGCGCGGGGACAAGGGCTTTTTCTCGTGGCTGTTTTGCCGTCTTCGGGAAAGGAGCCTGTGACATATCGGAAGACGATAGAGATTATTGTGGAGCCGGCGGCGCCTGAAACAATCCCTGCGCGGCGAGCATATTTGAGCCAGCGTGAATACACAAGGCGGGAATTGCCGCTAAAGAATGGCGATTTTGAAGCGGGCCTGGAAAATTGGTCCAGCAATCCCCGGGCCGCCATAGATACACAAATAAAACACGACGGCGCTCAGAGCGCGCGGATTACAATTCCAGAAACGCAGGAAGATGCGACAGGAATCTATCTTGTACAAAATGTGCCTGCGCAAGAGGGCAAGCTATATCAAGTGACGGCTTATGTGCGAGCGGACAATGTGAAAGCGAAAACGCTTGGAGATCGGCCGCCCGCCGGCGTGACTGTGATTGTGGAATTTGCGGATAAACAAGGCAACTGGCTGGCGCCGGGCAGCTATGCCGAGGCCGTGTATGGGACACAGGATTGGAAGCAGATCAGCACAGCGGCCGCCCGGGCGCCGGCGGGAACGGGCTTTGCGATAATTTTTCTGGCTGTGCGCGCCACAGGAACAGGCTATTTTGATGATGTAAAAGTTTATGAAATTACACAGCATGTTGTGTTAGAAAGTCCAGGCGATCAGACAACAATCGCGGATAATACGCCGAGCTTTGTATGGAGCATTAAGGCGCCCGGGACAAGAATTCTGGAGCTGGCGCCAAGCGCAGATTTTCCTGCCGAGAAGACATTGCGCTTTGCGGGCATACAGGAGAATACATTCACGCTGGAAAAGCCTCTGTCGCCGGGGCGCTGGTTTTGGCGCGTCACAGCCCCGCAAGCTGCTGCTGTTTCGGATGTCTGGCAGTTTCAACAAACAGCGCCCGAAACGGCAGATTGCACAGATCCGATCATTGCGCCAGATCATGCTTTTCTCGCGCAGCCCAGGCAACGCGTGACAATCAGCGTGAGCGATAATGTAGGCGTGACAAAATTTGCGCTTACGCTGGATGGAAAGGATGTCACAAAACAGGGGCGTCTTACTAGAGGTCAAATTATATTCGTGCCCGCCCAGCCCTGGACAAGGGGGCTACATCGGCTGCGCGTGGAGGCGTGGGACGCGGCTGGCAATCGGGCGGAACGTGTCATTTATCTCACGCATGCCACAGGACTTGTGGAGAAAAAATGGCTGCCGCAGGGGGGCATTGCTTTCAATGGCAAGCCGCGCTTTTTGTTGGGGATGTACGGCGTGCGGATTGAGGATATGAAAGAAATCGCGCAGGGCGGCTTTGATTTTGTACATAATTACACATGGGATGGGCCTGGCACGAACGAAACAGCGTTAGAATATCTGGATGCCTGCCAGAAGCATGGGCTACAGGCCTTTATCGGCTTTTACAGAGCTGCCCTGCAAGCCAATGATTTTGATTTTGTGGCCGAACGGATAGGGGCGCTGATACATCATCCGGCTCTGCTAGCCTGGTATTTGTTTGACGAGCCGGATTTGCCCCATCAATTTGTGCCGCCCCAGCAACTGCGGAGCCTCTATCAATTTATCAAGAAGCTGGATCCGACTCGTCCTGTGATCGTGACAGTGGCGCAAAGAAATATGATGCCAGAATATCACGATTCTTATGATGTGTATTGGAGTATGGATTACAGCACGCCCGCGAATAATGTCAAGAACTTTGAATATCATCGTTCTCAATTGAAGCCAGGCGTGCCGCTGATGTCCATTTTGCATTGTTTTGACGGCAAGCAGCGCGGCCAGGACGCCGATCCCAATAAATTCTGGCCTGATGCCGCCACAATGCATGCGGCTGCCTTTATGGCCATTGCGCATAACAGCAGTGGCCTGTGCTGGTGGTGGTGGGGCCAGGGGAGCGATATATATCTGACAGTGGCCCGTGTGCCCTGGGCGTGGGAGGCGCTGAAAAAGACAGTAGCGCAAATCCGAGCGCTGCGCCCCGTATTAGAGGCGCAAGAGCCTGTACGAATGTGGATAGAGAAGCCCGCCGAGGGACTAGAAGTGCATTGCTGGGAAAAGAAGCTGCCTGATCGAGCTGTGATTATTGCCGTCAATCGCGATCCCCAGCCCTGCCGCGCCATAATCAAATCTCCGCTGCTGAAAGCTGGGCCTGTCCATGTATTGTTTGAAAACAGAACAATCACAGCTCAAGCGGGCTCTATGGCAGACGATTTTGCCGGTCTGGGCGTGCATGTTTATGAAATCCGCTAAGAAATCAGCGCCCTGGCCAAAAGGAGCTGCGCGGGGCTACGCCTATAAAACACAAGAGGAGCTCACAAAAGGCCTTCGCTTCAGCGACAAATGTTATA
Source organism: uncultured Armatimonadia bacterium (assembly GCA_964622325.1). Taxonomy (GTDB): domain Bacteria; phylum Armatimonadota; class Zipacnadia; order Zipacnadales; family UBA11051; genus JAJFUB01. Next base: position 19,050 of record CAZUOJ010000027.1, read on the forward strand.
ACACAATAAATGGAAAAAGCTTTTTGTAGAAAACAGGCTTCGAAAGCCCGAAAAGGAGCGCCGTGATGGAATTGGCTGAATGGCTTGACGAAATTCTTGTCACACATTCCCCTTGCGGACGAGAGGAGGAAGTGGAGGCCATTTGCCTGCAGCGTTTTCGGGACTATTGCGACGCTGTGTGGCAGGATCCGCATCACAACATTGTGGGCAAAATCGCGGGCGCTTCGTCAGCAGACGCCACGCTGCTTTTAGCCCACAAGGATGAAATCAGCACAATCGTGCGCCAGATTGATGAGGATGGCAAAATATGGCTGGAGCCGCTCGGAGGAACAGTGCCCTGGCGCTACGGAGAAGGGCCCTACGATGTGCTTGGAAAGGAATGGCTGACAGGCATTCTATGCGTGGGCAGCACGCACAGCAGCCATCTGTCTTCCCGCATTCATAAGGCCAAAGCCGAAAAGCCGTTGGATTGGGAGACATGTTATTTAGATTGCAAGCTGACAAAGGCGGAATTAGCGGATAGAGGCGTGGGCATCGGCAGCCTGGCTTGCGTTTCCCGTTTGCGCAAAAAGCCTTTATATTTGCATAACAAATATGTCGCGGGCTACGCGCTGGATGATAAGGCGGCGCTTGTCACATTATTTGTGGCGATGCGTGAAATCCGCGCGCAGGGGCAGCCGCCACTGGATGTTTATTTTGCCGCCACAAGCAGCGAAGAAGTGGGCATTTCCGGCGGAGCATATGTGTTGCGTCGCCTCTTGCAGGAGCATAATATCACAACAGTGATTGCCTCGGAAGTGGCGCCTGTGGCAGAAGAATATCCGATTGTGCTAGATGAACGCCCTGTAATCGTTCGGAAAGACGCTCTCTTTATCTATCATCCGGGGCTTTGCGAGGAGCTCAAGCAAATCTGTGCGCAATTGGGCTTGGGACATCAAGACATCGTCGTGCGTTCTTTTGGCTCCGATGTCAGCGCGTCCGTAAAATATGGCTATATTGGCCGTGCCGGTTGCGTAGGCTTTGCCACGCAAAATACACATGGCTACGAAATCGCGCCGCTGGCTGCGATTGAAAATGTGGGCAAGCTGCTGGCAGGCTATGTGATGCAACGCCAGAACGATGCCTGCTCAGCCTTGTAGTTAAAGAAGGCGAAAAAATATTTGCGGGCTAAGCGAAAAGCGATGCCCACAAAAGAGGAGAATGGCATGTGTGAGACATTGAAAGCCGCTGTCATCGGCCTGGGCATGATGGGGCAACGGCATGCGCGTGTGTGGCAGGAGCTGCCGCAGACAGAATTGCTGGGCGTGTATGATATTGTGCCTGAACGGACACAGGAGCTGGCACAACAATTGGGCTGCCAGGCGGCGCCTTCATTAGAGGAGCTCCTGGCGCTGCCAGGCCTGGATTTTGTGAGCGTGTGCACAGATGATCCGCTGCATTTACAGCCATGTGTGGCGGCGGCGGAGGCGGGCAAACATGTGCTCGTGGAAAAGCCGCTGGCGACATCTGTGGCGGATGCGGACAAAATCATTGCAGCCTGTCGGAACAATCATGTGCGTTTGTTCGTCGGACATATCGTGCGCTTTGATCCGCGCTATCAGCTGGCGCAGCAGGCTGTGGCTACGGGCGAGATAGGGGAGATTGTGCAGATTTATGCCCGGCGCAATAATATTGTCAGCTCTGGCCGGCGCATCGGCGGGCGCACTTCCGTGGCTTTTTTTCTGGGCTCGCATGATCTGGATTTAATGCGCTGGATTTGCGGCAGCGAAGTCGTACGCGTCTATGCGGAAAGCGCGAGCAAAGTGCTGACAGATTTGGGCTGTGAGGACAGCATATTCACATTGCTCAAATTCGCCAATGGCGCTGTGGGCTGTCTGGAGACATGCTGGATTGTGCCCGAGGGCGTGCCCAACACATTGGATGCCCGCTTAGAAGTTGTGGGGACAAGGGGGCGCGTGGCTGTGCGCGTGGGGGACGAAGCACTGGATATTGCCGATATGGAACGCGCCCGGCGCCCGGATATCATTTATGGGCCCATTTTGACAGGACAGCAACATGGCGCTCTGCGCGCCCAGCTGGAGCATTTTGTCCATTGTCTGCAAACGGGCCAGCCGTTTTTGATCAGCCCTGAAGACGCACGCGCCGCTGTGCAGCTTTGTGAGGCAATACATGAATCCTTGCGTTTGCAGCAGCCTATCCAGATCAATGCAGATTAAGGAGATAATGATGGGGCTAAAGAGGCTGTGGAGAAGGCTCATCGTTTGTGGGGGGCCCATCCTGTATGCCTTTGCCATGTTGCAGGCAATCGCAGCGCCCCAGCCCCTTCTGTGGCTTGACATTCCTCCAGCAAGCGAATTAGCCCGCACTGTGCAAGCCATTATGCCTGTTTTGCAGACAATGTATGAAGTTCAATGGCAAGATGGCCGTAATTCTGCTTTGTTGCCATCAAGCCGCCCTATCGGCGCCATTGTCACAGGCACAGAATCTCGTTTGCTGCTAAATGAACGATTTCGCTTAGATGAATATCTCGAAAAAGGCAGCGGGCTTGTTTACATTGCTTCGGCGCGTCGGGAAGATCTGGAAACAAATAACAGCATGCTCCAGCAATTGGGCGTGCAGGCGCGGGAAATTCAGCCCAAGAAAACGCCCGTGCAATTTTCTTCTCATCCCATTACAGAAGGCCTGAACAATTTGCTGGCTTTAGGGGGACTGCGTATTGCTTTGTGGAGCGAAGAATTGTTGCCGCTGGCCAGACAAAACAGCCATATTGTGGGGCTGGCTGGCATGAGCCATAAGGGACGCGTTGTCATATTATGTAGTCCCCTCGTCACAAGCGCTCTGCCCGAAATTAATCCTCAGGCGCCCCCTGCCCGGCTCCTTTTGCGAGCCATCCAATGGGCAGCAGCGTCCAACGGAACTGATGAAGCTCTCCCAAGGCAGGGCATGTCCGTCCAGATATCCCCTCCGTTTGCCGCCCGCTACAAGCCTGTTATTCTTGTGGATATGCCTGAGTCGCCCGCATGGGCTAATATCCGCGAAGCTGTCGGCAGACAATTAGAAGCCTTGCAGATGCCTGTGGAGCCTGTGCAATATCAAAAGGGACAAAGAACATTGGCGACGGCCTTGCTCCCCGAGCCTGCCTTGCTTGTCATTGCTTCTTTTCGCGAATATGAGCCTGAAGAACAAGCAGCCTTGACTGAATATGTCCGCCAGGGCGGATCGCTGTTAGCGCTTGGCTTCATGGAGCGAAATGTGAAAGGAGCGATACAACAGATTGTCTGGCTTAATCGAGCGTTAGGGGAATTTGGCCTGACATTCACATCAGGACGTCCAGCCGGGAAAGGCAGGCTGGCGCCTCATCCCCTCACGGCAAATATGGCTGCGCCAGGCGATATTGGGCCGGGCGGCAGCGTGTGGGCTTTCGGCCAGCAGCCGCTGGCTTTTGTGGGCAATTGGGCTATAGCAAGCACAATGGAATTTGGCAGGGGGCGCATTGTTGTATTTGATGCCGCAACATTGTTGCCGCCGACGCCGCAACAGCCCAATGAGAATGTGTGGGCGGAGCAGCTGCTTCGTCAGGCGCTGCGCTGGCTCACGGGACACTAAAGACGGACGAAGATCAGGGCTTTTATATTGGGGGAGGCGGAATTCATCCTCAATATGTTTATACTTTGCGCGAAAATCAAAGAAATGTAAGGAGTGCAGGCGTGAATAATTCGTCTCTCGCCGAGAAGCTGCTTTATGATTTTCACACCCATACATGTTTGTCTGATGGCGTTTTGTCGCCAATGGAGCTCATTCATCGGGCTTTTGTCATTGGCTACACGGCGCTGGGCATTGCCGATCATTGTGGCGCCGGCAATATGGAGCGCTTTATTCGGGAATTGCGCCAGGAAGCGGATGTGGCAGCGCGTTATTGGGGATTTCCTGTGCTTGTCGGTGTGGAGCTCACGCATGTGCCGGCAGCCTCCATTGCCGAATTAGCGGCGCGCGCAAAAGCTTTGGGGGCAGATCATGTTGTTGTCCATGGCGAAACGCCTGTAGAGCCTGTTGAGGCCGGCACGAATCTTGCCGCGGCCCAATGCCCTGATGTGGACATATTAGCGCATCCCGGACTGCTGAGCGAAGAAGCGGCGCAGGCAGCTGCCCAAAACGATATTTTTATCGAGATCACAGCTAAAGATGGACATTCTCTGGGCAATGGGCGTGTCGTACAGACAGCTTTAGCGGCCAACGCCAAGCTCCTTCTGAATAGCGATACGCATACGCCCGGACAATTGCTGACGCCTGATTTTGCGCGGCGCGTGGCTCTTTGCGCAGGCGTTCCCGAAAATATGCTGTCTGCCATTCTTGTAGAACATCCTCAACAATTAATTGAGCGCTGCCTGAAAAAGCAGCGCTAAAATGTCTTTTTGGGCCCGTGTTGTCGAAAGAGGCCCCAGCATTTGCCTGCGTTTCCACATACAAATGAAAAACGGATTCACAAGCCCACAAGCCCATAAAATGAATTTAGCATGCATACGCCTGTATTTCAGCCTTATTATTCTGGGGGGGCTTGCTGCGTTAGGGGGCTGCGCGTATGGCGGAGGCGCGATCGGCCCTAATATTGTGATAGATTTTTATTTACGGCTGGCAAGCCCTGTAAATGATAGCTTCTATTATTATATTCCGATTGATGCTGATGGCGATTTAGGCCAGGATGGGCCTGTGCCAGTGGCGGCTGGGCCTAATTGGGGAAACGGCTGGGGCACAGGCTCCCTGACTCATTATATTGAATATCATCAAGGCCAATACAATGTCTATCGGGCCAATGTGTTAGCCGCGTTACGCACGCCAGGCGGCGGCATTGTGGCTGTTTCAGGCGTGCCACAAAGCACAGATACAGGCACAAGCGTCTTGACAGTGCAGGCCATTCATTATGGCGCGATAAGCATTTCTGGCACTGGCATGATTGCTTCCGCCACAAATACAGGCTGGCAGAACGCCGGCACATTGGCCTTATCGACAAATGCCGCAGGAGAGATTGTGGCGGGCTCCGCAAGCTTTACGCCTGCGGCTGATGGCGGCCGGCCTCTGACAAGCGCAGAACAAGCTGTCCTCAATGCGCTTAATGCTGGCGGCGTGCTCTTGAAAGAAGATGTCTTAGCGGGCTGGGGCATTCAATTGCAGCTTAATGCTCAGGCGGCGGGCTCACAAACGCTCACGATAGCCCCGACAACGGCAACAATTCAAAATCGCTTCACGCCCGCCGCTGCAGGCTCCTCAATTGTCACATCCGGAACATTACAAGCCAATTCTGTCAATAATAATCCTGATTCGCCTCTGCCCGGCGCAAGCATTACAACGACGGATTTTGTTTTGAACGGCCAAGCCACTGTGCAGCTTGATTTTTCGCCAGCAGGAACATTGTTGGGCCCGCCCTTTGAATACACATTGCCCGCCGGCGGCAATGTGCTGCGCGTTACTTTAGATCTGGCTATGCTGGGCCCAAACATCAACAATCTCAGCGTTAATTTCATCACAACAACGGAATTGATTTTTGATCCCACAATTACGGATCCTGATTTGCATACATACGACGGCCTGGGCCGTTTGGGAAATCGCTATGTATCTTTTCGCACGGATCAATTTCAGACAATAAACAACAATTCGGGCCTTTTTGAACAGGAACAGGCTAATGATCCCACGCTTGTCGGCCCCGCCACGCCAGAACAAAGGAATCAAGTGGATATCGTGGATTGGGCCATTACAATCCGCCGGCTGCGATAGATGTCCCTATATCTCTTTTCAGGAATAAAACAAATATAGCAGAAGCAGCTTTCTATGTTAGGACAAGCGAAGGAGAAAAAATGAAGAATAAGCCCCACAGGCTAAAAATTCTTTTTTTGTGTACAGGAAATTCCTGTCGCAGTCAGATGGCGGAAGGCTGGACACGCCATCTTAAAGGAGACATCATGGAGCCGTATTCTGCCGGCCTTGCGCCTCAGGGGCTTAATCCGCTGGCCGTTCAAGTGATGGCTGAAGCGGGCATAGACATCTCCCAACAAAAATCCAAGCATATTGACGATTTGCCCAAGATCACATTTGATTATGTTGTGACAGTTTGTGACAGCGCTCATGAAGCTTGCCCATTTTTCCCAAATGCCCGCAAAATTGTTCATATTGGCTTTCCTGATCCGCCGCAATTAGCAAAAAACGCCTCCTCAGAGGAGGAGGCGTTGGAACATTATCGGCGTGTCCGCGATGAGATACGCGCGTTTGTAAAGAAATTGCCCGCTGTATTGGAGGAAGATAAAGACTCCTGAGACAGCTTTGCGGCGTGCTGAAAGGGAAAAATATCCTCTCCCTATTTTATGAAGCGCCGGGCTCGGGCGCTGGACGCGGCATCATGGCTCCGGGCTTTTCTGTTTGAAGCGGGGCCGCAGGCGTGCTTGTGGGCTGGGGCTCCGCAGCCGGCTGAGGCGGAGCAGACTCTTCTTCCAGAGCTTTCCCGGCAATAATGGCTGCCACTTCTTCTTGTTCCAATGTCTCCTTTTCCAGCAGCGCTTCCACAAGCCGTTCCATTTTGTCGCGATTGTTGTTGATGAGCTCACGAGCCTGTGCATAACAGCTATCCACAATCCGCCGCACTTCCGCATCGATCCGGCTGGCGATTTCCTCAGAATAATTTCGTTCTTCCACAAGCTCTTTCGCTAAAAACACAGGGCCATGTTTGCGTCCGTATGTCACAGGGCCCAATTCATCGCTCATGCCGTATTCTGTGACCATCTGGCGCGCGATTTCCGTCACGCGCTCCAAATCATTCGCAGCGCCTGTTGTGATATCGCCCAAAATGATTTCTTCCGCTGCTCGCCCCCCCAGCGCCTGCGTCATATGCGCCAGCAGCTCCGAACGCGTCATCAAATAGCGATCTTCTTCCGGCAGGCTAATCGTATAGCCGAGCGCCATGCCGCGCGGCAAAATTGTCACTTTATAAGTTGTGGCGTCAAAATCAGGCAGCAGGCTGCCCACAAGGGCATGGCCCGCTTCGTGATAAGCCAACACACGGCGCTCGGCGTCCCGAATAACGCGGCTTTTGCGCTCCGGGCCGGCGATTACACGCTCAATGGCTTCGTCAAATTCTTCCATATTGATTATTTTTTTGTTCCGCCGGGCGGCCAGCAAAGCCGCCTCGTTGACAAGATTTTCAATGTCCGCCCCGGAAAAGCCCGGCGTGCGCCGCGCCAGCAATTGGATATCAACATCTTCCCCCAGCGGCTTATTTTTGACATATATTTTTAAAATCGCCTCGCGCTCTTTGATATCGGGATTCGGCACAACGATGCGCCGATCAAAACGTCCAGGCCGCAAAAGCGCCGGATCAAGAATATCAGGGCGATTCGTCGCAGCCAGAATAATCACATTGGCGTTGGGATCAAAGCCGTCCATTTCCACAAGCAGCGCATTGAGCGTCTGTTCGCGCTCATCATGTCCGCCGCCCAATCCGGCGCCGCGCAAGCGCCCCACGGCATCCAGCTCATCAATAAATATAATAGCCGGCAAATGCTGTTTGGCCTGTTCAAACAAATCGCGCACACGGGAAGCGCCTACGCCCACAAACATCTCCACAAAATCTGAGCCGCTGATGTAAAAGAACGCCACGCCTGCTTCGCCCGCCACAGCCCGCGCCAGAAGCGTCTTGCCGCATCCCGGCGGCCCCACAAGCAACACGCCGCGGGGAATTTGTGCCCCCAATGCCCGAAATTTCTCCGGATCGCGCAAAAATTCCACAATCTCCTGTAGCTCTTCCTTGACTTCCTCCATTCCCGCTACATCAGCAAATGTGACTTTAGCAAAATTATCTGAAGCCATCTTGGCATGGCTGCGCCCAAACATCAGCGCCTGATTGCCTGTAGCTCTCATTTGGCGAATTAAAAAGACATAAAACAGGACAATCAACAGCAAAAAGGGCATGACATTGAGCGCCGCCCGCAAAAACATATCTCCCCATGTGCCCTCGTAAAAGGCAATTGGCACATTGGGATTAAGCGCTTGGAGACGCAAATGATATTGGGGATTGCTCGGGATTTGGACTACGAAATTTGTCTTCTTATCTTTCGCTCCCGGCCGAAATTCGCCCACAGCTTTATTTGTCCCATACAATGTGATCTGACTAATCAGCCCCGCCTGCAAATCCCGCTCCATATCCGTGTAATGCGCATAGCGCAAGGTTCGCTGGGCTTGCTGGCTCAGCCGGGGAATTTGCAAAAATACGAAAAACATGGCTGCTAACGCCAGAATAAAAACAATCGGATTCTGCTTCATTTCATCCTCCCGAGACTGACATTATGCCCTGACGATTATTATGCTGTCAGCCTCAGCCATAAAAATCGTTTCGTCTGCTCCTTGACACAAGCGATTTCAGAGATGCGATGCCCGACGATCCAGAGAATTTCCCCATCCGCCCGCGTCACAAGCCAGGGCCGCCGCGCTTGTGGCGGGACTTTGTTATCAACAAAAAAATCCTGCAGCTTTTTCGATTGCTGCATCCCCAAGGGCAAGAAACGATCGCCCGGATAAGGCCGCCGCACAAGCAGACACATGCCCGCCCGTTCGGCGTCTAAGACCGATTCTCTTGCTTGGGCAGGAGGAAAGGCAGCAGGCTTATTCTCGCTAAGCGTGGCCTGAATGCGTTGCCCATCGGGCAATTCTGCCTCGCCCGGCACAAACAGCACAATTTGTTGTTGTTCGTTTGCGGCAGGCTGATTTTGGACAAATTCTCTTAAATGTATTCTATCATATATTAGTTCAACGCTCCAGCCGCCGGGAAGTTCCAGCCGCCGCCCTGTGCCTCCTTGGAGCACAAACGCTTCCAGCGCCTCCCATCGCTCCTGCGACATATTCGCCAGCGGATGGCCCGCCTGAGCTAAAAAGTGCCGTAACACGCGATAACGCAGCCCAGGAGCCATTTTTTGCAATGCTTGTGCGGATAATCCCTCCCCTTGCTGTGCGGCTTTCAGCGCCTCCTCTACGATGGGCTCTGTCCATTCCACTTCCTCCCACAAATGCTCTGCCGCGCGACATAAGGCTTCCTCCAGGCCCGGCCCGGCTTCTTGTTTTAGAATAGGCCACAGAACTAAGCGCAAACGATTTCGGAGAAACGACAAATCGGCATTTGTCTGATCAAAGCGCGGAGTCCATTGTTGGCGTTGGCAATAGGCAGCTGTTTCGTCCCGACTCGCCAGAATTAACGGCCGAATAATTTGGCCGCGGCGGGGAGGGATGGAGCGCAGCCCATAGATGCCTGTGCCCCGCAGCAGATTTATCAGCAATGTTTCGGCACGATCTGTGGCCGTGTGGCCCAGGGCAATTTTCTGGCAATGTTGTGCGGCTGCGGCTCTTTCTAAAAAATCATAGCGGGCTTGTCGCCCCGCTTCTTCCAGACTAATTTTCTTTTGTGCCGCTTGCGCGGCTACATTAATCTTTTCTGTGACGAAGGGCAGCTTTAATGTTTCCGCTAACTCGCGCACATATTGCTGATCAGCGTCCGCTGCTTCGCCGCGCAGGCCATGATGCAGATGTGCCACTGCCAATTCGATTTGGAGCTCCGGGGCCAGCTCGTGCAGAATGCCCAGCAGTGTCAGGGAATCCTGGCCCCCCGAAACAGCCACTAGCACACGCTCGCCGGCGCGCAAGAGGGCATAGCGCGTGATGGCCTGTAAAACTTTTTCCTTTAAAGAGAAGTTGGGCTCAGAAGGGGCGCACATCACAGTTATCCCGGGGGCTGCCGGCCTGTAATGCGGCGAAAGGCCTCCTGATAAATGCGCCGCGTTTCGCTTACAACATGGCCGGGCAGCTCGGGCGCAGGAGGCTCCTTATTCCAATCCAATGTCTCCAGATAATCGCGCACAAATTGCTTATCAAAAGCTTCTTGCGACTGGCCCGGCTGATAAGAGGCCGCATCCCAATAGCGTGATGAATCAGGCGTCAAAAGCTCATCCACGAGGATTAATTCGCCGTCGGCAAGGCCGAATTCAAATTTCGTATCACACAGCAAAAAGCCCCGTTGGGCCACATAATCGGCCGCAAATGTATAAAGCTGCAAGGAGACATCCCGCAGCCGCTCCGCCAATTCTGTCCCTACACGATCCCGCACGCCCTGCATATCGACGGGAATGTCATGGCCGCTCGCTTCTTTTGTTGTGGGCGTGAATAACGGCTCAGGCAGCTTTTGGGCTTCCACGAGTCCCGGCCCCAGCTCATATTCGCCCACTTTCCCTGTCTTCTGATACGATTTCCAGGCAGAGCCCGCCAGATAGCCCCGCACAACACATTCGATCGGAACAACTTCCGCCTTGCGGCACCACATACTCCGTTCCGCCAAAATGGCGGCGAAATCTTGCACTGCAGACGGAAAATCTTCCACGCGATCGCTTAGCAGATGATTCCCGATGATGTGCTCTGTCAGGCCAAACCAAAAAACGGATAATTGTGTCAGAATTTTGCCCTTGCCCGGAATGCCGTTGGGCATGACGACATCAAAGGCGGAAATGCGATCCGTAGCCACGAGCAACAAGCCTGTGCCGTAATCATATATGTCGCGCACTTTTCCTTGCCGGCGGCTCAACGCGCCTGGCAAATCTGTTTCCAACAACGCTTGTTCCGGCCGTTCTGACATTTTAGCCCCTTTTAAGTTGTTTGTTCCCTTAACGCTTGCGTGAAAAGAAAATGTTTCTTCCCGCTCTATGGCTGTTATGCGGCGAAGCTGTGTTGCCGCAGGGATTATTTTCTTCATTTCTGTCTTCTCGTAAAACATCCCAGTTCGGATTAAAGCCCCAGATGCTTTACGACGGCTTCTGTATCGGCCGGCACTTGTTCTGGCGGACGCGCAATTTTAATTGCATTATTGGGATCTTTTAGCCCATGTCCTGTCAGAATGCAGACGACTGTGGCGGGCTTCTTGCCAAAATAGTCGCGGGCAATGAGCTTTTTGAGTCCTGCCACAGAGGCTGCCGAAGCCGGCTCGCAAAAGATGCCTTCGCAGGAGGCGAGCTCGCTATATGCCTCCAGAATTTCTTCATCTGTGACAGCTTCCACAAGCCCTCCGCTTTCGCGAATGGCGGCCATTGCCTCCTCCCAGCGCGCCGGATTGCCGATGCGAATGGCTGTGGCAATTGTTTCGGGCTTGTCGATGGGATGGCCATGCACAAGGGGCGCCGCTCCGGCTGCCTGAAAGCCAATCATTTGGGGCAGCTGTTGGATGCGCCCGGCCTCCTTGTATGTCAGATAGCCCCACCAGTAGGCTGTGATATTGCCTGCATTGCCCACCGGCAAAATATGAAAATCCGGCGGGCCGCCCAGCACATCACAGATTTCAAAAGCTCCTGTTTTTTGGCCCTCCATCCGCATCGGATTGAGCGAATTCAAAAGCTCAATGGGATAATTCTGTGTTATTTCCCGCACAATGCGCAAACAATCATCAAAATTCCCCTGCACTTGTAGCGTCCGGGCTCCGTATGCTAAAGCCTGGGCGAGCTTGCCCAGCGCAATTTTCCCCTCGGGAATAAGCACGATGGACATCATTCCCGCCCGGGCAGAATAGGCAGCCGCAGAGGCAGAAGTATTGCCCGTGGAAGCGCATAAAGTGGCTTTCACGCCGCGCTCCGCCGCCTTAGAAATCGCCATCGTCATCCCCCGATCCTTGAAAGATCCCGTGGGATTGACGCCCTCATATTTGAATAATAGACGCAAGTGCGGCGCCCAGCGCGGGCCCAGATGCCGGCTTTCTATGAGCGGCGTATTGCCTTCTAATAAAGTAATCCGCGGCGTTTTCTCCGAAACGGGCAAAAAATCTTTATACGCTTCAATGACTCCCGGCCAAACGCATCCCACCGATATTTTCTCCCTGGCTTATCCATGAGATTTTTATTATTGCTGCGCTATACAAAACTTTAAGCAAAAAGGATTGTCGAGCCTGTTTAATTTCATCGCCCCCAATCGGCACAATGGAGAAAAGAATACGAGAAACAGCCTGCATGCATCTCGCCAGCGCTCTAATCTTCTACGCGCATTCGGCTGGCGACTTCTTCTACAATAGCCAGACGGCTGATGGCATCCAGGGCGGATTGCAGCAGCTTTTCCGGACATTTGTGTGTAATCCACACAATCTCCGCCACTTCGCCATCTGTTGTCTCCTGATGGACGGAGGCGATACTGACGCCTTCTGTGCCGAAAATCGTGGCGATAGAGCCTAATACGCCGGGCCTGTCTTTGACGCGCATGCGCAAATAGCTTTTTGTTTCCACTTCCGCCAGCGGCACAATTTCCGCCGTCGCCTCACATGTACATAGCACGCGCCCGGAGGCGTGGCGGAGGCGATTGCGGGCGCAATCGACAACATCGCCGGCGACAGCCACGCCTGTAGGATAGGCGCCGGCGCCGCGGCCGTATAGCATCACTTCATCGCAGCCCTCGCCGCGCACAAATATCGCATTAAAGGGCCCCTGCACGGCCGCCAAAGGATGCGTATTGCGCAGCATCACAGGATGTACGCGTGCCTCAATGCGCTTTTCATCCAGCCGGCGGGCAATCGCGAGCAGCTTAATCACATAGCCCATGGAGGCGGCGTAGGCGATGTCCTGGGGCGTGACTTTCGTGATGCCTTCCACATAGATTTGATTCATATCCACATGCAAGCCGAAGGCAATGGACGCCAAAATTGCAATTTTATAACGGGCGTCGTAGCCCTCCACATCATTTGTGGGATCCGCTTCAGCGTAGCCTAATTTTTGCGCTTCCGCCAGAGCTTCGGCAAACGGCAATTTGTCCTGCGACATCTGTGTCAAAATGTAATTTGTCGTCCCATTGACTATGCCCAGCACTTCATAGATGCGATCGGCTTCCAGGCTTTCTTTCAGCGCGCGGATGATGGGAATGACGCCGCCCACGCTGCCCTCAAATTGGACATCCACGCCATATTTGGCCGCTTCTTGCAAAATTTCCTGGCCATGACGGGCAATGAGCTCTTTATTAGAGGTGACAACGCTTTTGCCATGGCGAATGGCTGTTAATACGAGCTCCAGGGCAGGCTCCACGCCTCCAATTGTCTCCACGACAATGTCAATCTCCGGATCCGTGACGACGGATAGGGCGTCTGTAGTGCGAATTTCGTCCGGCACGGGAATATCGCGTGGCCGTTCCCAATCAATGTCCGCAATTTTCGTCACAATCACAGGCGCGCCCGCACGCCGCGCAATGCTTTCGGCATTGCGCGTCAAGGCCGCATATGTGCCGCCGCCGACAATGCCATAGCCTAAAATCCCGACTTTTATGCTCCCGGACATCTCTGCTGGCTCCATTCGCAACGCAATGCTCTTAATGATGCGCATACAGCGGCTCTACATAAATGAGCACATCATCAGCTTCAACATGCTGCCCGTCTTCCGCCACAAATTGCGCAATCCGGCCCCGCACATGGCTTGTCACTTCATTGTACAGCTTCATAGCTTCAATAAGTCCAACAGTGTCGCCGATATGCACTTCATCCCCGACTTCGACATAGGGGGGAGCTTCTGGGGAAGGCCGGCGATAAAACACGCCTGCCATGGGCGCCCGAATGGCTTCCCATTTGGCCTTTGGGGCCTCTTTAAATTCTTGCAAGGGCGCGGCTGGGCTTCGCTCGTGTTGGCCCCTCTCCGTTGTCGTTTGCGCTGGGGCAGGCAAGCCTTTTTTCAACAGCAGTCGATCTTCGCCCACAGCTACTTCGATGACCGCTAAGGGCTCCCGCTCCAAAAGCTCCAGCAGCCATTTGATATCCTCATTAGTCAAGCCCTGCATCAGCCTTCCGCCTATCATAAACGAAATGAGAAAAAAATTTAAAAGCCCTTATCCGCGCTGAACGATAGCCCTGATATATGTTTTCGCATGGAAAAAAGCCTATTATTGCCAGAAGCGACGGGCTGCGTCACCCGTCGCTGAGCAAGGAAGGCATTTTAAGCAATTGTTGGTAGCGGGGAGAGGATTCGAACCTCCGACGCCGCGGGTATGAACCGCGTGCTCTAACCCACTGAGCTACCCCGCCTCTAGCTTTGTCTTTTTGTCTTTATTGTTTTTATCGTTTTTAACAACTTCGAGTTTAAGAAACAACAATTGTACTGTATTGCACAATGTGGCGAGCTGTTATAAACCCTCAACAGCAAAATCAAAATGTGGATTACTGATTCTGTTGCTGCTGCATTTGCAGCAAGCGTTTCTTTTGTTTCTTTCGCTTCTTCATCAGCTTCTCTTCCAGCTCGCGCGCTTTTTGCTCCGCCTCCTGCTGGATTTTCCTTTTGATCATCTCATCTAGCTCCAATAGAGGCGTGCGATCAAAGCTCCGCAAGCGCTCATAGTCTACTTTATCCTTCTCTGCCATATCCACTGTCTCGTCTCCTTCCCAAAATTCCCGTTTATAATATAGCAAATTCCCTGCCTTCCTGTCAAAGATTTTTGTCAGTTTTTATTTTCATCAGGCAGAAATGCGTTTATCCGCTTCATTTGATTTTCTGCGGCTTACAGAGCTTCTTTTTCTTTTCCGCCGTGGCCCCGCATTTTTTGCAACGAAAATTTCCCGGCGTTTCCGGGGCTGTTTTTTTGCCCTTCAAACACATTACGCTACGCCTCTTTGCCCTGAATATGAGAAACGAGATGACTCTAAAAGCCTCGCTCCAGGGCTCCTGTTCAATGTCTCAGGCCGCTTCTTTAGCCCAAAGAACTCAAAGGCAATGTAAAATCTTATTTCAGCTAAACGACTCCAGCACAGCGCGCAACTTTTCGGCCTGCTGGACAAAATAATTTTTGTCGCCGCCTGTGCCGCTAATCATCAGCCGCGGCATCAGATATTCTGCGTTAGGGCACAGATCCTGGCTATAATCCGGATGGCGCAAAGCCAGGGGGCAGCCGCGGGGACAATCGCGTCCATAACCAATTTGCTCCCGGATGACGGGCTGTTTGTAAGCGGGCGCGCCAATGTAGCCAAAATTAATGGATAAGCCCTGTTCCGCGCATCTCCGTTTGAACGCCTCATAATCAATGCCGACTTTATCGCCCTCAAAGCGCGCTGTCCACAAATGATATGTATGCTGCCGCTGGGCGGGATCCG
Organism: uncultured Armatimonadia bacterium; assembly: GCA_964622325.1. GTDB lineage: Bacteria > Armatimonadota > Zipacnadia > Zipacnadales > UBA11051 > JAJFUB01. The sequence continues at coordinate 34,168 of CAZUOJ010000027.1, forward strand.
GATTGACTTGCGGCTTCACAATGTGTTCGAAGCCCTGACAGGCTTCATTGAGCAACTGAGCGTTTTCGATGCAAATGTCCACATAGCTACGGGCGCGCTTGAGCTGCACGCGGCCAATGGCGGCCACGACTTCATTCATCCGATAATTCCACGACAAAAGCCGCGGGCATGTGCCAAATGTAATCATATCCTGCATATGCTGACGCAGGGCGGGATCCCGCATTAAGATCATGCCTCCATCGCCCAGCGCCATCTGCTTGGACTGCTGGAACGAAAACACGCCAATATCCCCCACTGTCCCGGCATAACGGCCTTTGTAAGTAGCGTAAATGGCATGGGCGCAATCCTCGATGACTTTCAAGCCGTGCCGCCGAGCAATCTCCAGAATAGGATCCATATCGGCCATCAAGCCCGCCCATTGCGTCACTATGATGGCCCGTGTCCGTTCTGTAATGAGGCTTTCCAGGCTTGCCGGATCCATCAACTGGCTATCCAGATCTATATCCGCAAATACGGGAATGGCGTTGTGATACATCACTGCCAAAGCGCCAAATACAACAAGCGGATCACAAATCACTTCCTCGCCTGCTCCAGCGCCGCATGCCGCCACGGCTACATGTAGCCCGGCCATTGCATTGACGACCGTGAGCCCATAAGGGGAATTAAATTCCGCGGCAAATTCCTGCGCAAAGCGCTCAGATTCCGTATCAGAGCCAATCGCGCATAAATTGCCCCGCTCCAAAACGCGCTGGACTGCCTGCAAATCCTCTTCATCAAAATAATGATACGCGCTCATATTTTCCTCCCTAAGTATTTATGATTATTAGCCTCCGTGGCCATATATCTCCTGCCGATTATTAATTTTTGTTCGCCTAATTCCGCAGCGCCTGATTATGGCTCCGAATCTTTTCTTTGCTCGCGTGAAAATGCCTTTTTTTGTTCTCTTTTTGTTTAATGGCTAATCTAACACAGCGATGGCTTCAATCTCAAGAAGCCATTCTGGCTCCACAAGCGCCGTCACTGCACATGTCGTGGCGGCCGGAAAGGGCGGCTTTAGATATTCCTGGCGCACTTCATTAAACACGGGGAAATGTGCCATATCTGTTAAGAAAACCGTCAATTTCACGACCTTTTCCCATGAGGCGCCAGCTGCTTCTAATTGAGCTTGTAAATTGCGAAAGACTTGATGCGCTTGTGCCCGAAAATCGCCTGCCCCCACGAGATTGCCTTCTGCATCCACAGGCACTTGTCCGGAAATAAATAAAAAGCGCGCGCCCGAGGCCACAATCGCTTGGCTATATGCTGTTTTGGGCTGTGGAGCCCGAGGGGATTGGATCACATGTAGCATTTTTGCCACCCTTCTGTTAATCACAATAATCATTCACAAATTATCAGAAAAGCAAAACCGTTTGGCAAAAAGATATTTGACGCCAGAGCCCAGGCTCGTTATACTATAAGCTCCAAATCCTAAAAAAGAAAGAGGGAACAGCCAATCGT
>CAZUOJ010000028.1:0-35030 GCA_964622325.1 uncultured Armatimonadia bacterium
TCGGGCGCCAGACGGGAAAATCCCGGCCGGCGCCAGGCCAGCTCCTGCGGACACCAGTGATCTTGATGCGAGTGCGTGATAAAAAGATGGCGCAACGGAATATAATCCACGCCTAAATCAATCATGCTGGCATACGAATCGGGGCCCCAATCAATATGGACGCTTTCGCCGAGCTGATAGCTCGTGCGGCGGCGGATGTCTTTGCCGCCCCGCTGCCGCGCTTGCGCACAGGCAGGACAGACGCAAAAAGGCGCCGGCCAGCCTTCTGCAGCCGCGCTCCCCAGGATCCTCAATACCATTTTTTCCTCTCCTCAAAAAATTTTTCTGCGAATGTGGGCAAATTGTGAACAAACGAGAAACAATCTTCGCCGCTGCCTCTACTTTTTCCTCCACTAATCACATTGGGGCAAAAAGCGCAATTATTAACGAATATTTATCTGATGCGGGAGAAGGGAATTTTCCCGTTACGAAGAATTCCCGCTGTGGAAAAACAAGAGAGTTTTCCCCATTTGCCACAATTTTTTAACAATTGCCGCAAAAAAATCGTTTGACGAGCCGCCATTCTTGCGTTATACTGGCAGCGTCAGAGAAGAATGAACACAATTTTTCCACAGTTGTGGAAAACGATGTGGAAAACTGATTTGCAGCGATTACAATCGGATATTTTGGCTTTTAATAATCTCTTAAATAGCGGGATTAATTCCACATTATCCCCTGAAAAATTGAAATAAAAAACACAATTGACATACATTTGCCATAAATAATCGGGGCAGGATTTCTGGCAATCCTTTCATTGCCGAAAGATTTGACTTATCATTTCCACGCTAGGGAAATGGCGTGCGCATCATCAACTTTGTTGCTAGTTGCTGAATAGCCTGGGCGCAAGTTTCTTTGGCTTCCCATTCTTCGCTGCTTACATCACGCCACGGAAGTCCTGACATTTTATCTCTTTTTCGTTTTGTTGTATTGGCCTCTTTAAGGCCCTTTGCCATGAGCCTTCGGGCAGCGCTCTGATTGAGCCGCCAGGCGCGGGCTTTGCCGGGCGCAACGCGGCGCTTCAATAGGCTTTTTCTCGGAGGGAGGACCCGCGATGTCTGAAGTCATCACAACCGGCGAAGAAGTCTGGGCGCAAGTTTTGCCGCTGCTGAAAAATCATGTCGGGCAGGCGACCTTTGATGCCGTGTTGCGTTGCGCCACTGCCGTCGCGTTTGATGGCACCAACTTAACTTTGTCGGTGCCGAATGATTTTATTCGGCGCATGATCCAGGAGCGTCACGGCGCCCTGATAATGGCCTGTATGCAGGAAGTTGTGGGCGCGCCGGTGCAGCTCCAGATGCGCGTGGAGGAGACGGCGCCGGAGCTGGCGGCGCCAAGGCCGCCAGTGGCGGCGCCGCCCCGGGCAACGCCGCCCGCCCCTTTTGAATCGCTTCCCTTAAATCCCCGCTTTACTTTTGACACTTTCGTCGTGGCAGATTGCAATCGTTTTGCCCATGCGGCGGCCCAACAGGTCTGCCGCAATCCCGGCCGCGGCTATAGCCCCTTATTTATCCACAGCAAAGCCGGCCTGGGCAAAACACATTTAATGCAGGCTATTGGCCACGCCATTCGGGAGCAGCATCCGCATCTGCGCGTTGTATATGTTTCGGCGGAAGATTTCGTGAATCAGCTGATTTCGGCCATACGCGACAACCGGATGGCGGATTTTCGGCGCTGGTATCGCTATGTGGATGTCTGGCTCGTGGATGATATCCAGTTTATTGCTGCCATTGAAGGGCCTACTTCGGAAGAAGAATTCTTTCATACTTTCAATACGCTCTGTATGAATGATAAGCAAGTTGTGCTGGCTTCTGATGCCCCGCCCCGGCAGCTGCAGATTATGAATGAGCGGTTGCGCAGTCGGCTGGAAATGGGCATTGTGGCGGATTTGCGCTGTCCTGATGTGGAAACGCGCGTCGCCATTCTGGAAAAGAAAGCCGAAGCCGAGCAGATTTATATCCCGCGGGAGATTTTAGAGTATCTGGCCAAAAAGATTGAGTCCAACATTCGGGTGCTGGAAGGGGCGCTGCTGAAGCTGTGCGCTTATCTTTCCCTGCAGGGCGGGGAATTGACCTTCTCGTTAGTGGATGAAGTCATTGCCGATTATTCCACGGCGCAAAGCGATCGGCGGCTCAGCCTCAATGAAATTGTTTCCTTTGTCAGTGAACGCTATCAATGCCCTGTCGAGGATATCATTGGGCCCAAGCGCAGCAAAGAAATCGCCTGGGCGCGGCAGATCGCCGTCTATCTGGCGCGGGAGCTCACGGATCATTCCTATGCCGATATCGGGCAATTTCTGGGCGGGCGAGATCATTCCACAATTTTATATGCATATAACAAAGTCAGCGAGCTTGTGGCCGAAGATGAAAAATTCCTGTGGGAAATGAATGAACTCAAATCCGCTTTACGCGACGGCTAAGCGTCTTTTTGGGCTATTTTCTATTGGCCCAGGAGGGCGCATTTTTACTTTCTGGGGAAAAACGGCGAATATCCGGAAGGAAAATGGGGGAAAAACACATATATTCCGATGTTATGTGAATAAAGTGGATGGCCTGAAGGCTTTTTCCCCAACTTTCCCACGGCAAAATTGGCGACAATATCAAGCAAAAATAAGCTTTTCCACATTATCCCCGATGCTACTACTAAGAAGACTAGCCATATATGTATAGATTTTGCCTTTAATTATTGTGCAAAACTAAAATTTGATTTTGACAGAAGCCTGACAGAAATTGTAGAATCTTCAAGTATTAGCCGCGAGAGGCAAGATATCGAGATACAGGGATGTTTAGAGGCTAAAGCACACAGGAGGTTTGCCGCGGATGCTAAAAGTTTCCTGTCCCCAGCATGAACTGGCGCAATTATTGAGCATTGTAGTGCGGGGCGTTTCGGGCCGCAGCACGCAGCCGATACAGAACAATGTGCTTTTGGAGGCGCGCGAGGGCCGGCTGCGCCTGGCGGCCAGCGATTTAGAATATCTGAATATTGAGGGCCTATTGCCGGTGGATGTCGTGGAAGAAGGCGAAACGACTGTGCCGGCGGACAAGCTGCAAGAAATTATTGCTCGCCTGCCGAATCTGGATGTTCGGCTGACGGAAAAGGAAAATCATGGCTTGACAATTGCCTGCGGGCGAGCGACTTTTGAATTGCCCGGCCGGCCCGCGGAAGATTTTGATACGCTGCCGCCCGTGCAAAATGGGCTGGAAGTGCAGATGCCTCAATCAGCATTGCGCCGCATCTTGCATCGTACTGTGTTTGCGACTTCCCGCGACGAAAGCCGTCCGATTCTCACGGGCGTGCTCTTTAAATTCACGAATGGGCTTTTGGAGTGTGTGGCTACGGATACATATCGGCTGGCCCTGCAAACCATGTCTCTGCCTGTGGAAGTTGCGGAAGCGCAATCTGTGATTATTTCGCGGCAGGCTTTAGCCGAATTGCAGCGCATTGTCGCCAATACCGAGGATCCCATAACTTTTAGTGTTTCGGAAAATCTGGCGCAATTCTCCCTGCCCGCTATCTCGCTTACGACACGGCTCATTGAAGGCCAATTTGTCAATTACGGCAAAGTCATTCCTACAAGCTATCAGCGCAAGATTACAGTGAATCGCCAGGAATTCACAGAGGCTTTGACTCGCGCGTTAATCATTGCCCGGGAAGATAATAATCGCGTAGTGCTGCATACAGAAGACGGCTCATTGCGGATAAAAGCCGATGCGCCGGATCGCGGCGCCGTAGAGGAAATTATCTCCGCGCAGCTGGAAGGCGAGGACATTGAGATTGCCTTTAATGCCCGCTATCTGCTGGATATGCTGGATGCCGTGGATACGGACGAGATAGCGATGGAGCTGTCGGGGCCTCTCAACAGCGGCGTGCTGAAGCCTGTGGGCGATGATAGCTATCTTTATATTGTGATGCCCATGCAAATCTTGTAATCAATGCCGCCCTGAATAAAAAGCCAGCAGGCCTCCTCATACAAGCCCTGTATCTCTGCCGCACAAAACAGGAGCAATCATATTCCCCCGCCAGGCCTGTTGGCTTTTTTATCCGTAAAGAGTGTCTGCCCAGCCAGCTATTTTGAGGAATTATATCGTTGAGATGTATTTGTGCCGTTTAAGCTTATTCAATTTCCGCCTGTATGAAAGCCTGCAGCTGGAACTTCAGCCCGGGCTGAATGTTTTTGTGGGGCCAAATGCCTCCGGCAAGACGAGCCTGTTGGAAGCGATATATGTTTTGAGCACAACGAAGTCCCCGCGGACGAATAATGATCGTGAGCTCATTCGCTGGGGAGCCCAGATTGGGCGCGTGGAGGGAGATTTTGTGCGTCGCGATCTCAGCCAGGCCTTGCCCTTAGCCATTGCCTGGGAAATCTCCCCTGCAAAAATCCTGACGCGCCGTCTGGAAGTCCGAGGCACCGCTGTCCCTCATGTGCGCGAAATCATTGGCCAGGCGCCTGTTGTGATGTTTACGCCTGATGATCTTATTTTAATTAAGGGCGGCCCTGAACACCGGCGGCGCTTTCTGAATATGGCGTTGGGGCAATTGCAGCCGCTCTATCTGGATCATTTAAGCCGCTACAAGCGAGCCTTGCAGCAGCGCAATGAATTGCTCAAGCTATTGGCCCAGGGGGCGCGGCCGCCGGCGGAAGCGCACGCCTGGACAGAACAGCTCATTCAATCGGGGGCCGCTTTAGCGCTGGCTCGTCAGCGCTTCATCGCGGCCCTGAGCGCAGCCGCCCGGGAACTCCATCAGCTGATTGCCCCCACAGAGCAGCTGCACATTCTCTATCATAGCGAACTCGCAGGCGTCTCTGATGAAGCCGAAGCGCAACAAATCCTGCGCCGCAGATTAGAGGAGCTCGCGGACATCGAAGTCCGCCGCGGCACAACGCTGACGGGGCCACATCGGGATGATCTGGACATTCAAATCAATGGCATCGCCGCCCGGCAATTCGGCTCGCAAGGCCAGCAACGCACGGCCGCACTGAGCCTCAAATTGGCGCAGGCGCGCGTGTGCCAGCAATGGCATCAGGAACCGCCCCTATTGCTTTTGGATGATTGCCTGTCAGAATTGGATCTGCAGCGGGCGCGCGCCGTGCTGGATCTGGGAAAATCCCTGGATGGCCTGATCGTGACAAGCGCCAAGCTGGATCCTGTCTTGAAGGAATATCCGGAAGCGCAAATTTTTTCCGTTTCCGCTGGCCGTGTTACAATATAGCGCTTGCTTTTTCTTTTTGCAGCGCTGTTTATTGGGGCCCCGAAGGCTTCATTAATTGAAAAGCTTTAGAGGCGCTTTTGAACTGACGCGCCGGGGAACTAATGAGCAGGCTACAGACATCCTCTTTACCGACATCTTATAAGAGGCTATACTGCTAATATGCCACGCCATCCTTATAACATACGCAGCGGGAAATTAGCGCCGCTGGGGCCCGCGTTGAATGAATATTTTGCCGAGGGAGGCCAGCTGGAGCGCGCGAAAAGCAGCCTGGCCGCGGAATTATGGCCGCAAATCGTAGGGCCCTGGTACGCACGCCATAGCTGTGTGATTGCTCTGCGCAAAAAAGAGCTGCAGGTGTATTGCGATTCGCCCCAACTGGCGCAGCAATTGCAGATGGATCAGGAGATTATCGTGGCGCGCTTGAATGAGCGGCTGGGGGGAGAATATGTGCGGAGTATTCGCGCCGCCAGCGTAGGGCCCTTGCCCCAGCGGCAACAAATCCGCGCCTATCAGGAAATCGATGGGGAAGGCCCGGAGGAGGAAGAATTAGCCCGCGTGCCCTTGCCGGCGGAACAATGGGAAGCACTGCAAAAGCAGGCCGCGCAGATTCCGAATGAGAAGCTGCGGGAAGGCTTTTTAAAATGTGTGGCGCGTTATTTACGCCTGGAAGAATGGAAGCGCCTGCACGGCTATCGGCAATGTCCCGCCTGCGGCATGCGGCATAAGGATCTCCAGGAGCTTTGTTATGCTTGTCGGCTGATGCGGCAGCAGCCCTATCTGGAAAGGGAAGAGACTTCATAACGGGGAGGGAAAAAGGATGTCGCAAGCATACACAGGCCCGATTGAACAAATAGACGCCTATCGCTTTCGGCTGCCCAAAACAGGGGCCATGCGCGTGGATGGCATTGTTTATGCGGATCAGGAGTTGTTTGAGGGCCTGAAAAAAGATGCCTCTTTAATCCAGGTAGCGAATGTGGCCTGTCTGCCGGGGATTGTCGGCCCTTCGATGGCCATGCCGGATTGCCATTACGGCTACGGCTTCCCCATTGGAGGCGTCGCGGGGTTTGATGTGCAGGAAGGGATTGTGTCGCCTGGCGGCGTGGGCTATGACATCAATTGCGGCGTGCGCTTGATGCGCACGGATTTGCGGCAGGAGGAAGTGCGGCCGCGGCTGGAGGAGCTGGCGGCCGCGATACATAATTTAGTGCCGGCAGGCGCCGGCGAAAAGGGCCCCCTGCGCCTCAGCAGCGCGCAACTGGCCAAAGTGTTAGAAGAAGGAGCGCAATGGGTCGTGCGCCAGGGCTACGGCGTGCCGGAGGATTTGGAGCATACAGAGGACAGGGGCTGTTTGCCGGGAGCGGATCCGGACGCCGTCAGCCGGCGGGCGTTCGAGCGTGGCGCCCCGCAACTGGCGACATTAGGCGGCGGCAATCATTTTCTGGAAATACAGGTCGTGGACGAGATTTATGATGAGCGGCTGGCGCGCGCCTTTGGCCTGGAGGAAGTAGGGCAAATTACAGTGATGATCCACAGCGGCTCCCGGGGGCTGGGCCATCAAGTGTGTGAGGACGCGCTGGATATGATGACAGCCGCGGCGCGCAAATACGGCATCGCCCTGCCCGACAAGCAGCTCGTCTGCGCCCCTGTCTCCTCGCCCGAAGGCCAGCGCTATTTAGCGGGGATGGCCGCTGCCGCCAATTACGCCTGGGCGAATCGCCAGGCGATTATGCATTATGTGCGGGAGGCGTTTGCGCGCGTTTTTGGGCGGGGCTGGGAAAAGCTGGGCCTGCGGCTCGTATGGGATGTCGCGCACAACATCGCCAAGCTGGAAGAGCATGAAGTCAACGGCCAGAGGCGGAAATTGTGCGTGCATCGCAAGGGCGCCACACGCGCCTTTCCGGCCGGGCGGCCCGAATTGCCCGCCGTATTTCGCGAAGTGGGCCAGCCTGTGCTAGTGCCCGGCGATATGGGTTCCGCGTCCTATGTGCTGGTGGGGACGCAAGAAGCGCTGCAGGAGACATGGGGCTCCACATGCCATGGCGCTGGCCGCGTGTTGAGCCGCGCCGCCGCCATTAAAAAGCATCCCAGCGCCCAGGTGCGGCGAGAGCTGGAGGCGCAGGGGATTGTCGTGCGCGCTGTGGGCCGCGACACGCTGGCCGAAGAAGCCCCAGATGCGTATAAGGATGTGGATCGCGTCGTGGAAGTTTGCCATCAAGCGGGCCTGTCGCGCAAAGTCGCTCGCCTGCGCCCCCTCGCCGTCGTGAAAGGATAGGGGCCTAATCGCGAGTGCCTGATTGAGCGAGGATGCAAAATTATTCCTTGGCCTGGGGAGCTTCACAAAGTGTTTCCATATAATAGTCAAATCGTTTTGGGGATTGTGTTTGGCGTGATTGTGGGGACAATGCTGGCGCTGGATTTGGGCGTGCTGCATCGCCGCAGCCGCGCGCCCTCTTTGCGCCAGGCCGCCTTCTGGACGATTCTCTGGGTCTCGCTTGCGCTGGGCTTTAATGTGACTGTGTATATGATGAAAGGGCCGCGCGCCGCGCTGGAATTTTTCACGGGCTATCTCGTCGAGTGGTCGCTGTCCATGGATAATGTCTTTGTCTTTGCCGTATTATTTACATTTTTTTGTGTCCCGCGCGAATATCAACATCGCGTTTTATTTTGGGGCATCCTGGGCGCGATTGTGATGCGCCTCAGCTTCATTCTCGCCGGCGTGGCGCTGTTGCATCGCTTCCACTGGATTATTTATGTGTTTGGCGCCCTGGTTCTGTATGCGGGCATACGCATGTTTCGCCATAAAGAGGAAGAGGTCCATCCCGAACGCAATCCGGTGCTGCGGCTGGCCGCCAAACATCTGCGCTGCACGCCGGGATTTTATGAGGAGCGCTTCTTTGTGCGGCAAAATGGCTTGCTGTATGCCACGCCCCTGTTTTTAGTGTTGCTTGTGATTGAGGCGACAGATGTTGTGTTCGCCCTGGACTCCGTGCCTGCCATCTTTGCGATTACGCGCGATCCCTTCATTGTGTTCACATCCAATGTCTTTGCCATTTTGGGGCTGCGCTCGCTGTATTTTTTGCTCGCCGGCGTGATGAAAATGTTCCATTATTTGAGCAAAGGCCTGTCCCTCATTTTGTGTTTTATCGGGCTGAAGATGATTTTCTCTGAAATCATTGAAGTGCCTATTCAAGTTTCTTTGGGAGTGATTGTGGTCGTGCTGGCCGCCTCTGTCATCCTCTCTCTGGCGTTTCCGCGCAAAAATAAGGTGGAGGAGGCTGTCCCCGTCTCTTCTTCTTCTTCCTCTTCCGGTGCGTCCTCGCAAAAGCCCAGCCATACATCTTCTTCCTCGTAAAAATCAACAGCGCCGGGCGGTGGGAAAGCGCAGGCTTTTTGTGATAGATTTTGCAAAAAATTCTCCCACAAAAAAGATAGCCATCTTTCGCAAAAGCACAGAGTTGCGTTTTATGAATATCTTTGCCATAATGAAAAACACATTTCGCGCGCACAGCCAACAAAGCAAGGAGGCCGGGAAAACAGGATGTTGGATCGCAGAATTATTCGCGAGGAGCCAGAATTGTTGCGCCAGGCGATACGAAATCGGGGGGCGGATTTTGATGTGGAGGAGCTGATACGCCTGGATGAGCGGCGGCGGGAGCTTTTGGCGGAAGTCGAACAGCTCAAGGCGGAGCGGAATCGGTTGTCAAAGGAAGTGGGGGAGGCAATGCGGCGGGGAGAAAGCGACACGGCCGAGGAGCTGCGGGCGCGCGTGTCTGAGCTGAAGGAACAGATTAGCGCGCAGGAGGTGGAGCTGGAGGCGACGGAATCTTTGTTCGAACAAAGAATGTTAGAAGTTCCAAACATTCCTCTTCCGCAGGTGCCGATTGGCGCCGGGCCAGAAGATAATGTTGTCATCCACGAGCGGGGCCAAAAGCCGCAATTTGATTTTGAGCCGTTGCCGCATTGGGAAATTGGGGAGCGGCTGGGGATTTTGGATTTTGCGGCCGGGGCGAAGTTGGCGGGAGCGCGCTTCGTTTGTGATTTTGGCGCCGCGGCGCAAATGGAACGCGCCCTGATTAATTTTATGCTGGATGTACATACGCGCCAGCACGGCTACACAGAAGTCCTGCCGCCTTTTATGGCGAACGCCCGTTGCCTCGTCGGCACAGGCTCCCTGCCCAAATTTGAAGGCGATTTGTTCAAAACGACGGAAGGCTTTTATTTGGTTCCGACGGCGGAAGTGCCGCTGACGAATTTGCATCAGGACGAAATTCTGGACGCCTCCGAATTGCCCAAATATTACACGGCGTATACGCCCTGTTTTCGCAGCGAGGCCGGGGCGGCCGGGCGTGAATCGCGGGGCCTCATCCGTCTCCATCAATTCAACAAAGTGGAGCTGATGAAGTTCACAACGCCCGAAACATCCGCCGAGGAGCTGGAAAAGCTCACACAAAATGCGGAGGCGATATTGGAAATGCTGGGGCTGGCTTATCGCCGCGTGATATTGTGTACAGGTGATCTGGGCTTTGGCGCTTGCCGGACCTATGATCTGGAGGTGTGGATGCCCGGGATGGGGCGCTGGGTGGAGATTTCCTCCTGCAGCGAATATGGCGATTTTCAGGCTCGTCGCTGCAACACGCGCTATCGGCCGGAGCCGGACGCCAAGCCTATTTTTGTCCATACGATGAATGGGTCGGGGCTGGCGGTGGGACGGACTTTAGCGGCCATTTTGGAGAATTATCAGCAAGAAAACGGCTCAGTCGTGATTCCTGAAGTGCTGCGCCCCTATATGGGCGGACGCTCGGAGATTCTGCCGCCCCTGCCGTAAAGGCGCTACAAATACAGGTAAGAAGCCGTCGAGGGGGCCCATTGGGCCCCATTGGAGCTTGGAATTTGGGCAAAGATTAATTATACAAAATAAAGTTAGTTTTATCTAACAATTCCTGTACAGCCTGAGTGCTTTTGTAATCAGAGGAAGCGGAGGGAGGCATTAAAAAAAGGGTTTGGGGAGGGAAAATGTTAAGGCGGCCAGCTGCCTGGATGTTTTTTTGTGCCGCAAGTGGGGTGATTCTGGGGGTCGTGGCTGCGTGGTGCCTCTATCCGCCGCGCGGGGCCGGAAATTTTTTTCAGAAGGAGCCTCCGCGCCCCTCGAAAGAATCCGTCTCCTCAGCGCCAGAGCTTGTTTTTAATGCAGTCCCGAAAAAGCCCCCTAAAAATCCTGATTTGTTGCCGGCAGGAAGTGCCATCATTTATGCTTTTTATCAATTTCCGGAAACTGAGAGCCCTGCGCTCAGGGAAGTTCGGATAATACGGAATGGGAAATTCTGGGGGCAAGTTTCTTCAGCCGACATTCGCCCCGATCCTCAGGCTCCGAATCAGGGTAAGATTGTGCTGCGTGCTCCCGGCGGAAAATGGCCAGCCGGGATTTACGAAGTGCAAATAAAGACAGTGACGCGGCGGTTGCAGGCCAGCTTTGTTGTGGCCGAAGGGGCGGAAGCCATTGTCGCCCAGCCTGCGCCTATGGAGGCGGAAATCAAAATCGTCCAGATGGTGTTATCGCGTGCGGTCAATGAGCGAGGCGAGCCGCAGAAGGTTTCGACAAAATTTACGAGCCGAGAGCGGATTTATTGTGTAGTGCGATATGAGAAGGCAGAGCCGGGAATGACGTTGTGTTTTCGCTGGTGGGCGGGCGCACAGGAACTGAAAGCAGCAAGGCAGCAAATTATTTTGCCGCAAGACAAAGGCTGGGCCTATGCATGGCTGCAAGCCAAAAATGAAACGGGCTTGCCTTCGGGCCGCTATGCCGTGACAGTGCATTCCGAAGGCGAGAATCAGGAATTGCGCCGCGTCCAATTTCTGATTGAATAAAAGGACTGTCAGATTTCTGGGCCTGTGGTCGTTAAAAGCGCCAAAAGTCTTTCCAGGTCATTATTATCATAATAGCGGATGTGAATAACGCCGCCACCCCGTGCGCCTGGACGAATGACAACTTTTGCGGCGAGGGCCGTCCGCAAGCGCTGTTCAGCCGCTGCGATGTGCGGATCACGCCCAATTTCTTTTTCCTCCACAGAAGTGGAGCGGGTTTTTGGAGCAGCTGCAGCCGCCTCTTTCTCTTCCTGAACAAGTTCCGGATGGAGCTTTTCCCGCACAATACGCTCGGTTTCGCGCACGCTCAGGCCCTGTTCGCGAATAAGCTGGACCGTATCGGCAAAGTCAGGATGGCCGAGAAGCGGCAGGAGTGCGCGGCCATGGCCCTCCGACAGTCTTCCGCAGCGGATGTCTTCCAGAATATCTTCCGGAAGTTCCAGAATCCGCAAGGTATTGGCCACAGCGGAGCGGCTTTTGCCGATTTTTTTGGCCACTTCTTCCTGCGTGAGGCCGAATTGCGTCATGAGCATTTTATAGCCGCGGGCGGCTTCTACAGGATTGAGATCATCACGCTGCAAATTTTCAATCATCGCCAATTCCAGAGCTTGTAAATCATCTGCGGTTTGGACAAGGCAGGGGACAGTGCGCAGGCCAGCCCGTCGCGCCGCCCGCCAGCGCCGCTCCCCTGCCACGATCTGATAACCTTTTCCCGCTTCACGGACAATCAGCGGCTGCAAAATCCCGTGCGCTTCAATGGAATTGGTCAATTCTTCCAGCGATTCATCTTCCATTATTTGTCGGGGCTGGAGGGGATTGGGCTCAATTTCGTCAATGGGAATTTCCACTACAGCCCGGCTTTGCGTCAGCGATTCTCCGCCGGATAATAAGTCGCTTAATCCGCGGCCCAGGCCTTTTCTACGCATCATGGAAGACCTCCTTATAAAGCATCCAGTATCGTTTGGCGCCTACGCTGTGGGGATCATATAAAGCAATTGGCATTCCGTGTCCAGGCGCTTCCGCCAGGCGGATATTACGCGGAATCGTCGTTTCATACACGCGGCCATGAAAAGTCCGGCGCACATCTTCCGCCACTTCGTGCGACAGATTGGTCCGCGCATCATACATCGTCAGCAGCATTCCGGCTATTTGCAAAGCGGGATTGATTTCGCTTTGGACTAAACTAATGACTTTGAGTAATTGCGAAAGCCCTTCCAGCGCATAATATTCGCATTGTATCGGAATAATGCATTTATGAGCGGCAGCCAGGGCATTGATTGTTAATACGCCGAGCGAAGGTGCGGTGTCAATAATAATTAAATCATAATGGCGCTTTACTGGCTCCAGCGCGCGCCGTAACTGCGTGTTGCGCACAATCGAGGAGGCGAGAGCAATTTCCGCGCCTGCTAAATTGATTGTCGCCGGAACGACTTCTAAATTATCCACGCAGCTCGGGAGAATTACATCCGAAATGGATACAGGATCCGCCCCTGTAATCTCGGCGGTCAGCACATTATACAGGCATTTTTCTAACTTGCGGCGATCAATTCCCAGCCCGCTAGTCGCATTCCCCTGTGGATCCGCGTCTACCAGTAAGACTTTTTTGCCATCAATCGCTGCCCAGGCAGCCAGATTAATCGCTGTGGTAGTCTTCCCCACTCCCCCTTTTTGATTGATAACCGCGTAAATCTCCTGCATATGGACCTCCTGCGCACCTCGACTCATTTTCCAGTGAAGCGAAATATGCTTAATTGCAAAGACGGCAAATTCGTGGGCACCGCCTCCGCAAGCATAAAGCCGTTCGGAAGGGAAAACTTTTCAGGCTTATGCCACAGCGCCACAATCCCTTGAGGCGCGAGCCAGAGACTAGCTAATTTCAGCGCCTCCGAAGGGGGACATAATGCCCGGATGAGGCCTGTATGTACGTGCCCCCGCAATTCATCTGGAGGCGCCGCGAGATCCACATGCAGGGCTGTGCAGTTGTCTAAATGCCAGCGGCGAATGGCGATTTCTATAAATTGTATCACACGCTGGCGACGATCTGCAAGAAAAATTTGCACTTCCGGGCACAAAAAAGCAAGGGATAGGCCCACTCCTCCTGATCCAGCACCAAAATCAAGCATTGGACTGCTAAGATGAGGAAGGACAGACGGCTTCAACAGAAACAATGCCGGCAAAACAAGATGTTCTGCCATTAGAACGGCCGTGTGATACTGTGTTAATCCCAGCTGAAAAGCCCGGGGCGCTAGCCACTCGATAAATAAACTCAGGCGGGAAATTTGTGCTTCTGATGCACTCACGCCATATTTGTCGCAAGCGTCAGACAAAAAAGAAAAAACTTCGGAGGCAAGAGGGGAATGTTTCACGTGAAACATCAACTCGCATTCCCTCAGCTCGTTTCTGCGCTCAAAGGCAGCTTGTAAATTATAAACTCATAATGGCTTATATGGATAATGTTATGCGTTTTAGTATCGGCGCAGCTCCTGTGTGGAACGAAGCATTTCTTCTGCCATTGAATTTTGAGGATCGTCAATTAAGGCGGATTGAGCTTCTTTTACAGCTCTGTCCAGCCAATAATACGCTGCTTGCCAGTCATCATTTTCGCCGTTATCAAAGATCAGGGAGCCCTGTATTGCGCCAACAAAGCGGATTATAGCTGTTAAGTCCAAAAACGCATGGGCATAGGCCCGTAATTTAGCGGGCGTATTGATTTTTTGATCCAGCAAGCGTTTTTCTGCGGGCAGGCTATTTCCAATTTCCACTGTTTTTCGAAACCATTCATCCGCCTTATCCAGCTCGCTTGTGTCTCCATAAGCCGCCTTGTTTGTGAATTCTTCACAATTTTCCAGGCCAGCTGGATCGCCCACCCGCAAATATGTCGTGCCCATAAAAAAAACGGCCAGACCCATTTGTGGATCCAGCTCCAAGGCACGTTGATAATGCTTTCGCGCTTCCTCAAATTTGCCTTGAAATTGTGCTTGCAACCCCTTTCGATACTCGCGAATCGCCTTTTGCTCTGGCTGCATCAATAATGATAGTATAATTACGCCTGCAGCCCCCAATAAGAAAAAGATTACTAAAAAAGTTACTAAAAAGGATACTCCTGCACTGCGCCGTGAGGGCGCCATCTCAGGAGA
Source organism: uncultured Armatimonadia bacterium (assembly GCA_964622325.1). Taxonomy (GTDB): domain Bacteria; phylum Armatimonadota; class Zipacnadia; order Zipacnadales; family UBA11051; genus JAJFUB01. The sequence continues at coordinate 14,247 of CAZUOJ010000028.1, forward strand.
AAAATCAGTTCCGGCAGAGAAAGCTTCCTCCTGCGTATCGTTTTCTGTTGTGGCACTCCCATATTTTGCACAGCGGGGACATTCTGTTTCCAGGGGCCTAAAGGCATAGCCGCATTTCGGACAATAGCCCAGGGCAATCATTGGCGGGACTGCTGTGTCTTCCTGCGTTACACCCGCCATCCCGACTTCCGCCTGAGAAGAAGCAGAAAAATCGTCTTCCGGCTCTATTTCAATATCTAAAATATCTTCTTCCAGAGCCTCATTGGACTCCTCACTATCAAAATTTATATTTAGAATATCATCATCTTTATTATTCATAATCGTATTTTCTATTTATGATTAGGGATGAATGGAACTTGGATGCGCAGGCTGGGGCGCTGGAGGAGCGCTCTGATTTGTTGTTGATGTTTCGGGACTGGCAGGAGCAATGTTCTGTTGAGCGGGGGCAGCTTCTGTCGTTGATGCCGTTTCACTCCCTGGAGCCTCACTTTTAGGAACCGCAGAGGGCGATACTGGAGGCATTTCCTTCAATTTTTGCTCCCCACTCGTGGCAATAAGCTGCTGTTGCATTTTGGCTATTTGCTGGGAAAAATAATATAATTGTCCCTCCAGATAGCCTGTGCGCGCTTTAATTCGCTGCAATTCATAAAAAATCGCCAGGCTTGTAAAAAAAATCATTGTCAACAGCATCAATATCAGGCCTTCGATCCACACCCCACGCAAGATATGACGGGCGGCTTGCTGTGACTGCTGGATAGCAGACTTTGGCGGAATATGAGCTTGCTCTTCCTGTCTCTCTGTTTCTGAGAAAGAAGCGGATCCAGCTTCCGTCGTGGATGTGGGAACACATGTGGGAGCAAGCACCTTGACCTCTACTTGTTTTTCCTGTATAAGCTCCTGCCCATGCCAGGAGAAACAGCCCCACTCCTTTGTCAATGGATCCACCACAATCGCAATATGCCAGGGAGCCGTAAAGAAATTCTGATGAATAAATAAATCATGGCCGGATAAGAAAACCCCCACGCCGGGATGGCTGTGATACCATCCCACGATTTTTAAATCAGGATATTGTGTATCAATGATGCGATTAAACTCTGTCCAAGAATCATGCGTAAAAGTTACACTCAATTTGGAATGCGCCATATGTTGGCCGCGAATTGACGCCACCACCACGGGATGCTTTTTATCCACCACTATCCCGAGCAAAATCCCGCCAATTTCATGATGAGACTCTTCAGCCGCATGAGCTTGAATCTCTTCAAGCACTGGCTGTAAGATATAAATTTGCGGCCCTTCTGCCGATACATTGGCGTATTCCGCGTCAGGACATTCCGATGTTTCCAAATGCACTTCGCCTTCCAAATCTTCCGTGTCAGCCATCAGGCCAAGCTCCTTAAGACATTTTGTCGATCTGCGGCCAGAAGATAATGCTTCATCTTAAAGCCTTCGCGGCCTGTCACAATATCATACAGCGGCAAGCCCAGCTCCGCGAGCGTTTTATCCAGATAATCTTCGCTTCCCTCTAATTGATGAGTCAAAACTGGATCACAAAGTTCCCCACAAGCGGGGCATTTAGCCTCAGCCAATGTCACTTTCCCCAGCGAACGGAAAAAATCGCGGGAGCTCTGACAATGGACGCATTTAAGCCGGACGCACAATTCTCGCTCAAACTCCACGACCGCTTGTGACCCCACTTCCTGGCGGACCAGCTCTAGCATTTCTCGGCCTGTGATATTGGCGGCACTGCGATTGAGCTCCACAATATCGAACATTTGTTCGTGAGCCGGGCAATCCTTCCGCCGCTGATATTCGATGAGATATGAATCATGCGTCAGCCCATTCACGAAAAAGCCCCGACCCGCTAATGTCGGCAGCCCCCGATCGGCATGCAACATTTTGATTCCCTCTTGCACTTGCAAGCCGCCGATAATGGAGGCAATTGTCGGCGTTGTGGGGACTTTGCCCTGCAGCACATCGTCCCGGGACAAAAGCGCACAGGAACGCCGCTGGCTGAGCAGCTTATAGTCCAGCTCCGACATCGTACATTCGTAGCAAGGAGAATCCTCATTTAATGGCGCAAAAACGCGGGCCACGCCATGCAAAACTTCTATGGCGCCGTCAATCCAGGCTTTCCCCAGCTTCCAGCAGGCAGCGTTAATTGTTACGCGCGCCTCACGATTGTCCAAAGCCCCAAAAATCAAATCCATCTCCCTGAACACTCCCAGCCCTACATCGTAATTGACATCCCCGATGAGATATTCTGCCTTGACATCGGGATTGATCTCCATTACGCGCTCCGCCGCCACTTGCGCTTTGGGGCGCCCGCAATCCTGCTGCCGAAACAACACCGCACGCGTCAGATTTGTATCTTCAATTGTATCTAGATCAGCCACGAGAATCCGGCCCACCCCCAGCAGAGCCAGATTCTTCAAAATCTCGTTGCCTAAAGCCCCCGCTCCCACCACGAACGCCCGTGCTCGCCGCAAACGCTCTTGATCCCACCACGGAATCAATCTGAGCCGATCGTAACGATCCTCCTGCAGCTCCACATCCAGCTCGGCCAATGTTTCTGCCAATTTGTCCCTCCTGAAGACAAGAGCGATTTTTTTAATAAACAAAATGCTCGCAAAAAGCTTACGGCCGGAAAAACGCGGAAAGCTTCCCCGAGGCGGATAGAGCCGACTGCCAGCTTTTTTAATTTTCTCTCATCTGCTTTTTGCTTAGCCCGCTGTAATTTCCGGCTGCAGCCGCAGCACATCGCCATCTTTGACATTGGCCTCTGCAAGCGTCTGTTCATCAGCCAGCTGCTTGCCCGAAGCTTTGTGATGGAATTTGTAGCTCAACGGCTGGCCATCAGGCCCCGTTGTAGGCAGATTCAGCATCTGCACTAATTTTGCAATAATCCGCCGCACTGGGGCATCATCCGGCAGGGAGGCTTTTTGTTCCTTGCTGCCCGTCGCATCCATAATAATCACATTGACTTTTCCCATATGTCCCTCCTGTGATGTGGCGCCCAAACACACGATGTGTGCCAGCTGAATGTGAGCCAGCTACTGGAGCTCTATGTCAATGTCGCTCAAATCCTCTTCCACAGGCGGCGACGGCTGCGGCCGCATTCCCTGTTGTTGCGTTGGCGCAGCCGTCCCCCAGCCTGAGGGCGGCGTCTGCGCCGCATAGGGGGCAGAAGAGGCCCCCAGATAGCCTGATGACGGCGCCGCCAGCGGGCGGCGCATAGCCAATTTAGCCACAATCAGCGCTGTCAAAAGCGACACGAAAAAGGCCACAACGGCTGCAGCCGCAAGCCACATCCATGGCGTAAGCCTTGGCCCTGGGGGCGGCGCTGGGCTCCCTGGGGCAGGCGTTGCTTCTGGCGGCGAAGGAGCTTCTGGGGCGACCGCTTTTGGCTTCTCTTCCGCGGGAGCAGGCGCAGCCGCAGGCGGAGCATCTAAAGCCGCAAAAGCCACGCCAGCTTCATTCAAAAAGGCCATCACTTCCACGCTTGGAATGGCAAAGCCCACATTTTGCGCCTTCTCCGCCGCTTTTGTGGCCACGCCCACGACATAGCCATTTTGATTAATGATTGGCCCGCCCGAATTGCCCTCATTTAAGGCCGCATCAATCTGCAAATATGTCCGCCCCTCAATTGTCCGACTCGTGGCGGAGATAGCGCCTTTTGTCAGGCTTTCCGAAAGCCCTAAAGGCGCTCCTATAGCCGCCACTTCTTCCCCCTGTTTCAGCTTGTCGGAGGAAGCAAAAATCACAGCCGGCAGATGTGTGCGCTCCACCTTCAGCAACGCCAGATCCCGCGCCGCATCCGTCCGCGTCACTTTGGCCGGCAATTCATCTCCGTTCGCCAGTTTGACCAGCGCTTGTTGCGACGCTCCGACGAGATGTTGGCTCGTCAGAATATCTCCTTCGGCATTGACGATAAAGCCAGAACCGATATTTTTCCCGACTGTTACTGTCACAACAGAATCGCGAATTTTATCGGCCGCGCGGGAAAAATCCGCCGCTGCAGCTAATGTCCCCGTCAGCAAAAATATCCCCGCCAGCCATCCTCCCACAAGAAAAATGTGTTTGCCGCCTTGCATTAGCTTTCCCTCTCTTTTTATGGAAAAATTGCCCTCAGCCCACAAAAACTGCCAAGGGCCGCTTGTCCACCGGCAATAGCTCAGCATGCGCCTCTGCCCAGGCGGCCGCCTGTGGATTAAGCACATCCTCTGTATTATACGAGCGATATTGGATCATTTCTCCCAGCCGCAGCACCAGATCCGCAAGCGATTCGGAAGGCGACCAGCTGCCAATACATACGGCGCCTCCTTGTTCGGGAGGCAGAATATTCGGATGAAATATCGGCGTGCGCCACACAATTTGCGGCGGCCGCCGTGGATAATCCCGATGCAAATACAGCTCCGCTTGATGAAAGGAACTGATTTGGGGCGCAGGCGCTCCCGGAGGCCAGGCCAGACCCCGACATGTAAATGTCACTATATAGCGTTCCGGCGGCTGCCCCTGATAGGAAATCCGAATAAATTGCGACGCCTGCTGCAGCTCCAGCATCGCCGCTAAATCGGCATGCAAACGCCGCAAACGCGGACTGAGATGAGACATCGCCTCACTGGGCATCTTTGTAAACAATGTTCCTTATTTGCGATTTTTTTCTATTTTAAGATATTTTTCGTAAAGATGCCAAAAATTCCCTGTAAAAATAACTCTTTAAGCCTTGTTACTTCATTCGCATTATATGCCCTATATTTTGCGAATTTATCTTGCAGGCTTTGCTGTAGGGCTCTGGATTTATTGCTTCACGAGCCAGAAGCGATCCACCCAGACTGCCTTTACATTATCCGGATTGCGGGGCGGCGCCACCCACAAATAACACTGCTCATGCAGCTTTGTGCGGCCCAGCAGATACACTTCATATTTGTCGCTCGTAATGTCCTGACACTGCCGGCTGATTTGCCCCAGACTCTTGTGATTCAGCGTGTCGTAAATGCCCGCTGAAAAAGCCAGGCCCTCCTCGCCGCTTTTTTCCACCCGAATAGCCGCATACACCTCATACACAGCGTCTGGATCCAGCTCCGCCACGGACAAGCGCTGTTGCGTCGCCCATTCATAATGTGTGCCTGGCATCCAGCAGGCGACGCCATCCGAAGCCAAATCATCGTGTTTCAAGGCTGCGCCTGTGCCTTCATTCCACAGATTAAAGCCGCTGTCTTGCAAATCAATCCAGCGTTCTTCGGGCAGATTCTCACAGCCAGGAGGCGGGGGAGATTCCTTGCGGCCCAGCTCCACTGTCCGGACGCCAAAAGCGTCAATCCGCCGGCCTTCCGAGAGCATCGTGATTTGATTCGCCTGGCAGATGTCCATAAAGATCCTATGATTTTCCAGATAATCCGGCGGGCCGGGCCAGGGGATTTTCTTCTTGCGGGCGAGAGCCTGCAGCTCAAACCAGCGTACGCCCCACACATAGCGAATCGGCAGCCGGGCAATTTGCACCCGCCGCAGCAATTCCGCCTCGTTTTGCACGGCCGCCTCCGCCTGATTAAAGAGCTTTTCTGCCGCCGCGAGCAGCTCCAAAGAAAGAAAAGCCGATGTCGGCGGCACGCCAATGGACAGATATGTTTTCGTTTTTTCCACGCTATCATGAAGCAGCGTCAGATATTCCCGGATATAGGGCGCGGCTGGACCATAATAGCCGTTTAAGAATTCCTCCATTAGCTTCTGATCATCCTGATTCGGATTCCATAAAAGCTTCGCCAGCATCCAGGCTTTCAATTCCGCCATTTCGGCGCCATGGGACTGATAGGCGCCCTGTTCAAAGATCCCCTTGACGCCGTGCTGCACGAAAAAGCGGATATTGGGCCCTAATACGCGCAGATTAGGATGGGGCTGAATGTAATGCCCAAAATTTGTCGTATAATCCCAGATATAGAGCCGCTGGCAGATTTGGCTCCAGCCGCGGATGTCATCCGCAAAAGCTTTATTTGTTTCTCCTGTCAACGGCTCCGCAAAATTGCATTCAATGCTGCACAGCCGCACAATCACATTGGGCAGGGGCCGGACATGTTTGGGCGGCTTGCGTGTATATTGATAGGCCAATGTGTCCACTGCGACATGGGGATAATGCTTCGCCACTTCCGCCGCCACATAATTGACAAAATGCAGAAGCGGCCCCGCGGGCGAGCCCTCTTCTTCCTCCAGCTTCCGGCATTCCGCGCACAAGCACCGATTCTCCCAATCGTTTTGCGAAACGGAGATGATATTCGCTGTGGGATCTTTCGCCAGATATTCCAGCACGCGCTGTGTCACAATCCGCTTGACCTCGGGATTTGTCAGACACAATTGCACATGCTCTGTCTCTGTGACAATGCGCTTGCCATTGCGTTCGCTGAAATATTCCGGATGTTCTTTGCCAAATTCTTTGGGCGGCAGGAGCAGATTGAATGTATGGACAAAAAACGGCCCCGCATAACGAATTTTGCCGCCGCGCGCGGCGTCCAGACGCATCGCGTGCCCATTGGATTTATTGCGCACCGCCCAATCGCCGTCAAAGGCGTCATACCAAAAAGTCTCCCGATATTCTAAAGGCGGCACATAACGGATATGTTGTTCCGGAATCACAAGCGTGGGCTTATGTGGAATTGTGCTGGCTTTGGAGCTCCACCAGCGACAGCCCACAACATCCTCCAAGAAAGTATAGACAGCATACAGCGTGCCACGCGGCTCATCTCCCGCCAAAAAAAGATTCAGCCCTCTTGTTTCGATGATAATCCCATCGGGCTTTAAATTATCCAGCGGCAAATCGGGCGCTAATGTCTGCTGCACGCGCCCCCGCCCCACAACAAGCACAGGCCCTCGCGGGACTTCCGCTGTAACAAGAAGAGGAAATTCGGCGCCTGTGACTTCTTTCAGAAAATGGGCTAATTCCTGCGCCGCATGTTGTGTCGGCGTCACGAGAGGCTTTCCTTCAGCCTCTGCCTTTCCCACAGCCTCCGGATCAATCACAATCGCATAACGCGTTCGGCCATTTTCGGCCAATGTCAATTCCGCCGCACAGGAGGGACAAAGCGTGGCCAAAATCGCCAGAAGAACAAGAACAAGCAGGACAACAAGCCCAGCCTGAGGAAACATTGTTACATTCTCCCTTCTTTGTTTTAAAACAAATTAAGCAAAAAGGATAAGGGTTCCTGCATGTGTAACAAAACAATTGCCAGCCGCAAAATTTTTCTCCACACATTTCGTTTTTGCCCAATTTATAGGCATGCCATTTTTCCGCTGCTTGTTTCTATTATTTTTATTGGAGGGATCGCGCTATTCTGCAGCGGGCAAAGAGCCTGGGCGTTGCAGGCGGAGCTTGTCAAAGACGGCGTGGGCCGTGTCACACAAGCCACAATAGAAACACAGCATTATAAGCTCATTGTAGAAGGAAGCCGGGGCGCACGCATCATGTCCCTGTTTGACAAAATAGCAGGCGTGGAGCTGGCCCAAAAAGACAACGGCTTAGGCGGGCTTTTTGAGGATCGGCCCCTTTTCAGCGCCAGCGAATACGAATGTCAGGCCACAATGCAGACGGACGAAAAGCTTGTTTTGCGTTGTGCTGTAAGCCGCGATAATGTGCGGCTGATAAAAACATACACATTCACAGAAGGACAGCCGTTCTTTCATGTCTGCTATGAGATTGAAAACGCATCTCAGCTTCCTTTTAGACTGTGGATTCGCAATTTTGCCAATCCCGGCGGCGGGCCTCTCACAGAGGCGGATCGGCTTTTTTTGCGCCACGAGGGCCAGCTACGGGAGCTCAAATTCCCGGATGGCTATTTCAGAAAGCTAGAGGCGCCCTGGGCGGCATATCTGGATACAGAAAAGCAATCCGGCTATTTTGTGCGCTGTGATTTTGCCTTGCTGGATTGCTTTTATTTCTGGAGCCAAAGCCATCTCACGCCGACATTTGAATGGATATACAAGCCTGTGCCGCCTGGACAAAAGACAAGCGCCGAATTGATATTCGGACTCGTCTCTGGCGTCAGCCGTATTGGGGACATTTCCGCGGACGGACATGTGTCCGCTGAAGAAAAAACAGCCCCGGAGCCGCGCGAGGAGCCTCGTTTTGTTGCTTTGCCGAATTGGAAGCCATTAGAGGAGCTGTATCAGCCAACAGAGGAAGAAAAGCAGCGGGGCTTTATTGCTATTGTCAGCGGCGTGCCCCAGCCCGCGCCGAGGCTAAAAGCTATTCAGATCGACATGGGCCTGCAAGAAGCCGAAGCTGTGCCCATCGAGATATTTGGGCTGGCGGAAAAAGCCCATATTCAGGCGAAAATCACGGGGCTGGGAGCGAAACTGCAAATTGAAGAAAATGGCTGGCTGTTGGATCCAACAGCACAACAGGCGCCCACTGTGACAGTGGAGCGGGGCCAGAGCCGGCGCTTGTGGCTGAAATTGCCTGTCCAGAAGCGCCGCCCCGGCCTCACACGCGGACAGATTGCTTTAACAAGCGGACAGGGGACGCCGCTTGTTTTGCCTGTGCAATTAACTGTATGGCGCGCCCAATTGCCCAAAGAGCCCATCATTGGCACACAATATTATGCCTTCTTGCCCACGCTGTCATCCTATCATTTGGATGACGCCGCCAGGCGCAAATTTCTCGTGTATCTGGACAATTTGCAGGCTTTGCATTGTGACAATGTAGATTGGGCTGTTGTTGTGTCCATGGCCGTGCCGCATTTGAAAATCGCCGGCACGGGCGAGTCGTTGCAGGAATGGAGCGCCAAGCATCCTAATACGCCTGTGGCGCAATTGCCGGAGCTGGATTTCTCCTATTACGACATCTGGCTGCAGGAGCCTGTGAAGCGGGGAATGCGACGTTTTGTGGCGCATGTGCCCGCACAAAACGGCTGGCGCGAAGCGGCGCTTATTGAAGCGGCTTTGGGACAAAAGCCCGCTGATCCGAACGATGAAACAAGCTGGAAAGTAATGGAATGGTTTTATCGCCAATTGCGGCAATATGCCGCGCGCCAAGGCTTTACTTCTTTTTGGGCCAAGATTGATGATGAGATCCCGCAAGAACATATCCCCATTTGGCTGGAGGGCGCGCGCCATTATCGCGCCGCAGGCTATAAGCCTTTTACGACGAACACAGGCAATATCCCACGCTCCGAAAGTCTGTTGAAAGAAATGAACAAGGAAAGCGAGGCCTGGCAAGTGGCGTTGTGCCTTGTCCGGGATTTTCTGGATTTAACGCGCAGGGGCGCTGTATTTGAGACGCGGCGGGATGTCATTACGAGCCGCTGGCTGCCCTATACAAATGGGGGAGCGGAAAATACATACGCCACACGCGTCTTTGGCGAAACAAGGCCCGCGGCAGATAAAATTGACAATGTCCAGATATACGCCCAGGGGCAGGCGCTGCGGATGAAAGGAGGCAGTGGCTGGGGCAATAAAGAGCGCGGCGTGGCGATGCAATATGGCGATTATGTGTACATTTGTCTGCCAGACGGCGGCGATCCCAATCAGGCGCGCATTGAAGTCAGCTATCGTGTACGGACGACAAAGGAGGGCGGGACGCCGGCAGTGCCGCTGGAGCCCACAGATGAAATATGGTATTACGGCGGCGGCAGCTACAAATCGTCCTACGAATCCTCACGCGCCTACCCCTGGCGTGTTGTGGCGTGGAATATGCGCGGCTATGGCTATTGGACATATTTATGGTGGAATGAGGAAGATATTCTCGTACGCTATCGGCCTGAGACAAATGATTTGCTGATTTCCGCCGCCTGGGAAGGCCTGCGGGATGGCAATGAAGATGCGGCCTATTTCCGGCTGGCAGAAGAAAAACTGAAGAAAGCCGGCCGTAAGGAGGCGTGGCAACATCTCCGCCGTGTCTTTGGCACGGACGAAAAAGCTGTCCTGCGCATGGGCGAAATCAGGCGCGAAATTTACGCCTGGGATGATTTTCTGCATCCCACATACGCCGCCTATAACACAGCCAAGCGGGAGGCTTTGCGTGTGCTGAGCCAATAAATGGCCATGGCCTGAGGGCAAAAGCAAATAGCGCCTGTCCCTCAGAGGAAGACAAAGACAAAAAGTTTCTTTTGCCGAAAAAAATAGCAGAAAGAAAAAGCAAATGGCAAATGCATTGAAGCGGCGGGAGCGCTTTATATGTCCCGCCGCTTCCTGTCATTTGCTTTCAGGAAAAAGATATATACAGGACAGATTTTAAAGGCGATGCAGTTTTTGCGGCCGCAATATTCCTCATGTTTTATCCAAGCTTGTGGAGGCGGACAGGAGGCGCTGGAGGCGTATTTGCCTGCCTTAGATTTTTATCCACGCGCGTGGAAGCGGACGGGCTTTGCGCGACGCCAGGAGCAGAGATGGCTTGTGTGCCCCCATCCCCATTCTCTGTAAAGCAGAGAGGCCGGCGCCCAAGCAGCGATGAGGCATATTTATTTTCAGGGCGCAAGCCGTTGGAATGTGGAATGAGGGCAGCCTGGAGATAAAGCCAGCTTCCGGCCAGGCAACGCCACGGGGCTGCAGCCGCAAAAGAAGGCTTTGGGATTTTGCCCTAATTCGCCGGCCAGTTCCTGCCACATCTCCCGACTCTCCGTGCTGATGTATAGCGGGAGAGTCTTATCATATTGGCGGACTTGCTGGATGAGGAATTGATATATTTCCTTGCGCACGGCGTGGGGGAAGGGCGCACAGACATTGCCTTCCATCTCGTCGGCGGCGGCCTGGGCCGCCGATACAAATTCTTCCTCCAAAAGAGATAAATCCAGAAATTGTCCGAGCGTTTGCAGACTCATCCACATAATCACACAAAAGCCCACAGACTCGGGCTGCGAAACGCGGAGCATATATTCTATCGCGGCGGCATAATCTTCGCGCCAGCCGCGGATAGGAATCATGGGCTTGAATTTATAGCGCACAGGGACGCCCATTTCATTGAGCTTGCGGCCCGCCTCAAAGCGATCATAGGCATGATTTCCAGTGCCCGGCTCAAAGGCCTGCGCCACACGCGCCCCTGTCACGCTGAATATGCCAATGAGACGCTCTTTATAGGCTAAATCCGCAATCCAGTCCACATGGCCGCTGGCTGTATGGAAATAGCCGTAGCGATCGTATTCAGCGAGTTTTTGCGCGTACAGCGCGAAGGCGCCGTATTCAGGCTCAAATGTGATTTGATCGGCGCCCCAGCCAATCAGCCGAAAGCATTTTTGCCAGGGACGCTGGGCGATGCTGCGCGGCACGACAATATCCATATATTCTTCCAAATTGAGCGCCAACGTGATGTATTTGCCGTATTTTCCTGCGTCACAATACTGACAGCCATGCGGGCAGCCGCAAATTGTGCAAAAATCGTATGTGGGCCAGCAGACGCGATTTTCGGCCCAATCTTTTTCATACGGATGATATTCGCCGATAGGCAAAAAGCGCCCCATAATATGGCGAGCAATGTCCGCGCTCACATCCGGAGGCCAATCGGCAAAGATTTCCTCCTCAGCGGGCAATTCGTCTTCCAGCCAGCCCTTTGTGAAAACGAGCGGGCGTAGATAGCCCAGGGGCACATCAGGGGGCGGATTTTCCGGGGGCCATAATGTGGCCAGTGCGCGGGCGACATCGGGCAAATTCTGCGGCGTCGCCCACACGACTTCCTCCATTCGCCGCCCGAGCACCTCCAGCATCCGCTCCAGCCGCGTCAGGCAACGGGCGTCCTCACGCACTTCATGCCACGCGATGATTTGCAACGGGCGTAAAGGATACATCGCTTCCCTCCGCTCAAGCGAGGAAAAGAATGAGGCGTACGTGAAAAATAGCTTCCCACAAAATAAATAATCCGTGCAACAGCACGTTTCAGACGCTTTAGCCTGAATATCTTTTCTTTGCGACAGGAGAAAATGCCTTTAGTGAGAACGAAAATTTTTGTTCAGGCTTTTATAGAAGTCTAATATGCGCCAAAAAGCAAAGAAGCAAAAATCTTTTTAGGCCGCCTTCCCTTTTTATCATCAAAGTATCCCGGCCAAACAGAAATTAACGGCCTTTGTCCAGCCGCTATGGCTACGGACGGACTACTTTCATCCCTCCGGGAACTTGTGCGCCTTCGGGCAAACGATACATTCGTCCATCTGCATCTTTCACAATTTCCCCTGGCCCATAAGGGACTTCTTGATATTCTCCCGTATCCGGATCGCGCACTCGCTCCTTGCTGCGAATATAGGCGTCCCAATCCTGGGCTGTTCTTTCCACAACGGCGTTACGATAATCCACAACTTCTTGCGTTGTTTGCCGCAGCCGTTGTTTCCACATGGGCGTTTCCCATAAGGAAGCAAGAACGCTGCGCGCCAAAGGATACTGGGAGTCGAAATGCTCCACTGGCGCCCAAGCGCCCAACATAATTACATTCAAAGCCCCGGGCAATCCGGCTAGCAGGGGCACAAAAAGATGGGCATAAACTTCCACGCGCACACGGACAGGGACGCCGCCGCGTGTTCCGATGATATCGGCATAGCCGCGTTCGCCTTGAATGTTGAGCCCTGAAGACAATGTCTGCCAATACAATGTATAATGCTGGGAAGCCCGGGGCAAAGGATGGACTTCCTGCAGCCGCGCATCTGGCATTGCCTCCCGGAGGGCTCCCAGCACAACTTCACTGTATAGACTTTCGCGACTTATTGCGCCTGTCATTAATTGCCTGGGGGGCGCCATAAAACAGCCCGTCGTGCCGGCGGCATTCTCAAGCCGAAACACATACGCGGCCGGCACATTGGGGCCGCTTATGACTTGTCCCTCATATTTCCAGCCCCGCGGCGCAATCAGCCGAAACGCGCCCAGCTGCGGCTCTGTAAAATAGGCCAAAGGCGCGCCTTGGGGCAAAGGCCGCGCTGATTGCAAAGCCGCCTGAATCTCCTGAGCCCATTCCTGAGCTGTGGACATAGGCACAAGCGCGCCCACGACATAGCTTGCGGCGCCCGCGCGCCGACAGAGCCAGCGGCCCAGAAAGGGCTGGAGCATCCCCGCCTGTATTGTAGCCGTTACTTCCCATTCCTCCCCATTGCCCGTTGGGCGCGCTTGGGGTGGCCCCGCCGAAAGCGCCGCAAATATTTGGGAAACAAGTTTGGCCGCTTCAGCAGGAGAGCCTGGCACATATTTAAAGAGAATAAGAGGCGCAAAAAAGGAAGGGAACAAGGGATAATTAAGGCCAATAACGCTTTCGCCAATGCTGCCTGTCCCCATCGTCCAATCCTCAGGCACTTGCAGGCTAAAGCCAGCGACAGGATTTTTCAGCTCCCGGAGGGGAACAGTACTCTGAGCCCTCGCCGGGCCCCCAAAAAGCCCTATCGTTGCCAGCAAAATTAACATTATGCTTCGATAGTTTTTCTGCCACGAAAGCCACATAATCTTGCTCTCCTCTCTTGCGCGTGTGTTTTTTTTCTGCTACACAGGGAGCCCCAAGCGAAAGGACAGATAGGAAAAGTGGCTGGCCGTGATGGCATTTTTGTCTTTTCGTCTCCCCTTTTAAATTTTTGCCATATAGAAGATGTCATATAATGTTATCGGATGCTTTCCTATATTTCTCAATTCTTAAGAGCGAAAACATTGGCGCTATCAGCCAGTTGGCGGCGCGGAAGCTTTTTAAAATGTGTGAGCCCCTCATGAGGATAGGCAAAAACGGCGCTGGCGAAGAAGCCAGCACCGCTGTCAGCGAGGATGTGAGCCTCTTAGCGGCGTAAAATATCACAACAAGTCCGCGAAGTATTGCGCAGGATCCTCCAACGGCTTTCTTTGTGGCTTCAGATTCCGCCCGCCTGCGCAAAAGCGCTTTTTAGGGAATACGCGGCGCGTAATCGCCTACGCGCGTCATCCGCTGCCATTTGACATGGCCATCATAATAGGCATGATTGCAGCCGTCATTATGGCGTGCGCTTTGTCCGCCCTGGCCCGGCTGCACGCCAAAATTCACATCCAGCGGCTCCCAGCCGGCAGTGGCAGTGCAATTATTTGCTGTGTGGCCTACACAAGTATAATGGCGGCCGCAGGCGTCGCTGACGACAATGCAATTGGCGTTTGTGATGTTGCTGTCGCGATTGCCCATCCAGCGCCCGCCGAGCTGATGCACTAGAGCCAAATTGCAGCCATAGCTCATCCAGCGCAAGGGATTGTGGGCACAAGAGCCGTTGGGCCTTGTCAACGAGGGCACGCCGCTGGGGCACACAAAGACTTGCACATTCTTGACATAGGGCATAATCTGCAGGCCCCAGGAATAGCGGCCGCTGGGCCCCATTGTGGGCTGATTGTTAATCCAGTCATCCGTCGGCGTCCCGTAGGGCCCCCGCCCATAATCCACATTTGTTTCGTCATAATCGTTGCGATACATCACGAGAGCCGTGGCGATTTGCTTGAGATTGGACTGACAGCTGGCCGTGCGCGCTTTCTCCCGCGCTCTGGCAAACACAGGGAACAAAATTGCTGCCAAAATCGCAATAATCGCAATGACAACTAATAACTCAATAAGCGTGAAGCCGCGTCTGGACATTGCAGGAGGCGCCTCCTTTAGAGAAAATGACAGCCTGCGGGGCTGTGTATAACAATTTTGTTCATTTTACTCTTTTTTCAACTAAAATCAAACATAATTTTATTAAATTTTAGCCAGACAAACAAAAAAGAAGGCGGAACATAGGGAAGAAGCGAATGCAAAAAACAAGCATTTTGCCTCCCTTGATTTCCCTGCAAGAAGCCTTACAATAAAGTCTGGCTATGCGAAAAAGGAGCCAGGAGGCCTTGCCGATCAAAGAATCTGATTTGACGCCGATGTATCGCCAGTGGGCGCAAGCCAAGCGCGATTATCCGGATGTGCTTTTGCTGTTTCGGATGGGCGATTTTTATGAGATGTTTGGCGAAGATGCGGAAATTGGCGCGCGTGTGCTGGGCTTAACGCTCACTTCGCGCAAATATGCGGGCGAGAAGCGGATTGCCATGTGCGGCGTGCCGTATCACGCCCTGGATCGTTATTTGCGACAGCTTCTGCAGCAAGGCTATCGGGCGGCTATATGTGAACAGATTGAGGATCCGCGGCATGCCAAAGGGCTTGTACGCCGCGCCGTCACGCGTGTTGTCACGCCCGGAACGCTCACGGAAGAGGAGCTGCTGGCGCCCGATGAGCATAATTTTCTGGTCTCGGTGCGTAGTCAGGGCGCGCTAGTTGGCCTCGCCGCTGTGGATGTCTCCACAGGCGTTTTTTTAACGACGGAAATCGCCCTTCACAATGTGCTGTCCAATGAAGCGAAAGCCTTTCAGACGGCGGACGCTTCTGCTGCAGCGGCCAAAGACATATCGACTCCTCCGGCCGCTTTAGAACACGAAACGCCGTCCCGCGAGGGACGCCTGCCCACGGCCGAAGAGCCCCCCGCCCTGCCGCTCCCCGTGGATGCCCCGCCCGAGAATCCTTATGCGCCCGCTCTGGACGAAATTCGACGGCTGCGGCCGGCAGAGATCATCGTCGCCGAAGAAGATCCCCTGCGCCAGGCTCTGCAAGCGCTGACAGGCATTGCGATTACGGCTATTGCCGAGAATGAGACAGCGCTTGTCTCCGCCGAGGAGCTATTGTGTCAGCATTTCGGCGTCGAGAGCCTGCGGGGCTTTGGGCTGCAGGAGCATCCCGCGGCCGTGGCTGCCGCCGCCCAAGCCCTGCGCTATCTGCAGGCCACACATCTGCAGGCGCTGCCCCAGCTCACGGGCCTTTCTTATTATTCCCCCAGCCAATTTATGATTATCGATGCCACTACACGCCGCAATCTGGAGCTTGTGGAAAGCCTCCGCGGCGGCAAACAGGGGACGCTTGTACAGCTGCTGGACAAAACGAAGACGCCGATGGGCGCGCGTTTGCTGAAGGATTGGATTGTCCAGCCGCTTTTGGATAAGGCGCACATTGAACAGCGGCTGGACGCCGTGGAAAATCTCCTTCAGGAGGGCGTGCTGCTGGCGGCGCTGCAAGAACATCTGAAAGGCATCTATGATCTGGAGCGCCTGACAAGCCGTGTGACAGCCGGGACGGCCAATGCGCGCGATTTGCGCGCCTTAAGCCTTTCTCTGCAGCGCTTGCCCGCTCTTAAAGAGGAATTAGCGCAAGCGCGTGCCGGGCTGCTTTTGCAGCTGCGGGAGGAAATAGGGGATTTGCAGGAGCTGGCAGAGCTTCTGGAGCGGGCGCTGGCGGATAATCCTCCCGCCACGCTGACAGAAGGCGGCCTGATCCGGGAGGGCTTTCATCGGGAGCTGGATGAGCTGCGCGAGGCGGCGGCGCATGGCCGCGAATGGATTGCCGCACTGCAGGATCGGGAACGGGCGCGCACTGGCATCAAAAATCTGCGCATTGGCTACAATCAAATCTTTGGCTATTACATCGAAGTCACAAAAAGCTTTTTGCCCTTTGTTCCGCCCGATTATGAGCGCAAACAGACTTTAGCCAATGCGGAGCGCTTCATCACGCCCGAATTGAAGGAATGGGAAAGCAAGATATTAGGGGCGGAGGAGCGCAGCCGCGAACTGGAGTATGAACTGTTTGTCCAATTGCGCCAGAAAGCGGCGGCGCAGGCGCCCCTGTTGCAACGCACTGCCCGCGCTCTGGCGCAATTAGATGTGCTGGCGTCGCTGGCGCAAGCAGCGGGGGAATATGGCTATACACGGCCCGAGATTGTGGACAGCGATGAGCTGCATATTGTGGCGGGCCGGCATCCTGTGGTGGAGCGCACACAGCTGCAGGAAGCCTTTGTGCCCAATGACGCCTATTTGAATGGCCGCAGCCATCAGCTGCTCATCATTACAGGGCCCAATATGGCGGGCAAATCCACATATCTGCGGCAAGTGGCGCTGATTACCTTAATGGCGCAAATGGGCAGCTTTGTCCCGGCCCAGGCCGCTCGCATTGGCCTTGTGGATCGCATTTTTACGCGCGTGGGGGCCAGCGATGATCTGGCGACAGGACAATCCACTTTTATGATGGAGATGACAGAGACAGCCAATATCCTGCACAACGCCACCGTGCGCAGCCTGATAGTGCTGGATGAAATTGGCCGCGGGACTTCCACTTTTGATGGCCTGTCCATTGCCTGGGCTGTGGCCGAATACATCGTGAAGCACATTGGCGCCAAAACGCTTTTCGCCACGCATTATCATCATCTCAATGAGCTGGCGCAGATTTTGCCAGGCGTGCGGAATTTGCGCGTGCTTGTCAAAGAAGAAGGGGATCATATCACTTTTTTGCGCAAGATTGTGGAGGGCGGCACAGATCGCAGCTATGGCATTCAAGTGGCGCGGCTGGCCGGATTGCCCCCAGAAGTCATCACGCGCGCCAAGGAAGTGCTGCACACTATTGAGCAGGAAGATCTGGCAGTGGCCCCCCAGCGCCGCGCCGTGCGGGAAATTGCCCCTCCAGTGCAACTGCAACTTTTTGAAGCCGCCTCCCATCCTGTGCTGGAAAAACTGAAACATTTGTCCATCGACACGCTCACGCCTGTGGAAGCGCTGTTAATCCTGAAGGAATTGCAAGATGAATTGAATAAATGAAAAGCTTATGCGAGCGGCTCCCGAAGAGCAAATAGAGAGGAATGGGCCAGATGGAGAAAGTTCGTGTGGGCGTTGTCGGGATTGGGCGCAATGGCTCCCAGCATGTGAAAATCTATTGGGAACATCCCTGGGCAGAGCTCGTCGGAATTTGCGATTATGATCCGCAAAAGCTGCAGCGTTGTCAGGAATGGCTGGGGCTGGATGAGCGCGTCGGGCTTTACACGAATCTGGACGAAATGCTGGAAAAAGCAAATCTGGACGCGCTCTCTGTGAACACGCCCGATCATTTGCATGCCGAGCCTTTTGTGAAAGGCCTGGAAGCGGGATGTCATGTCTTTGTGGAAAAGCCGATGGGCAACACCTTAGAGGATTTGTATGTGATGACAGAGGCGGCGCGGAAATCTAATCGCAAGACCTTCGTAGGGCAGATTTTGCGCTTCAATCCCTATTATCAGGCTGTATATGAGCTGTGCGCGACGGGAAAATTGGGCGAGATATTTTATCTGGAGGCCGATTATATTCATGCGCTGCAAGAGCAAGCCGCGCCGGAGCGCATCAATCCTTACATTGGCAATATTAATTGGTATCTGGAGCATGAAAAAGTCCTTGTCGGCGGCTGTAGCCATCAATTTGATTTATTAAGATGGTTTGCGCAGTCCTATGCCGTGGAAGTCAAGGGCTATGGCAATAGCATAGCTTTTCCGCAGATGAAACATCCGGATTGTATGTGTGCGGTGGTGCAGCTGGCCAGCGGGGCGATATGCAAGCTGACAGGCGCTTATGGGATTGTGGGGCCGCGCCCGGATTATAACAATCTGGAAGTGTACGGCACAAAAGGCACAATCCGCGGCGGCAAAGCCATGCTGGGCGAGGGCCATGAGGTCGAAGAGGAGATAGATCTTTCCGGGCTGCAGATCAGCGGCCATCCTTACGAGCCCGAAATCGAGCATTTTCTGGATTGTATTTTGCAGGATAAGCCGCCGCTGGTGGACGCTTTTGAAGGGGCCAACAGCGCGGCGGCAATGATAGTGGCCACAGAAGCCATTGAAACAGGCCGCACGCTCCCCGTGCCATATTTCCAGCGATAAGGCCAGGAAAAGGAGCAAGAAAAGGAAACAAAGCTTTTCTCGAAGAGGAGCGCCTCATGGCTTCCCGCCCCAATATCCTCATCATTATGTCTGATCATGAACGGGCCGATGTGCTGGATCCAGCCCATCCCTGTCCCACGCCCAACGCCACACGCCTGGCGGAAGGCGGCATTCTGTTCAAGCAAGCCTATACAGTGAGCACGCATTGTTGCCCTTCTCGGGCCAGCTTTATGACAGGGCTGTATCCCAGCCGTCACGGCGTATTCAATAATGTGATGAATCCGACGGCGTTGCATGTGGGGCTGAATGAGGGCGTACAGACATGGTCCGAGCGCCTGAAGGAAGCCGGCTATCGTCTGTGCTTTACAGGCAAATGGCATGTGAGCGGCGTGGAAAATCCACGGCATCGGGGCTGGGAGGAATTCGGCGTTGTGACAGGCACAGGCCGTCATGGGAGAGGCACATGGGAAAATCCGCCGCCAGGCCGCCGCGATGCGGAAACAAAAGGCGGGCTGCAGGATTGTGTCTGGATCCCACGAGATGGCTGGCCCGATGTGTTGCTTTCCGCCGTCAGCCCGCGGCCTTCTGCGCAGACATTAGAATATCGCCAAACACAGGATACAATCGCCAAGATCCACGAGCTGGCCGCAAGCCCCCAGCCCTGGGCCTTGTATTTGGGCTGGAATACGCCCCATGATCCGTATATTGTCCCTGCGGATTACGCGGAGCGTGTGGATGTTTCCGATGTGCCCCTCCCGCCCAATTTTCGGGACGATATGAGCCAGCGGCCCCGGCTTTACACGCGCCAGCGCCGCCAGCTATGGGATCGGCTGGATCCCGAGCAATGTCGCCTGTCCATTGCCCGCTATTGGGCGCTGTGTGTGATGATGGATGATTTTTTGGGCCAAATCCTGGAGGCTTTAGAGGCGACAGGCCAGCTCGAAAACACATTGATAATCCGCACTTCTGATCATGGGGATTTATTGGGCGAACACGGGCTTTTTTTGAAGGGCGTGGCGCCCTACGAAGGCGCCTATCACATTCCGCTGATGATGCATTGGCCAGCAGGCATTGCGGCGCCAGGACGGCACATTCAATCTATTACGGCAAATGTGGACATGGCGCCGACACTTTTGGAATTAGCCGGAGCGCCGCCTTTGCCTCATGTCGATGGCAAAAGCCTTGTGCCGCTGTTGAGGGGCACAGAGCCAGATGGTGCGCGCCAGGAATTGTTCACACAAATGAATGGCGTGGAGCTGTATTATTCGCAGCGCATTATGCGTATAGGCCGTTATAAATATGTCTTTAATGGCTTCGATTTTGATGAATTGTATGATCTGGAGGCCGATCCCTGGGAACAACACAATCTGAGCGAGGAGCCCGCCCTAAAGCCCATTAAGCGACAGCTCTTAGCGCGCCTTTGGGAATATGTCCGCGACACACAGGACACAATTGACAACAGCTATCCTCCTGTGGCGCTTGTGCCTGTAGGGCCCTATCCCTCTTTATGGCGCGAAGAGATGTAAGCAGTCCCCCAGGCCGTTTACGGCTCTGTGAGGCCAAAGATTTTCGCCGCTGTGCCTCCCATTATGAGCGCGCGGAAATGTTCGCTCATATTCAGATAATCCATCAGTCGCCGATAATCGTTCATCACATCCTCAATCAGTTCAATGCCCACATCCGTGCCAAAAACAATCTTTTCATAGGGATGATTATCGCCCATGCGGCCATATTGCTCATTCTCTCCCCACCATAATAATTCCGCAAAAAAGGCCGGCGCTTTTTTCTTCAATGTGGAGCCTGTCAAATCGAAAAATACATTGGGATGCATGCGGGCTAATTCGGCGGCTTCCTCGTACCAGGGATTGCCAAAATGAGCGCCAATTATCTTCCATTGAGGCAAACGGCGAGCGAGCCGATCCAGAAACACAGGACGCATGCGCGCCATAGAGACATCTTTGAGCTGCTGCTGGGGCTCGCGGGCGACAATGCCCAGATGAAAGAGAGCTGGCAAGCCTAAAGCGGCTGCGCGATCGTATATGGGCAAGAAGGCGTCGTCATCATAATTGCGCAGCGGCCAGATAAATTTGAGGCCCCGCAGGCCCATTTCATAGATACGATCCACATCCTGGACGGAAGC
>CAZUOJ010000029.1:0-33353 GCA_964622325.1 uncultured Armatimonadia bacterium
TGCAGGCTGCAATCGGGCCCTCCCAACACGAGCGGATCCAGGCCGAAATATTCAATGGGGGATTGATTTTCCGGCAAGCCCTCTTTGTGCCAGCGCTCCACCGTTAGCGGCCAATAGCAAATCTCACACAGGGGAACGCGATCTGGCTCCTGAAATTGCAAAACAGCCCGTAATCGCTCCCGGGATGTCATGGGGCCAACTCCTTTTTTCCACCCGTTTTATAATCTGGAGGAGACAAAATGAGCCCGCAAAAGTTTCGTAAGAAAACGGGCTTCCTGGCTTTGGAGGCCAAGGAAACCCTCGTGAATACGAAAATATTGAGGCGAATATTAATCTTTACGGATAAATTCCCCGCAATTCTATAGCTTTTGCCACCCTCCCGACTCCGATATTCAAGGCTGCATCCCGCATATTCAGGCGCTTTTCACTAGCTTCGCGATAGACAGTGCGGAAGGCACAAACCATAATATCCCGCAAGCGCTTATCGACATCTTCCGCCGACCAATAGAGTGATTGCAGCGACTGCACCCATTCAAAGTAAGATACCGTTACGCCGCCCGCATTACACAAAATATCTGGAATGACAAAAATGCCTTTTTCGTCCAAAATGGGCTGGGCCGCCGGCGTCGTGGGACCATTTGCGGCCTCTGCAATGATTTTGGCTTTAATTCGGGAGGCATTATGCTCATTAATGACATTTTCCAAAGCTGCAGGAATAAGCACAACGCATTCAAGCTCCAGCAACTGCTCATTAGTGATATTATCCGTTCCGGGGAAATTGATGACGGAACCGCTTTCCGTCTTGTGTTCCATGAGCTGTCGTACGGACAGCCCCTGTGGATTATACACACCCCCTTTGCTATCGGAAACGGCAATCACTTTCGCGCCGAACTCTTCGGCCAACAACGCCGCGTAACTGCCTGCATTGCCAAAGCCCTGGACGGCGACCGTACAGCCTTGAATCGGAATGTGTAAAGTCTGCAAAGCTTCAATTAAGCAAAAAATGCAGCCGCGGGCTGTCGCTGTTTCGCGGCCCAAGGAGCCGCCCAGCTCTAGCGGCTTGCCAGTGACTACAGCTGGCACCACATAGCCCTTGTTCATACTGTAAGTGTCCATAATCCACGCCATAACCTGGGCATTTGTATAGACATCGGGAGCGGGAATATCAATTTCTGGGCCAATAATCGGCAACAGCTCACTCGTAAAGCGGCGCGTCATTCGCTCCAATTCGCCCAAAGACATCTCTTTGGGATTGCACACCACTCCACCTTTAGCCCCACCATAGGGAATATTGACCACCGCACATTTCCATGTCATCCACATAGCTAAAGCAATGATTTCGTCTAAAGTAACCTCCGGATGATAACGAATACCGCCTTTGCAAGGACCTCGCTCCATGCTGTGTTGTACCCGATAGCCAATAAATACTTTTTCGGTCCCATCATCCATTGCCGTGGGGATAGAAACGGTCAAAATGCGCTTGGGATGCCGCAGCTTTTCGTGAATGGCGTCAGAAAGATTGATGCGCTTAGCTGTCTCCTCTAATTGCTGTAAAGCTGCTCGATAGGGATTGTAACTGCTAGACATTTTACTGCCTCCTTTAGAAAGAAGCATGCTTTGGGAGCACGAACGCTATCCTCTTAAATACGGCGGCCGCGCGCTAGCAGCTTGAGCTGCAATTCTTCATTGCGCAAGCCCTCCGCCATTGTCGCAAGCGGCCGGGGGGCCTGCCCCGTGGCCGCAAGCAGCAACTGCCGCAGGGAAAGAAACATAAAATCATCGCTGATATGTTCTTTGGCGCCTATCTTCAAAAATGTGCGAAAGACGCCCTGTTCATCATTTCGCCCCTCATATTCGGCAATGAGGCCATTGACGCCAAAGCGGCGCTGCAGGGGGCCCTGCAGCACATTGCCCACAATAATTTCGGCTTCACACGCCTCGCCATTGGCACAGACATAGCGAAATTGCGCCCGGGCTTCCCGTTCCGCCAAAAGCAGCTCGGCGGAGTCATAATCCACGCTGCCCGGCCCGCAAAACGCCATCAGCACGCTCAGGCAATGCGGCGCCAGTTCCCGCCAGATGATGTCATACACATTTTCCGGGCGCCGCGAATCCATTCTCATAAAAAAGCTTTTGATACGTTCGGCCGGCGCGCCCAATGCTGCATAATACGCCGCGGGCGCCGCCGTATATTGCAAATTCACAGCCGTTACGCGGCCCGGGCGCGCCGCCGCCTCCGTCATCTCCCGCGCCTCCTCCAGAAGCTGCGCCGCCGATTTCGTATCATCCCATGTCAGGGGCTTTTCGCACATGATGTGGCAGCGATGCCCTGCCAGCGCCATCACATGCTCGTAATGCAGCGACGGCGGACTGCACACACAGACAAGATCCGGATCCTCGCGTTCCAACATCTCCTGGATATGATGATAGGGGCGCACGGAGATATGGAATTGATCCTGCAGAGCCTGGGCTGTTAAAGCCGCCGTGACGGCAGAGGAGCCGACAATAGCCACAACACGCGCCCCCAGGGCCTGCAGCCATTTGGCATGATGTTTGCCAATCCCGGAGGCGCCAATAATCGCCACGCGTAAAGATTCTGCTTCCACAAGCTTTGTGTCATTCCTCATAGAAGTAAACTCCTGCGAGAATTCCTCAACAATACTGTTTTGTGATAAACGGGGCAGAGAGGAAAGGAGCGCTTCAGAGCTTTTCGGGCTCCCGGAGCTGCAATTCAACAGACACAGGCCGCCCCCGTGTGCTCACTTCCAGGGCAAATTCACGCTTCTCATAGGGCCGAATGTGCTCTACCACAACACTATTTTCCCCGTATTTGTTGCCCGTTCGCGACCATAAAATTGCGCCAATTTCCACAGCCGCGATTTGCCCGGGGCCCGTATTGTCCAATCGTCCATAAATGCACACAATTTCTCGTTGCTCATCCACGACATAGCGATAATTGCTGATAAAAAGATCGCTGATCTGGCCGTGGGGATGGCTGCGGCAGCCCGTGTTTATGCTGGCACTGATAGCCCAAAGCGCCAGGACACAAATATATGCTAGGAAGCGCATTGTCTTATTCTTCCTTCATTTTCATTTTCCTGGATCGTCCTTCTTTCGGAAAAGGCAACGCGCCGGAAGCATATCGCGGCGGCGTTGGGGCTCAGAAAAGCGCTGCGCAGGGGCTTCAGCCTCTTCTTCAGCGAGGAGGGGCAAATCTGGCTGCCCAATCCAGCCCCGGCGCCGAAAATACAACAGCATGCCCAGCACACAACAAAGCATCACGAGCCAGACAAATACATAGCCATATCGCCAGGAAAGCTCGGGCATATTCCAGGGCGAAATGTCGGTGCGGAAATTCATCCCATAGACGCCCACAATAAATGTCAGGGGCATAAATAAAGTGGCGATAATTGTCAGCACTTTCATAATAGAATTCATCCGATGGGACAGCGCCGACAAATACGCATCCATTAAATCCGCCGCCATTTCCCGATAGACTTCCAGCATATCCATCAACTGGATTACATGATCATACGCATCGCGCAGATATTGGCGCACCGGCGCCGTTACGGAGTCGTTATCGTCCCGCATTAAGACAGCCAAAACATCCCGCAGGGGCCATAGCATGCGGCGCAAATGGCGCAATTGTCTTTTGGCTTGCTGAATAATAGGGACAATTTCGTGGCTGGCGCCGCTCAACGCCTGTTCAAAAATATCGTCCAAATGCTCTCCTAAATCCTCTAGCGCCGGAAAATAGCCGTCGATAATTGTATCCAGCAGCGCATACATCAAATAATCCACGCCCAATTGACGGATGAGGCCCCGGGAGGTGCGGAGCCGCTGGCGGACACTTTCCGCCACTTCTTCGGGCCCGGAATGGAAGCTGAGCAGCCATTTATCCCCCACGAAAAGACAGAATTTATGAAATATAAAGGACTGCTGACGATTTTCCAGGGCATGCGCCACGATGAAATCGTTATGTTCGTATTCTTCGGCTTTCGGGCGCTGGGGCTCTGAGAGGACATCTTCCACGGCCAGAGGATGCAGACAAAAAATCTCGCTGAGCTTTTGCAGCCACTCTTCAGACGCCTCCCCCTGGACATGCAACCAGATCACGCCGGGCTCCTGCAAAAAGGCGTTCACTTCTTCCGGCGTGGCTAACATCCTTTCCTGAAGCTGCGCCGCATCGTAACGAATCAACGACAAATAAGCGCTCATGTGTTTCTCTGCCCTGCTCAGCGCTAATGTGCGGCTGAAGATGCATGCTTTCTCAAGCGTCGGCGCATTAAGCGACATTGCATCGCGCGGAACGCCTGTTTGCTTTTGGGGCGCAACCCCTTTACTTCATCCTTCATTTTAAAAATATACAACTTCATACGGACAATCGCCAAAATCCGGCACTTCTAACAAGGCGCCTTCGCGCTTGGCTGATTCATGAGCAATTATCCCTGGCAGCACATAACGCGCGGCTTCCCAGGCGTTACAGGGCGGATGTACGCGCTCCACACAGGCTTTGACAAAATCATCCACCAGGAATTGATGGGAGCCGCTATGGCTCGTGGGGAGGCCGATAAATTCCTCCGGCAAGCGCTCCACATCATGCACGCGCGAGAGGCCCGCATGTATGGGCGTGTCTTGCGACATGCCATTCCCCGTCTGACGGGGCCGCGGCACCCCCACACATGCCAGCAATTCTGTCACATCCTCCATCTGGCTGTGATCTTTTGTGAGCCAGACTTGTGATTTCGCCCGCTCTTCAAAGCTGGCCTCTGTGCCGTAAATGCTTAAGCCGACGATGCCGGGATGGCCAATCCGCCGGAATTCATTGATGCGCATTATGCTGCCATCTGACATCCGAAAGAGCGCCGTCTCATTGGAAAAACTATTTTGCCAGATGTTAACTTCCGGACGATAAAGGCCATCCGGATGATTGTCTTCAAAGCCCAGGCAGGACACCGACACTGCATGGGCGCGCGTGACAGAAATGATCAGCCCCGTGGAATGCGTCGGATAATACATCGGCGGCATGCCGGCTATTTCCCGCCAGCGCTCTCCCCCGCGCCAGCGCAAGACCTCATAGAGCCCATGATCAATATCATGATAATATTCCCCTTCGGAATACACAATGCGGCCAAAATCGCCTTGTTGGAAGCGCTTGCGGCAATAAATGGCTGTGGAATAATAATAGCTTGTTTCGCCCAGCATATAGATGCGTCCGCTTTCTTTTGTGGCCTGAATGATAGCCGCCACTTCCTCTACAGTAATGCCGGGCGGCACTGCCGAATAGACATCTTTGCCTGCCCGTAAAGCCTGGACAGCCTGGGGGCCATGAAGCCAATGCTGTGTAAAAATGGCGATGGCGTCCACATCGCTTTCACACAGGGCCTCGAGCGATGGCAATGTGTGTTGAATCTCAAATTGCTCGGCCTTAGCCTTCAGCTTTTCGGCATTTATATCGGCCAAGACTACATCCTCCACAAGCGGATGAGCTTTGAACAGGGGAATAAAGCTGTCAGCGAAGGCGCCGGCGCCGCAAATGCCAACTTTCAAACCCATTTTATATTTTTCTCCTTTGTTAATACATTATATATTCCGCAAAATCTGCGCGGAAAATCCTTTGTTCAGACATTCTCTTTTTCCTGCTTCATAAAAAATTTTTCTCCTTTCTTTTACATTACAATACAACTAGCCGGGAAATACGCCTGAAAACGGAGCGCAGCAGAAAACAGGCAGGACAGGGAAAGCTCTCTGCGGAATTTTTTATAAACAGAAGCCTGAGGCTCCCGAAAGCCTGTTCAGGAGGAAATAATGGGAACAAAGGCCTTAATTTACGCCTATAAACTGCTTCTTATTAGTCTATGGGGGATGGGCGCGGCTTTTGCCCAGACGGGGGATCTTCTCATCAGCGATGGCGAAGAGGCGCGCCTTTGGGGCCCGCATGCGGGGCTGGAGACACAGAATGTGAAGGAAGGCGCGGGAGCCATCCGCTGGGAATTTGCCCGCGGCGCTTACATTCAAAACAGCCAGATTCCCCACGACTGGACAGCAGGCAATGCCCTGTCATTCTGGCTTTACAGCGCGCAGGCTTCGGGCTCGCCTATATGGCTTATTATTTATTCCGAAGACAAAATGAAAGAAGGATCAGATTATTTCTGTTTGACCTTGCGGCTGGATTTTTCGGGCTGGAAAAAATTTGTCATTCCATTTTACGAGATTGGCAAGGCGCGTTTTCCTATAGGCTGGAATAAAATTGATTCGCTTATGCTGCATGCCGCTTGGGATCCGCAGATCAAGATTAATCCCGCCGATGTTGTCATTTTAGATGATATAAGGGTGATTAAAGTGGCAGAGGCAGGCCAGGGCCCCCGCATGACTGACGAGGAGTTTTACGCGGCCTTGGATTTGCAGAAGCCGGAATTAGCGGCTGTAAAGGCAGCGGCCGCGCAGAGGGATTACGCGGCGGCCGCTAAAGCGCTCGCTGATTATCTGAAAAAACGGCGTGCGCCCAAATGGCTTGTGAATTATTGGGAGCGCCCGGCGCCCAATCCCAAATACAGCACCGCCGCCGCCGACAAGCTGTTGCGCCATGAATTCACCTTTATCAATACAACCTATAAGCCGCAGGGACGTATTGATTGGTCGTATAACGCCATGACGGAAGGCGAAAGCGCCACAATAGAGTGGAATGCGCAATTCAATCGCCATTTTCATTTTCGGACGCTCGTGCAAGCATATTGGAACACACACGACGAAAAATATGTGCAGGAGCTTGTCAATCAATGGCTGGCGTGGATTGAGGATTGTCCCGTCCTGCTCTATCAATCCGGCAATGCGCCCTATCATCACGCCTGGGAGACGCTCAATACGGGCATACGCGCCAGCAGCACATGGCCCGAAGCTTTTTTCGGCTGCTTGGATAGCCCGGCTTTCACGCCCGCAGCCATCGTGAAAATTATGAAATCTTTTTATGAACACGCCGAACATCTTGTCAAGCATCCGACAAGCGCAAATTGGCTGACATGCGAATCTTTAGGCGTGCTTACTGTGGGCGTGATGTTCCCGGAATTTCAGAAGGCGCCGCAATGGCGTCGTATCGCCATAGAACGTCTGTATGGGCAACTGGAAAAAGAAGTCTATCCGGACGGCCTGGAAGTCGAATTAGCCCTGGGATACAATAATTGGGTCCTGGATGAATTTTCCACTGTGTTGAAGCTCACCCAGCTCAATGGGCTGGAAGCGGAAGTGCCTCGGGACTTCAAGGATCGACTGGAATGCATGTACAATTATCAGCTCTACGCCATGCGGCCGGATGGACAGATTTTCGGATTTAATGATTCATGGTCCAGCAGGCCCCAAAAGCTGCTGGAGCAAGCGGCGGAATATTTTCCCCATCGGCAGGATTTCAAATGGGCCGCGACAAAGGGCAAGGAGGGCACGCCGCCGCCCAATGATTCTGTCGCTTTCCCCTATAGCGGGCATTATGTCATGCGCACCGGCTGGCAGCCACAGGATTTGCTGTTGCATTTTGAGGCGGGCCCCTGGGGCACAGGACATCAGCACGAGGATAAATTGAGCTTTCAAGTGTATGGCTATGGAAAAGTGCTGCTCACAGAGGGCGGCGTGTATATGTATGACGCCTCCCGATGGCGCCGTTATGTGCTCTCGACAAGAGCGCATAACACGATTCGCGTGGATGGCCTGGATCAACGCTCCAGCGGCGAACGGCAGAGCTGGATTCTCCCCTATCCCTTTAAGCCGCTGGATAATCTGTGGCTCACAAACGAACAATGGGATTTCGTGGAGGGCCGCTATGAATTTGGCTATGGGGATCGCAAAAATAAAATTGTCGACGCCACGCATCGCCGCAGCATTCTCTTCGTCAAGCCTCTTTATTGGATTATCACGGATGTGATGACGCCCGCGGATGAGAAGGAGCATCAATACGAAAGCATCTTCCATTTTGCGGATCCCGAAGCCACCGCGGAGGGGCTGTTGGCGCAGACTGTATCGCCCGAGGCAAATTTAGCCATTTGGGCGGCCCCGCGGGAGGGCCTCCGCGTGCGCATTGTCAAAGGCGTTGAGGAGGAGCCTGTGCAGGGCTGGGCGGATGGGCCCTGGCGCCCTGTGCCGACCGCTCTGTATGAATGGAAAGCCACAGGGCCATGCCGCATCACATATGTGCTCTATCCTTTGCCAGCGGGCCAGACATTGCCCATAAAAGAAATTAAAACGCTGCCTGTGACGACAGAAAATGGCCAGCCGGCTGCGGCTTCCGCCATCGAAATAGTCTTTGGGGATGGCAGCCGCCATCTGTATTGTTATGCCGATGAGGGCGCCGGCCTGTGCCATTTTGGCGGCTACAAAAGCGATGGCCGTTGCGCACTTGTCGCCCTGGACGCGCAGGGGCACATCCAACGATTAGTTTTAGCCGCTGGCAGAATCTTGACAAAAAATTGACAAAACAATATACACGATATACGCAAAAGCCGATTATTCATTTTTTGACTAGTATCATTGTGGGCAAAGGGAGTCATTTCCGGGCGAAAGAACGAAGCCTGCTTGGGCAGGACAAGAGAACAAAAGCCAACGAAAGGAGCGGAATATGAAATTCTGGGGCGTGCTTTTTGTTTGTGCAGGAATTTTATGCGGGACATGGAGCCTGGCGCAGCTAACGGAACATGTGAATTTGCTGCCTCCTTCCATTTCCTGGACGCCGGGGATTGATAGTGGCGGAACCAAAATGGAGCTGCAGCCTTCGGCCGAGGCGCCCTTAGCCGTGCGTGTGGATGTAGATGGCGTGGGCGAAGAGGATTTTCCCAAGCTCACGGCCTCCTGGCCCGAACCTCAGAATTGGGAGAAATTTATGCGTTTGAGGATGAAAGTGCGTGTCACAAGCGATGATCCTGACATCAAAAGCCGCCCCATGGCGATTGTATTTTATGATGAAAAAACGAGGCGAGAGGATTTGCCCGATCGTCCAATGACGCAACAAGTGATCCATCACGGCATTCCCGTCGGCCGCTGGATAGAAATAACGGATTGGCTTTTGGAGATTAAGCGCAGCAACATCCGACAAATGCAGCTTTATCTATATGAATTTCCGCGCGCCAAGCCGATCACACTTTATTGGGAGTTTGCGCAATTGGAATTAGAAGGCGTCGGCGCGGAGGCGCTGATGTTTGATACAGAAGTGTATGACAAGAAGAGCTGGCCCCAATGGCAGCCTGGACGGAGCGTCGGGCAAATTAAAACAGCGGATGGCCTGGCTCTCAGTCTGGATGAACGCGGCAATGTCGTGGGGCTGACGGGCGTAGCTTTAAGCCATGCGCGGCGCAGCCCGGCGGGGCTGTTTGTGCGCGATGTCGCCCAAGGAGGCCCGCCCGTGCCTGTGGGCGGCCGCGTGGAGGCCCGTGCCGGGCTTTTGCGCCAAAAAGCGGAGCTGCGCAAATTGGGGCTTTCCGTGGAAGCGACCATGAAGCCCGTGGGCCATTATCTTGAAGTGGCGGGCGTGATACGCGACACAACCGGAAAGGACAGAGCCATTACTTTGTATTGGGCTTTGCCCGTGGGAAGCAGCGGCTGGCGCTGGGCTGACAGCATCAGCGAAACACGGACAAAAAATGACGCGCAGCATGAGCTTTCATATCTGGAGCGCGGCATGCAATTTGGGCTGAATGGCGCCCATTCCAAATATCCTCTGGGGGCGCTCACCTCTTCTCAAATGGGCCTGACGCTGGCGATCCGGATGGATGAGCCTGTTGTGCATCGGATTGGCTATAGCGTGGGCACGGGCTTATTTTATATCGCGTTCGATTTTGGCCTTGTGCCCGAAAAGACCATCAAAGGACGATCGCTGGCGGAAGCGCCGTTCCGTATTCTGATGTATCGGCATGATCCGCGCTGGGGCTTTCGTTCGGCTTTGCAGCGCTATTACGATTTCTTCCCGGAATTTTTCGTCAATCGGATTCCGGGCGAAAAACAGGGCGGCTGGTTCGTGTGGGGCGATATGCGCGATTACAAGGATGAAACGGCTGAGACATCGTCCCCCCAGGATCAAGGCGCACAAAAAACGGCCGAGGCAGTCACAGGCGGGGCTTTGGCGCTGCAGGCAGGCTTTCGTTTGCATTGGGGGCCGGGCGGGGCGGCGGCTGTCAAATGGGACAATGAAAATGGCGTCTTGGCCTTGCAATACATTGAAGCGGAATTTCATCAGCAGACAATGGGCGATTATGCGGAGGGATTTACTTTTGCAAACGCCTGGGAGCGGCTGAAAAAGGTGGCGGCCGGGGATGAGGAGGAGCTGGCCAAATTTGAAAAGCTGGGCTATGCGCGCGGATATGTTCCTGGCAAATGGGTCCGGGAACATTCGCTGCGGGAAGCGCTTATAACCGTGTCGCGGGCGGCCCTGAACTCTGTGAATTACGAGGCGGACGGCACGCCGACAGGAATGATAGGGCAATATCCGTGGATGAGCGAAAGCAAATGGGGCATTATCTTCCCGTGCAATCTGGATCCGGACATTCCCCAGGGCAAAGGCGCTTTTTGTCGGCACATATATTTGGAGACAGGCCTGCAGGAAATGCAGGAAGCCGGTGCCCGCTATGATGGGATTGCCCTGGATTCGTTGGGGGGATACGGGCAGCTCAGCCGCGCCAATTATCGGCGCGAACATTTTAAATATGTGGACACGCCGCTGACATTTTCCGCTCGTGAGCATACGCCTGTGATTGCGATGTTCACCTCCACAGTGGAATGGCTGCGCGAACTGGCCCGGGATATGCACGCGCGGGGGCTTGTGCTTATGGCGAATTGCTCCTGGGGCATAACGCCGGGCTGGCTGACATTTGCCGCGCCGTATCTGGATGTGTTTGGGGCGGAAGCGCCGCTTTTTGCCGATCCCGATTTTATTCGGGCTATCGCGCGCCATCGGGTGTGCACGGATTTGCCTTATAAGCCCGTCCCGGATGAGCAGTTGCAGCGCAATCTGCTGCATGGGATTTTCCCGGGACACGGCAATAAGCCGCGTTATATGGCGCAATTTGCAGCCACTTTCCGGGAGCTGGCGCAAGCGGGCTGGGAGCCATTAACACAGGCCACTGTGACGCCCTCCACCGTGCGGATGGAGCGTTTTGGCAAGATATTAGTGTTACACAATCCCCAGGAGATCGCTGTGACGGCGCGTGTGAAAGTGGACGGGAAATTGCTGGCCGTCCAACAAACCGAATATACTATTTCTTTGGGGCCCAAAGGCACAACAGTGCTGCGGCTCCAATAAAAGTGCGGGAAAGCGGAATAATACACGGCCAGGCTCTCCGTTAACGCTTTCTATAAGAGAGCGTCTTGGAATTGGGCGTCGTCGGCCAAGCCGAAACATTTCGGATATTCTCGCGCCCATTCTGCGGGGCGGCCTTTTGTATGGCGCCAAAAATCCAGGCGAGCGGGGGCCCACACAAAGGCGGAGCAAGCTCTTTTAAAAAGACGCCTGCGCTTGACGAATTGTCATGGGCTATGATTGTCTGTTATAATAATGCTTTGCGAAACAAAGGGGGCTATCACAGCAGACATCGGAGACAGTAGCCTATGATACGCATGGAAGGGGTCGGGCTCGTCTATCCCGATGGCACGCGGGCGTTGCGCGGGATAGATCTGGAGATAGGCCGGGGCGAATTTGTTTTTATCGTGGGCGCCTCGGGAAGCGGCAAATCCAGTCTTGTCGGGCTTATTTATCGGGAACATATCGCCACAGAAGGCCGCGTTATAGTCGGCGGGCAGGATGTGGCGCAGTTGCCGGCCTCCCGTGTGCCTGCCTTGCGGAGAAAAGTGGGCGTCATCTTTCAGGATTTTCGGCTGCTTCCCGACAGAACAGCCTGGGAGAATGTCGGCTTTGCGCTGGATGTGATGGGCGTGCCCCGGGCGGAGAAATATCGCAAAGTGCCGATTGCGCTGGAGCTTGTGGGGCTGGCGGATAAGGCGGCTTCTTTCCCCCATCAGCTGAGCGGCGGCGAGCAGCAGCGCGTCTGCCTGGCGCGGGCGCTTGTCAACAATCCTCCTGTGCTGGTCGCGGATGAGCCTACAGGCAATCTGGATCCAGACACTTCCTGGGAAATTGTGCAGCTTTTGGCGCAAATTGCGGATAATGGCACCACCGTGATTGTCGCTACGCACGACAAATACATTGTGGATCGTCTCGGGCGGCGCGTCATTAATCTGGTCCAGGGGACAATCGTACGGGATGCCCGGGAAGGGGGCACGTACGATGGGAGCTAATCTGGAATTAATTTTTTCGCAGGCGTGGACAGGCCTGCGACGGCATAGCCTTGTCGCCCTGGGCGCTGTCATAAACATCGCGATTTCGCTGGCCATTTTGGGCGGCTTTTTTTTGTTTGCGGCCAATGTGGAGCACATCGCCCGGCATCTGGCCGAGGAAGCCACAATTGTCGTGCTCTTACGCGACGACGCCGATGTGCCTGCGCTCAAACAACAATTAGAACGCGATGGGCGCATTCGGGAAGCCAAATTCGTCTCCAAGGATACAGCGCTGGAGGAATATGCCAAGGCCGTGGGCATTCCGTATAAGGATTTAAAAAATTCGATTACAAATCCGTTGCCGGATACTTTTCGCGTGCGTGTGAGCAAGCCCGATGATTTGCCTGCCGTCGTGCAGATGGCGAAATCGCTGCCCGGCGTGCAGCGCGTGCGCTATCCGCGCGATGTGGCGGAAAAGTTGCTGCGGATCGCCCGCGGCACACGCCTGCTGGGCCTGATTTTGGGCGGCTTAATGACGCTGGCTGCCCTGATGCTTGTCAGCACTACTATTCAGCTTGGCGTGCATTCCCGGCGGCGCGAAATACGCATCATGCAGCTTGTAGGGGCGACGAATAATTTCATTCGGGCGCCCTTTCTCATCGAAGGCGCCGTGCAGGGCTTGCTGGGCGGCGTTCTGGCGGCCCTCCTGGCCTTGCTGGGATATTCCTATGCCCATAACATTATCACAGCGGCGTTGCCCTTTTTGAATTTAATTTACAATACAAAGTTTTTGCTGCTGGCAGGAATTGGATTAATTGGCTGCGGCATTTTTTTTGGCGTGATTGGCAGCTTGTTAGGCACACGCCATTATCTTAAAATAATTTGAGGATTTCACGGCAGGGGAAAATATCTGCCCAAAGGGCTCTTGTCCGCGCGGGAGCCCCAAATACGGGGAAATTACGAGGGACAGGCCGAAGATGGGATATAAAAGGCATTGTGAGCCCCCAAATACAGGCAAAAAGCGAAATTTTGTCTTTCGCCTGAGCTGGGCCTGGCTGCTTTTGGCCCTGATGATATTGGCCGCAGGCCGCGGGGAGGGGCCCGGGACAGCCGAGGCGCAAAGCCGGCGGGCCTTGCGGCAAAAACAGCAGGTGTTAAAGCGCCGCATTGAAAACATGCGGGAACAGCTGCGGAATATCAAGGCGCAGCAGCGGACCTGGAAAAACAAGCTGGTGCAGGCGCAAGTGGAGCTGGATGAGGCGGAAGAGGCGTTAGAAATCGCCACGGCGCGGCTGAATCACACGCGTTCGGTGCTGGCGGAAGTGAAGCGGGAGCATCAGCGCGCCAAAGAGCAGCATTTAATCCAGAAGAAGCGCATGGAGGCGCGCGTGCGGGCGCAATATGAAGCGGGCAATCCCTCCTATTTAGAAGTTGTGCTGGGGGCTACGAGCTTTGAGGATTTTGCGGAACGCGCCGCTGTGACAGCAGCGATTGCCGAGCATGATCACGCGCTGCTCAAACAGCTTCTAGCCACGCGCGAGGCGCTGGCGCGGCGCGAGGCGCAAGTGCGCGAAAAGGAACGCGCCCAGGCGGAGGCGCAAGCGGAAGTGCGGCGCTACAAGCAGATTGTGGCGCAAAAAGCAGAAATCGCGGAACAGCGCGTCAAGGAGGCGAATGCGAGCCGCGAAGAGGCGGAGCGGCAACTGGCGGAGATGGAGGCGGCTTCGCGGGAAATCGAAGAGATGCTGGCCCGGATCCAGCGTGCGGGCGTGAGCGCAGGCGCCTATTCGGGCACCTGGAGCGGCAGCTTCCTGCGCCCTGTCCCCGGCTACATCAGCAGCGGCTTTGGCTGGCGGATACATCCCATTACGCATACGCGCCGTTTCCATGACGGCGTGGATATTGCCTGTCCGGGCGGCACGCCTATCCGCGCCGCGGACAAAGGGCGCGTCGTCCATGCGGGGTGGTGGGGGCCCTACGGAATTACGGTATTGATTGATCATGGCAGCGGCATCTCCACAATGTATGGCCATTGCATGCGCGGCAGCTTGCGCGTCTCTGTGGGAGATATTGTGGAACGCGGGCAAATTATCGCCGCTGTGGATAGTACAGGCTGGTCCACCGGCGATCATCTGCATTTCAGCGTGCGCCGCTACGGCGTGCCCATTCCGCCCTGATGAGCGCGCCCATTCCGCTCTATTGAGCATGTAAAGAAATCCGTGATCCGCAGAGACAAAATTGGGCTGGCGTGCATGTTTTCAGGCATTATGCGGCGAACAATGTATCTCGCTGTATTTTTCTAGGGGCGTTTTGGGCTTACGGGCTTCTTTATTAGGGACATTGAGTCTCCAGCAATTTGTTCTCTTTAATTTTTCTCCGGATATCGGCCTCTGGAAAAAATACTTGGGAAAGATTGTGATAACATCTCAGGGATTTGGGGAAAGGGAAGCAGGAGAGCTCAAACTCAGGGAACTTAAAAACTCCGGCGAAGTTTCAAAATATAAAAATGCAAGGTGCCGAAAAAACTTGCAAAAAATGTGGCCAGCTATCTTGGGGGACTGATAAAGCAAAGTGGAGAGGAAGGATGAAGGTGACGCGCGGACAGCAATATATATTGATTTCTCTGGCGATATTTCTGACAATTGTGGCCTTCACGACCGGCGCCGTGACAGGGGCCTTAGCCACACGCGGGCGACTGCTGGAGACGATCGCGCAAGTCGCGCAAATCACTTCTGGCACTTTTGAACATCGCAAGGATCTCAATCTTCCCTCTGTGACGAATCTCAATGCACTGGAGCTGATCTGGGAAGTTCGGGACAAGATCAAGCAGCAATTTGTCTATCCCATCCTCGATGACAGAAAACTCACTTACGGGGCGATCCGGGGGATGCTGGCGGCGCTGGATGATCCCTATTCGCGCTTTTTGGAGCCCGACGAATTCAAGGAATTTCGCACGGATGCGTCAGGCCACTTTGAGGGCATAGGGGCTGTATTGGAGGCCAAAACGGATGACAAGGGCAATGAGCAAATTGTGATTTCCTCGATTTTGGAAGATGGCCCTGCGGCAAAATCCAATCTGCGGCCCAATGACATCATTGTGAAAGTGAATGACACGCCTGTGGAGGGGCTGACCCTGACAGCCGTCGTCAAGCTCATTCGCGGGCCGCGCGGCACGCCAGTCAAGCTCACCGTGTTGCGGCCGGGCGCCTCCAAGCCCATTGAAGTCACGATCATCCGCGCCAACATTGATGTGAAAGCTGTTAAGCCCTATAAGCCTGATGGCGCCTGGATGATGGATCCGGAAAAGAAAATTGGCTATATCTGGCTGACCTCGTTCAATCAGAATGCGCCCCGGGATATGAAGGCGGCTTTGGATACGCTCGTGAAACAGGGGATGAAGGGCCTCATTCTGGATTTGTCTTCTAATCCAGGAGGGATTCTGGATGTGGCGGTGGAAGTGGCGAGCTTCTTTATTCCCGAAGGGCCCATTGTCTGGACGAGAGAAAGAGGAGGGGAGCCTGAACCGTTGAATGCCCTGCCCGGCCGCGCCATCCCCAAAAATATAAAAATTGTGGCGTTAATTGATGGCGGCAGCGCAAGCGCCTCCGAAATCGTGGCCGGGGCGCTGCAAGACACCAAACGCGGTCTTGTCGTCGGCCAGCGCAGTTTCGGCAAATCCAAAGTGCAAACCATCTGTGAATTGCAAGATGGCTCCGCCATTTTCCTGTCCACCGCCGTCTATCTGACGCCGAAAAAACGAGACATTGGCGAAAAGGATGCGGAAGGCAAACGGGGCGTGAAGCCCGATGTACTGTTTCCCGAGCCCGATCCCAATCAGCCCAATTTTTCGCCCAAAGAATGGCATGAGCAGCAAGTGCAACGGGCCAAGGCTGAGCTCATAAAATTGTTGAGTCAATAAATTGTTTATTATTGTGAGGGCGCTTTTGCCCCCTTTATGTCGGCCCGGAAGAGGTGTATCTGGGCCGACTTATCTTTCATCTCTCCTGTGAGACACTAATAATAAACAAAATCACTCTTAGCCCAATTTTTATGGGGCTATTTTCGCGCTGAGGCCTTTTGCCCAAAATCACAAAAAGAAGGATTTTTCAACAAATTTGACAAAAAATAAAGCAAATACAACTTGCGCTCACAGAAAAAGATAACACCTTATTTTTGGCCCACACAACAGCAAGAAAAACTTTTTGCCCGACAGGCGAATGACACCTGCGCCCAATAATTCCACAGATCAGCTCCAGATTTTACAGCGCCAGCTGAGGCATGCGACAGGCATGCTGCAGATATATCGCTGGGCGTTAGCCCTCGCCTTGCTGTTAAACGGCGTTTTGCTGATGCTACTGTTTTTCGCCAAAATTCCCCAGCAGGGCCGCGCCATTTATATAAACGGCGAGCAGGCAGCGATTGTGCGCAACGAACAGGCTGCGGCGGCCGTGCGCAAGCGTTTGCTGGCGCAGGCGGCCGGCGCGACGGCTGGCGTGACTTTCCGCGAGCGCTGGGAGGAGGCGACTATTCCCACTAAAGGGGAGCCTGTGTTATCTGTCGCGGAGGCCGTGCAAAAGCTCAAAAATAAAGTGACTGTGCTGCAAGAAGCCTATGTGATAGAAGCGAATGAGCAGAAATTAGTCATCGTGCCGACGCGCGAAATGGCGCAGGCCGTGCTGGATCGCGTGAAGAGCCGTTATGCGGCGCCCAGCGATGCCGTTGTGCGGCTGACCAAGCTCGTGCCCATGCCCAAAATTCGCCCCTGTTCCGTGCCGCCCGAACACATTGTGCGCGACGAACAAAAGGCAGTGGAAGCCATTCAACGTGCGCGGCGCGAAGCTGTGTATATCGTGCAGCCGGGCGATTATCCCGAACAAATTGCCTCCAAACATCAGATGAGCATGGAGGAATTCTGGCGCTTGAATCCGCACTTACGCGGCAAAGCGCTGCGCGCGGGGCAGCAAGCGAAAGTTTTGCAGGCCTCGGGAGGGCTGAAAGTCGTGACCATCAAAGAAATGGCCACTATAGAATCGATTTCGCCTCCTGTGCAAAAACAATTTTCAGGGGAGCTGCCCAAAGGCGCCCAGAAAGTTGTTCAGCCGGGGAGAGCGGGATACAAGCGTGTGCGCTGGGAAATTACGATGTATGACGATCGGGAAGTGGCGCGGCGACGATTGGGCGAAGAAATAGTCCAGGCGCCTCACCCCCAGATTGTTTTAATTGGCACCAAATGAGGCTGGCCTAATGAGGAATAATATCGATATTTTGAAAGCCCTGCAGGAAACACAGGCTTTTTTGCAGCCGGCCCTGGAAGCCTGTCTGCCGCGGGCAGAAGATCTGCCAACCGCTCTGCCGGCCGCGATGCGCCATGCTCTCCGCGGCGGCAAGCGCCTGCGGCCCTTTTTAGTGTTGCAGTCCGCCCGCGCCTTTGGCCTGCGCCCCGAGGATGTCTTGCCCACCGCCTGCGCCGTCGAATTCATGCATTGCGCCACGCTCGTGCATGATGATCTGCCCTGCATTGACAATGCGGCACGGCGTCATGGGCAGCCCGCGCTG
This sequence comes from uncultured Armatimonadia bacterium, assembly GCA_964622325.1. Lineage (GTDB taxonomy): Bacteria > Armatimonadota > Zipacnadia > Zipacnadales > UBA11051 > JAJFUB01. The sequence goes on from CAZUOJ010000029.1 coordinate 17,803, forward strand.
CATGTGGCTTTCAATGAAGCGACCGCGCTACTGGCGGCGGATGCCTTGATAATTCTGAGCTTTGAATGTCTGGCGCGGCAGGCGCTCACGCCGGGAATATGCGCTACGCGCGTCTTACAGTGTGTACAGGAATTCGCAGAAGCCACAGGCCCGCGGGGCCTTATCGTCGGCGAGGCGCTGGATATTGAAGCCGAACATCGGCCGTACACGGAGCAGGAGCTGGAATTCATTCATTTGCACAAAACCGCGAAATTGATTATCTTCTCCACACGGGCAGGCGCCCTTTTGGCGGGCGCGGAGGCCGGGCCGCTGGCCACGCTCACGGATTATGCCCGGGCTCTGGGCTTGTTGTTTCAAATCACGGATGATTTACTGGATGTCACTGCCACAGAAGAGGAATTGGGCAAGCCTGTAGGAGCGGATGCGGCGGCGGGCAAGGCGACCTATCCGGGGCTGCTGGGCGTGGCGGCAGCGCGCCAGCGCGCCCAGGAAGTGGCACGGCAAGCCCAAAAAGCGGCGCAGCAATTGCCACAGGCGGCTTTGTGGGAGGCGCTTGTCGATTTTGTCTTGAAAAGGAGCCATTAAAGGACTGTTTATGGAGATATTGCGCGTGGCCGAAGGCGGCTTTTGTTTTGGCGTGCGCCGGGCGATGAAAATGGCGGAAGAGCTGCTTGCCCGCCATGGCCGCGGCGTGACGCTGGGCCCGCTCATCCATAATCAGCAAGTCGTGGAGGATTTGCAAAGAAAAGGGCTGCGCGTGGCGGAGCGGCTGGAGGAAATTGCGCCGGGCGATGTTGTGATGCTGCGCACGCATGGCGTGGGCCCCTCCACCTTACAAGCGCTGCGGGAACGCGGCGCGCTGATTGTGGACGCCACCTGTCCTTTTGTGGCGCGGGCGCAAAAAGAAGCGGCGCGTTATCATCAGGAAGGCTATCAAGTGCTTGTCCTGGGCGAGCCCAATCATCCGGAGGCGCGCGGCATCGCGGAGCATACGGGCGGCGCAGCCATCATTGTCGAAACGCCGGCCGATCTGGCGGCTGTAAAGCTGGCGCCCCAAATTGCCGTCGTGTGCCAAACCACCCAGCGGCTGGATAATTTACAGGCGCTTGTGCAGGAATTGCTTCCCCATGTCCTAAAACTCCACATCGCCAACACCATCTGTGACGCCACTTCCAAACGCCAGGAAGCGTCCTTACAGGTCGCCCGGCAGGCGGACGCCATGATAGTCATTGGAGGCAAGCATAGCGCCAATACGACGCGGCTGGCGCAAATTTGCGCGGAAACGGGCACGCCGACCTATCATATTGAAACCGCGGCAGAAATCCAGCCCGACTGGCTGCAGGGCGTGCACAAAGTGGGCGTCACGGCGGGCGCTTCGACGCCTGACTGGCTTATTGAGGAAGTAGTGGCGCGGCTCCAGGAGCTGAGCGCACAGGGCAATCATTAGTTAGAATTATGAAGACACAGGCTTGCTCTCTCTAGTTTTGTTCAGGCGCGCATATATTAAAGCGGAGGCATATTCATGATTTCCTCTTTTCAGCAAATTATGGACAAAGCGCGGGAATTTCCTCAGCGCACTGTGGCTGTCGTAATGCCCGAACAACAGCCCGCCATGGAGGCGATTCGGGATGCAGTGGCGGCGGGATTGGCACGGCCGCTGTTGTTTGGCCGGGCCGAGGCGATAGAAAAGACAGCGGCCGCCGTAGGCCTGGATTTAGCAGTCGCAGAAGTGCGCGATATGCCCGATGATTTGACAGCAGCGGAACAGGCTGTCATGGCTGTCCGGGAGGGCGAAGCGGATATTTTGATGAAGGGGCAAATTCATACGGATGATTTTTTGCGCGCCATCTTGCACAAAGAAAAAGGCCTGCGCACAGGCAGCATTATGAGTCATGTGTTCATTTTAGAGACGCCGTTTCGGGGCAAGCTCACTTTCGTGACAGATGGGGCGATGAATATCGCGCCCGATTTGACGACAAAAGCCGCCATCATTATGAATGCCGTATTTCTGGCGCGCTGCTTAGGAATAAAGCGTCCGAAAGTGGGCTTGCTGGCGGCTGTGGAGCTTGTCAATCCCGCCATGCCCGCCACTGTGGAGGCGGCTGCGCTAGCAGTCATGGCGCGCCGGGGCCAATTTCCGGATTGCATTGTGGATGGGCCCTTTGCGCTGGACAATGCGATTAATTTCGAAGCGGCGCGCGTCAAAAACATTGTGGGGGAAGTGGCGGGGGATTGCGATATCCTTGTCTGTCCGACGATCGAAGCAGGCAATATTTTGGCCAAATCCTACGCCTTCATGGCGGGAGGCAAAACAGCTGGCGTGCTTATTGGCGCCGCCGCCCCTGTTGTGCTCACTTCCCGCGCCGACTCAGCGGAAGCCAAACTCTATTCTATCGCCACAGCCATCTTGACGGCAAATCTATGTCGCGATGGCCGCCTGAAGATCGGAAAAGTGCACTTTTAAACACGAAAGGCGCGTTGCCCAGCCCGCCCGCCTCTGAGGCTGTTTTGGGGAATTTATCATGAATGTCGTGCGATGGCGGCGCGAATAATCTCCACGGCCTGAACGGCAAGCTCCTTTGCTTTTTTCTGCTCCTCCGCTTCCGCCACAATACGAATTAAGGGCTCTGTATTGCTGGGGCGGATATGCAGCCACGAACCATCAGGCCAGCTCACGCGCACCCCTTCTGTGAAATCACATTCTTCCCCGGCATAAGCTGCCTGCACCGCCAGCATCACTGGCTGGATAAGCGAGGCGGAACATTCAATTTTCTCTTTAGCCATCGCCGCAGGGGAGAACGAGGCCTGCCAGCCGCTGATTGTGCCGCCGCGCCGTATCAAGCCCGCCAGAATAAGCGCCATCGTCGCCAGGCTATCTTTCCCATAATGCACACGGGGCCAGATCACGCCCCCATTGCCCTCGCCGCCTAAAGCCGCCTGATGGCGCTGCATGGCCTGGATGACATTGATTTCGCCCACGGGCGTGCGGAGCACCGCGCGTCCCTGCCGCGCGGCGGCTTCTTCAATCATTCGACTAGAGGAAAGATTTGTGACAACGGGCCCGGGCTGATCGGGCGTGAGCGCATCTGTGGCAAACGCCATTGTGAATTCTTCGCTGAGCGCATCCCCTTTTTCATTCACAATGCACACGCGATCGGCGTCTGCATCCAAAGCAAAGCCCACATCAGCGCTATGCTCGCGGACTGCCGCAGCAAGCTGCTGCAGATTTTCGGGCACAGGCTCCGGAGGATGCGGAAACATCCCATCAGGCGTGTCATTGATGACAATGGCTTCGCAGCCTAGGGCGTATAAAAATGTTTCGGCAGCCAAAGAACCGGCGCCATTGCAGCAATCCACGACCACAATGGGCTGCCGCTGCCGAATCAATTCAAAATCCGCCCCCAAACGCTGCAGCATTTCGGCTAAATGCGCCTCAATGGCCTTCGTATCTTTTTCAATTGTTCCCAAAGCCTCATAATCCACAAGCCGAAAATTGCCCTGATAATAGACGGATAAAAGCTCCTGGGCTTGATAGGGGCGCAGCAAAATCCCGTCCCGATAAATGAATTTCAGAGCATTCCATTCCTGCGGATTATGGCTGGCTGTAATCGCAATGCCGCCGTCCGCTTTATGCCTGCGCACGGCATGTTGGATTGTGGAGACGGGCGCGATGCCGATGTCAATGACTCTGCAGCCTGTCGCTAAAAGCCCTCCTATGAGGGCGTGGGCTGCCATTTCCCCCGAGGGGCGTGTATCGCGGCCAATGACAACAGTTCCCCCGTCCAAATATGTCCCAAAAGCCTGGCCAAAGCCGACGAGTAATTGGGGCGTAAAGGATTCGCCGACAACGCCTCGCACGCCGGAAATGCCTGTCTTTAAAGTTCTCCGCATATGCCTCCGCGCCATCCGACTGTGATGTTTACAAACTCTTTATTAATTGCCTTATAAGCGTTACATATTCTTCGGCCAAGGTCTGCGCCTCTGATTGAACAGGCGCTTCCGCCAGCACGCGAATTAACGGCTCTGTCGCCGACACGCGTACATATATCCAGCGTTTGTCCCCTTGATATTTGATGCCATCCGACAAATCCGTGCGGCCAGGATCAGCCCAATCTGGCTCGCCCTGGGCGCGCAGCTCCTCTAGAGCACTATAGGCATATTGGGGCGGGCACGGAATGGCTTTTTTCACGATATGATAGCGAGGCAGCGATGCCACAATTTCCGACAGCTTGCCGCGCTGCGCTATCAGCTGGAGCAAATGCGCCATTGTCGCCAGGCTGTCGTTGGCGTAATTGATTTTGGGAAATAGACAGCCTCCGCTGCCCTCGCCCCCCACGCACGCCTGATTGTTCAAAGCGCTTTCGCTGATGTAGGCTTGTCCGATGCCTGTGCGGATTACAGGCCGATTGTTATGGGCCTGCGCAATGTCATCCACTGCCTGTGTTGTGCACAGATTTGTGACGACAGGCCCCACATCGCCGCGCGACAAAATCATTTCTGTCGCCAGGCAGATTGTCATCTCCTCCCCTGGCGCAAAGCCGTTTTCGCACACAACGCCCAGCCGATCTCCGTCCGCATCAAAGCAAAAGCCGGCATCAGCGCCCGAAGCCCGCACTAACGCAATGAGCTGCCCAAGATTCTCTACGGAGGGCTCTGGCGTGTGCGGAAACGGCAATTCGGGATTGACATTCATTTCCACGAAGCGGCAGCCCAATTGGCCCAGCAAAAGCGGCGCATAACGAGAGCAGGCGCCATTCACACAATCCACAGCCACACACAACTTCGCGGCGCGGATGGCCGCCACATCTATTTGCTCTGTGATGGCCGCCAGATGACGCGCCGCTGCTTCCCGATCTTTCTGCACTGGCTTGATTTGATCCCACGAAGCTTTCCGAAATTCCCGCTGATGATAGATGTCCAGCAGCTCTTCTGCCTGGGCCCGATTGAGAAATATGCCATCCGCGCGCACTGTTTTTAAGGCATTCCAGGCAATGGGATTATGTCCCGCCGTGATAGCCATTCCGCCGACAGCGTCAGAATGGCGCACGGCGAGCTGCAAGGCCGCTGTGGGGCAAATGCCAAGATCCACGACTTCGCAGCCCGCGGCTTGCAGGCCGGCGATTACACAACGCCGCAACATCTCTCCGGAAGGGCGCGTGTCCCGGCTGATGAGCACACGCCCCCCACCGACATATGTCCCAAAAGCGTGGGCATAATTTACGATGAGATCAGGCGTCAGGCTCTCGCCCACAATGCCGCGTAAGCCGCCGATTGTAATGCGCAAAGAACTCATAGCCATCCATTTAACAAACAAAAATTCATCCTGAAGCGTTCCACAGCCGGAGCTTTCAATGCCCCCCCATGTGTCTGTATTTCGTTATTGGGAAGAGAGCATGTGCTGTCAGACTGAAAAAGCGCCCCGCGGCTTTGTAGCTAATTCTGTGCTTCCTCAGACGGCTGAATGATTTGCACGCCCTGGCTCACAGAGACGATAAAGGCGCGCGCCCCGACGCGTTCAATGGCTTCCTTAACTTCTTCCTGTTTGCCCGGAGCATAGGCGAACATGCAGCCTCCGCAGCCAGAGCCGTTGAGCTTGCCGCCCAAGGCGCCAGCTTCCATGGCCGCCTCAATCATCGCATCCAGCTTGGGATGAGACACGCCGATGCCGTCCCGAAGCTGCACATGATGCTCATAAAGCATCCGGCCCAGCTTTTCTGGATTGGGCGTGCTGGGCTGAGACAGCATACGACGCGCCTCCTGACACAAATCCCGATTGATGAAATTCGCCCGCACGCGGCGACGGACATTTTCGGGCATTAACGGAAAATATTGCTCGGCTTCCTCCAGCGGCGTGCGCCACAAATCAAAATCGGGAATATGCCGTTTGAGAATTTCCAGCCCGGCGCGCGTGTCGTCCCGCGACGCTCGCAATGTCGTTGTTGTATCCTTGGGGATGCCTGAATCGCCCAGCACAAAACCCTCTAATTGAGCCGGGAGACGCGTGACCGTAATGGGCTCCCGGCAATCAATATACAGAAGCCCCCCTACTGCGGATGTGTAATGATCCATCATCCCGCCGGGCTCATTAAATTCCACCACTTCCGCTTGATGGGCAAAGCGGGCGATGTCTTCGGGGCTTTTAGGCAAATCGCCGTTTTGCGTGGCGAGCAAAAAGGCTGTCCAGGCGACAACAAGCGCCGAGGAACTGGATGTGCCGGCATTGATGGGAATTGTGCCATGAACGATGCAATCGTAGCCCTGCTTGATTTGCAAGCCCTGGCGGCGCAATACATTTGTCACGGAGCGCACATAATCGCGATTATGGCGATATTCAGCCAGCCGATCGGCGTGGATGAGATCGCGCGGGCAGCCCGCCAGATCAGGGAAATGCACAGCGAGATGCCGATCGCGGCGCGGCCGACATGTAATTGTAATAGTCAAATCAATTGGACAGGCAATGACGGCCAGCCCCAAAAAATCCTGATGCTCGCCGAACAGACACAATCGGCCCGGCGCTTGGACAATGACTTCCTGACTCACATTCCTCTCTCCCCGCCCTTGGAGCCTCTTTTCGTATTGAAATATGTTTCTCTGTTCAGATTATTTTTCAACTTAGTCTATTTCTTTCTATATATCCTATTTCTATTATAAGCTTCTCTCCCCATTTTTGGCAAATTCTGGCTAAAAAGAATATCAAAGCTCTTCATGCATAAATGCAATTAATTTCCGCATTAAGCCCCTCTGTTGTCTATTCTGTCATCTTCTGTTTGTGCTGTGCTTCAGGCTTTTTTGTGATTATAGCGGGCGCTCTCCTCCAACGCCGCAACAAGAGGAAACATCCGGACAGGACAGGCTACGAATGGAGAGCTGTATGGCAATCCACTAGCCTTAATTCCTCCTCTGGCTAATGCTACGTCAAATGTAAATACGATAATTGGACATTATTTTTTGTGGGAACGCTCCTGCTGTTATAAACAAAGCGTTTCTCAAATATCCGGGAAATCGCGCAGAGGGGCGCGGCCGGAGAACCAAAAAGGCTGTGTAGCAGGGGCGCCCGCGGCTTTTATGCGTTCGGCTTCCTCCAAAAAGCTTTGCTTATCCCGCCCAAACAATACATGCTGCGATTCTTGTGTGGCCAGCGTGAGCTGCCGATAATGCATAAAGCCTGTTACATCCCAGAGCACATCTGGCGGACGATGCCCCATGCCCTTGTAAAACCATATATGAGGCGTCTTCCATGGCTCGCCTAAAATGGCCGACACAGGCTCGCCCGCTTGCCAAGCTGCTTCCAGGCTAATCGCATGTGTCGCCAGATGATCCCGATGATAATCCACAGGCCCATGCGTGAAAATGGCGTCGGGGCGCTCCTGGCGAATGGCCGAAAGCACCCGCAACAATGTCTCCTTGTCGTTCACAAGGCCCATATCCGGATAGCCAAAACTTAAACGGCGCGTGCCCATGATTTTATCCGCCTCCGCAGCTTCCCGCCGGCGCATTTCTACAATGATGTCCTTCATCTCTGGCCGCGGATAGCCCTCGCAGCCATCTGTCATCAGGGCAATCAACACATCCACGCCCAAAGAGGCCATCTTGGCCATCGCTGGCGCCATTGTCAATTCGTCATCCGGATGCGCCGCGAAAACCATAACCCGGCGATAATTCATCGAAAATTCGCCTCCCCAGAAGCTAGAAAAGAACGCCATACAGCCATAGGATTATCACGCTTTATCCTGCAAGGATAATAGAGCAATATTATGAGCCTGGCCAGACGCCTTCAGAGCCGAAGCCTGCTTTCCGCCTTTTAGTCCGGCCCAATTTGCTTGTTGCGATGAGGAAATGCTAAGCTGCTACACAGCCCCAAAGCTATGAAATGGCAAATATTGCTTCCCAAACGCTTTCTAGCAGCGACACAAAGCTTCAAAATTTCATGCAGGCCGTGCGGCCCAGGCCATCCACTGTAAAATGATTGCGCACACAATTGCAGCAAATGCCCTTGCGTTCACAGGGCTCGTATGTGCACACGCAAGCCTCCAGATTGCGCGGCTGATTTTTGCATTCTTTCGCCGCCTGCAATGCGAGGCCCATTGTTTCGGGATTGCGCTTCGCCCCGCTCATGCAGGCTGTGGGCTGTTTTGCGGCATAATGCGCCTGTATACATTCACAACAAATCCCCCGGCGCTCACAGTCCTCGCTCGTACATGGACACATCTGCAAATTCAATTCGTAATTCACACAATCCGCCGGCTTTGTCGGCATGTCCACACCTCTTTCTCCTTATTTAATTTTGTGATTAGACAAGAACGGATGTCCTTCTTTTGTTCTTAAACTTGTCGTTCATTTAGCTTCAGAAAACTAATATCTGGCTCCCCGCCTGCTGTGTTGTTTTCTCCAGCTCCCTGCATAGGCTGCTGGAAACGTTTCTCTATCCCCTGGATGTATACGGGATGGCGTTCAATCATCACAAAATCTCTTTTCAAAGCTTGCGCGACATAGCCTGTTGTGCCCGTCCCGGCCACGGGATCTAAAATAAAATCCCCCTCTTTTGTGGATGTTAAAATTACGCGCCGTAAAAGCTCCACAGGCTTTTGCGTGGAATGCAGCTTTTTGCCTGTGTCATCTTTGAGTCGTTCCTTCCCCACGCATATGGGGAACATCCACACATTTGCGCCAATTTTACCGATTCCAAAAGCTCTGGCATATTCTTTGTTAAATGTATATTTTTTCGCTTTTCTGTCTTTTACAGCCCAGATAAGATTTTCTGTGGCATTTGTAAAACGCACGCCCAGCCAATTGGGCATAGGATTTGACTTTATCCAGACAATATTGTTTAAAATCCAGAAGCCCAAATCCTGCATAATTTTGCCGATGCGAAAAAGGCTATGATATGTGGCGATAATCCAGATTGTGGCTGTGGGCTTCATCACACGCTGAATTTCTTGAAGCAGCCGTGCGATAAAATCATCATACTCCTGAAAAGAAGAAAAATTGTCCCATTCATCATTCACGCCTTCTACGACCGTTTTTACAGTCCAGCGCCGCAACTGTTTTTTCGGCAATTGCAAAAAATACGGCGGATCCAGAAAAATCATATCAAAAGTCTCTGCGGCTATTTTGGGCAGCACTTGCAAGGCATCGCCCCAGATGACTTTATTTTTGATTTCTTGGACAGAATAATGGATAATCGTTTCCTGATCCTCAATGATTAAGGACATCGTGTTTAGATAATATCTCCGCAAAATTTCCGCTTCCGCAAAATTGGGGCTAAAAAGCCGCCAGGCTATGTGTATTCTCCTTTTTCGTTTCCTGTATTCCGCGCTAGAGATGTTGTGTTGTTGGCACAGAAAGCTGTGCCTGTGTCATTGTTTCCAGCTGATAAACGCCGGGCCGCAGGCGCTTGACGAATGTTGCTGTCGGGATTCGAAAGCTATCGTTGGGGCCCATATCAGCAATCCAGATTTGATTGCGGCCATCGCCATCCGCATCCCGATATATCTCTCCCCATTTCTGTCCAGCGGCCCGCAGCTTAATTTTTGTTCCCGCTATGGATTCTATCAAAAAGCCCCGTGTCTTGTCTTCATTATAAAGCCAACGACCTTGCTGACGGGCATTTTGAATTTTGCCATAGCCCTCCAGCGGCCCCACGGCCTCTATAATTCCAGCAGCCTCATCGATATTTTTTATAAAATCCATTCGGACAATCGGCAGCATATCGCCTAAGCCGATAATTGTTTTCCCCTCTGCCACTCGCAGGGATTGAATTGTATAGCTGCATTGCGCCAGATCATTGCCAAAGACAATCACTCGCTGCAAAAAAGGCTTTGTCTCCGGCAAAGCGATATCCAATGTAATTTCATTACGCGAAAAATCCACAGCCACAATGCGCCCTTGGGGGGCAGGGGCGGCCTGTAGCCTGAAATCTCCACAGGAAAGATGCCCTCCGTTCAGCAACATGGCCCGCTGCACGCCCTGCTCGTCCAGCGTTACAAGCGCAAATTCCGCCTGCGCCGCAAAAGGCACAGGAGCATCTTTCCAGCGGGCCTCAGGGGCTCCGGGGAGGGCACTATGAATGAGCTCAGCCGCGTGCTGGCGCTGGACGAGCAGCCCCACTGTTTCTGGCGGCGCATTGGGACACGAGAGACGCTGTACGGCTTGCACATCCGGCCTGCCGCGATACGGCTCCACAATCGCAGGATAGACAGAAAGCAATTCCGGCTGAGCTGAGATATTGCGGCCCAGAATGTATTTGATTGTTTTGGGATTCCCGGGCTGGGCTTCCGGCTCGCCATCGCACACAATAATTTCCTGGGCGCAGCCTGCTGGCATATGGACAGCGATATGCAAATTCTTTTGTGGCTCGCTCCAGCAGGCACGCCATCCCGCCTGTGGGCGCATTCGCTGCACATTGAACAGCCCCTGAAAGCCGCTGCTCACTTCCGCAGGCAGCCGGGGCTTATCCCGCTCCAGCGCCTGGCTGAGGAGCAGCCGATTAATCATCACATAATTTATGGGACTGCGTTGCAGCTTCAATTGCAGCGTCTCAGCGGCTTGCGGCAGCTCAATCAGCTGGCTTTGCCATTTATAATCCTGTCCATCTGCTGTCACAATGTGCAAGGGGAACGAAACGCCTCCAAGCGTGAGCTCCAATTCGCTTGTCCCCGGCCGATGATCCCAATACTGAATATAAAGCTTGTATCGTCCCGGCGCCAGTCGCGGCAGCCGCGCTGTTAACGCACTGCCCTCTTTGTATGTCAGCACGCCCTTGACATGCGGAGTCCAGCCCTTCTGGGCTAACTCACTATAGGGCGCATCGCCTTGCAAGACGCCTTCAGCGGACGCCAAGGGCACTTCCAAATCGGCTTTATCCAGCCGCGGCGGCGGACGCTGGCCATACGGCACATCTTCCCCCGCTAATGTGCCTTTAGTTTGGGGCGCCGAAAGCTCTCCCCCGGCAATATGGAATTCTGGCCAGTTGGGCCCATGGAAACACCAATCATGCTGGCTGCCGCCACGCACGCGCCAAATATCCAACAAATAAGAGCTTTCCGGGGAAATATCAATCAGGGCGCATGTCCGTCGATACATGGAAGCTATTTCGGGATAGGCATCTTCCGCAGAGGCTTCTACAAACTGAATTTCCGCTGTGGAGGCCAGGGCGTGAAGAAAGCCACGCCAATAAGTGAGCTGCGGCAATTCATCAATCATCACGCAATAATGACGGAATGTGTTGGCGCGGCGCCATTCATAAAAATGGGGCCGCGTAAAGGGCGTGGGATAGCCATCATCGGGCAACACAACATGGCCCAGGGCGAACATCTCGATGTTCAGCCTATCGGCATGGCCATGGCCGCCGGAAGCGTCGCCATAATACAAGCTCAAGCCGCGGCGCTGGCTGCCTGTGCCCGCTTCCAAAATTGCCAGCCCATAGCCGCCCAAATCCCGCGTGCGCAGCTCCGGAAGCGGCGGCGCTGTCGCCAGGGCTTGCTTGTATTTTGCCTCCTCAAAATAGCTTTCAAACAAGCTTTGCGACGAGGCGCCCATTTTTTCCAGCCAGCGCGCATATATCGGATCTCCGCAATGCCTGAAGGCGAGGCCTTGCAGTACGGGGGACAATCCGACAGGGCCGCTGCCTTGGGAACTGCCTGAATCGCCAATGGAAGGGCAAAATTGCCCCGCTACGATTAAATTGGGGCCAATATCCGCCATTTTCCGCAGCTTCGGATGACGCCAGATGTCCAGGCCCAGCCGCGGCAGCAGATCCGCCACTTCATAAAAATAGCTGCCCCAGCCTGTGGAATAGCCCGGCGCGGCTTCAGCGCCCATGCCTTCCCGATGAAAGCCATTCCAGAGCAAATCTTCCAGCCGCCCGCCCCCATGCAGGAGCCATTCGGCCATTTGCTCCGTTGTAGGCCCCCGCTGCGGATTGCGATTATCCAGAACGATGGCGATTTGCGCCAGCGTCTTTTGATGCATTCCCATATTGCCCGCCACAAAGCCGCTCATGATGTCCCGAGCCATCACAAACAGCATTTTTTCAATAATGCCCCCGGCATCCTCTTCCAGCCCCTGTTGCCGTAAAAAGGACGCCAGCGTTTCATCTTGGGCCAAAGCCGGATAGATGGCATCATAGGCGAGGGCGATTGTGCTGTTGTCGCCAGTGCTCCAGATATAGTCCGAAATGCGTCCATTGATATGGAAGCGCCCTTCGTGATAACATTGTTCGCCATAATTAAAGCGCTCATACAGGCTGCCAATTTTGGCCAGCATAAGCGCGCATTTATGGGCATACGCTGGCTCGCCGCTTATTAGATAAGCCCGGCTAAGCGCCGAAAGCCCCTGCAAAATGTCCCTTCGCCAGCGCTGCCAGAAGATGTAATAAGGCACGAAATAATAGCGTCGGCCATCCTCAGGATTGAGCCAGCCCAGGCCATAATCCATCGGCTCAGGCGTTCGGGCAGGCTCTCCTTTCAGGCCTTCTGTGTTCCAGGGCTGGAAATCGTTTTTCGGAAAGACATTGTGGCAGACGGGACATTCCACTTTAAAGGGGCGCTCGCGGCTCATTAGCCATGGATAATGGCCCGCCTTGCGATTGACTTCATCGCCGCAAATCGGACAATCATGGCCAATGCACACATTGATAGCGCGCATCTGTTCGGGCGGGGGAATGAAATCCCACAGCGCTTGATCGGACATTTCCACAAGCCATTGACAATCGCGACGCAGCGCTGTCGCTTGCTCCTGCGCCCAGCGCTCTTGGGCCAGCTTCTGCTGCAGGCCCGCCATAAATGTCTCCTCATAGTAAGTCCGCCCCTCTTTCGCCCCCACCATTTCTATCCAGAACAGGCATAATAAAAACAAAAATATCTTTTCCATAAAATTTTCTCCAAAATTGCTTAACTAAAAAGAGGCACAAGGACAATAATAAACTGGGAGGAAATGTTTTCATCCTTAGTTGTGAGCTGAAACGGCATTAAGATATTATCGTCTATTTTCGGCCTGTACAGGCTTTGTCCTGCGCAGCACTATTTTTCTGCAGAATTTTGGAAAAAGCTTACAGGAATTTCTCATTCGCATGGCTACAGGGAATCGTTATTTCTGATATGCTCTCCGAGAGAGAAGGCTCAAAAAATAACAAAAAGAAAAAGATAGAGATGATGGAGATTATTGACAGTCATGTGCATGTATGGACGGCGGATGTGCAGGCATATCCGCTGGCGCCAGGCTTTGCGCCAGAACAAATGAAGCCCCCTAGCTTCACGCCCGAAGAATTATTTGCTCATTGCCAGCCCTGCGGCGTGACACGGATTGTGCTTGTCCAGATGAGCTATTATGGCACAGATAATTCCTATATGCTGGCTGTAATGCGTCAATATCCGGGCGTGTTTGGCGGAATCGCTGTGCTGGATGAAAACGCCGCGGATATTGAGGCACAAATGGAAGCGCTGGCGGCCCAGGGCGTGCGCGGCCTGCGCATTCAGCCGCGCCAAGCTCCCGCGGGAGACTGGCTGGCCCGCCCCAGCTATCAGCGAATGTTCCGCTGTGCCGCTCAAACACAACAAGCCCTCTGCTGCCTCATCAATCCCGATGCGCTGCCTGCCCTGGCCCAAGCCTGTGCCGCTTATCCCGACACATCTGTTGTGATTGATCATCTGTGTCGGATTGGCATTGACGGCCATATCCGTCCCGAGGATGTAGAGGCTCTATGTGGGATGGCGCGTTATCCCAATGTCAAAATTAAAGTCTCCGCCTTTTATGCTCTGGGCAATAAGCGCCCGCCTCATGAGGAGCTACTGCCGCTCATTATCCGTGTGTATGAGGCGTTCGGCCCTCAGCGGCTGATGTGGGGCAGCGATTGTCCTTTTCAGATTATTAGCGAAAGCTATGAAGATAGTCTTTCGCTCGTGCGGGATCGCCTCCCCTTAGCTTCGGAGGAGGAGCGGCAATGGCTGCTTTTCCGCACGGCCGCAGAAACATTTTTTTAATGGGCTGTGGCAGCCTCTTTTTCGCTTTAAAGAACGGCCCCTCGCAAAAAATAATTTCTGTGCAATAGCGATAAGCCGCTTTAGGAGCAGGAAGGCAGAAAAGCGCTTCCTGGGCCCAAACATAGGGCAAATGTGCTTCAGGGCGTAAAATAACGCCCTTTCCAGCCTTGTTCGCGGAAATATGTTTTAAGCTTGTCTTCCCGCAATGTGTTGCCGGGATGGCTGGCAAAGAAGATCTCTAGATCGCTCGGCTCCCGCCCCTGTAAGCGCTTGAATGTTTCCAGCACAGCTAAGGCGGCTGTCGGATCATAGCCGGCCTCATAGGCAAAGCGAGCGCCCAGGGCATCCGCCTGCAATTCCTGATCCCGACTGTAAGCCTGCAATGTCAGTGCAGAAACAGCCGCGGCAATTTTAGCCACATCGCCTTTGCCCAAAAGCAATTGAATAACAAGGCTGTAGCCGAGCTGCTGTTCAATTCGCCGCACGGCATGCCGCTTCGCTACATGCGCTGCTTCATGCCCCGCGACCCATGCCAATTGCTCCTCATCATAATGCAGCGCCTCAAACAGCCCCAGCCAAAGATATATAATGCCGCCGGGAAAGGCGTTGGCGTTCACTTCACGCGTATTCAGAACACGGAACTCATAGGGATAAGGATAAAATTCCCCTGAGGAGGCAACACGGGCGATGCGAGGCCCAATTTTTTGCACAATTGCCGCGGCTCGGCCTGTTGTGAGACGCCCGCCATGCTCCCTTTCAAATTGGGCGCTCGCCTCCTGCCCCAAGCGAATCTCTTCCTCCCGGCTAATGAGCTGTGCCTGACAACCGTTAAAAAGCACTAGCGCCAGCCCAATCAACACAACGAACGCCTGTACAAATTTCCTGGACATAATCATTGTTTTCTCATCCTTTGAACAGAAGCTCTCCACGCGAAAAGAGAACGAAACGGACTATCAAACAGCCAGATTTATTGTGCCCCCACAGGCCAGCATAAAAAACAGGGCTATGCCGTAAATTTTCCCCGTGCGCGGGCTCGCGCGAAACGGCCGTCACGACAGCCGGAACAATCATGCCATTCCAGCACTGTGGGATTCATATTATCACAAATATCGCGAATATCCGGGATGCGTTCCCAGATCAGATTGTATAATTCGCGGGCAGTGCGCACATCGCCCGGCGCTAAGCCAAGCCGCTGCAACACATTCAAATCCTTCAGCCTGTCACGCAAGCCACACAATGTATCACAAATCTGGCGCTGTGGATCATAGCCATGACAGGGCGGGCAAACGATGCAGGCGCCCTCGACAAGCTCCACTTCTATATCTGGATTTTCCCTCATCCGCAAGAGCGGCTCCCACAAATTGTCTTCGGGAATGGGAGCGTCTTTGCCCGTGCCCCAAAAACATGTGATGCACAGCAAATGATGGGGCCGAATGCGAAGACGATTTGTTTGCGCAATTTCCGCACAAGAGGCTTCTTTGGCGGCTTGCATTTCTTCGGGCGAACGCAAGGGGATAACGCCGGCTTGCAATCCCCGGGCATAAGCGCCGCTGCGGCATTCGGGACATTCTT
>CAZUOJ010000030.1:0-9272 GCA_964622325.1 uncultured Armatimonadia bacterium
CTAAAAATAATCCGTGCTTGATTGGCGAGGCGGGCGTGGGCAAGACAGCGATTGTCGAGGGCCTGGCACAGCGGATCGCCGACGGCGATGTGCCGCCCTTGCTGCGCAAAAAACGCGTCGTGGCGCTGGATTTGGCCAGCCTAGTGGCGGGGACAAAATATCGGGGCGAATTTGAAGAGCGGATGAAGCGTGTGATGGAGGAAATTCGCGCCAGCCAGGGCGAAGTCATCATCTTCCTCGATGAGCTGCACACGATTGTCGGCACGGGCGCGGCCGAAGGGGCGATGGATGCCAGCAATATCTTGAAGCCTGCGCTGGCACGCGGAGAACTGCAATGCATTGGCGCCACTACGCTGGATGAATATCGGAAGCATATTGAGAAAACGCCCTCGCTAGAGCGACGTTTTCAGCCTATTATGGTCAAAGAGCCCACACGCGAGGAAACTTTGGACATTCTGCATGGCATCAAGGAACGCTACGAGGAATTCCATGGCGTGTGCTTCACGCCCGAAGCTATTGAGGCTTCCGTGGATCTTTCCACGCGCTACATAACGGATCGCATGCTTCCGGACAAGGCGATTGATTTGCTGGATGAGGCCGGGGCACGTGTGAAATTGCGCGAATATCGGCGCGCCTCGCGCACGCCGGAGCTCTCTCGAACTTCTATGTTGCGGCGCGCGCGTCCTGCTTCGTTGCCAGAGGATCTGGAAGATTTTTCCGATGATGACGAGGAAGAATTTGTCGAAGAAGAGCTGGAAGAGCTGGATCCGAATGAATTTTCGCGCGATTGGGACACAGAAGAACAGCCGGAAGAGCTGCCGCAAGTGGGCTACGATGACATTGCGCAAATTGTTTCCATCTGGACAGGCATTCCAGTAGTATCGTTATCGGAAGATGAGTCGCAGCGGCTGTTGCGCATGGAGGAGGCGCTGCATAAGGATATTGTGGCGCAAGATGAAGCCATTCGCGTCATTTCCCGGGCGGTCCGGCGGGCGCGGGCGGGCATCAAGGATCCCAAGCGTCCCACAGGCTCCTTTATATTCCTGGGGCCGACGGGCGTAGGAAAGACATATCTGGCGCGTATGCTGGCGAAATTCCTCTTTGGCCAGGAAGAAGCGCTTATTCGGATCGATATGTCCGAATATATGGAGAAATTTGCGGTCAGCCGCCTGATTGGCGCGCCGCCTGGCTATGTCGGCTATGAGGAAAGCGGCCAATTAACGGAAGCCGTGCGCCGACGGCCGTATTCTGTTGTCCTGTTTGACGAAATTGAAAAAGCCCATCCCGAAGTATTCAGCATT
This sequence comes from uncultured Armatimonadia bacterium, assembly GCA_964622325.1. Lineage (GTDB taxonomy): Bacteria > Armatimonadota > Zipacnadia > Zipacnadales > UBA11051 > JAJFUB01. The sequence continues at coordinate 1,302 of CAZUOJ010000030.1, forward strand.
CTGCTGCAGATTATGGAGGACGGGCGGCTGACAGATGCTCAGGGACGCGTTGTGGATTTCAAAAATTGCATTGTCATTATGACGAGCAATGTGGGGGCGCGGCTCATTTCCAGCCAAACGCCCATTGGCTTTGCCACGGAACGCACTTCTCGCTCGGCGGAAGAACATCGCCGGGATTATCAGCGCATGCGGGCAAAAGTGATGGAAGAGCTTAAAAAGACTTTTAGCCCCGAATTCCTCAATCGTGTGGATGAAATTATTGTCTTTCATGCTCTCACAGAGGAACACATTGCCGCCATTGTAGATTTGGAAGTGGGGAAAGTGGATCAACAGCTACAAAATCGGGGCTTGCGCCTGACGCTGAGCGAGGAGATGCGGCGGCTGCTGGTGCGGGAGGGCTATGATCCGGCCATGGGCGCCCGTCCGCTACGGCGCGCCGTGCGGCGATATATTGAGGATCCGCTGGCGGAATATCTGCTCAGCATGGGCGAGCAAATCAAGGGCGAAATCATTGCTTGCGTGAATGAAGAAGGCAACACAATATTTGAGTTTGTGCCCGAAACTGTTTCCACTTCTTAACTTCTTAATCACGAAGCTAGCTCAAAAAAGCTCCGAGCCGCCTAAAAAAGGCGGCTCATTTATTTTCCTGGCGTCGTACGAAGATTATAATAAGAAATAACATTTCTTTGATTTTGCGGAGGCGCCTATGCGAACGCGTATTTTTCATTACAGCCTGGCGTTCATTTTTTTAGCAAGTAGCCTCGTTTTCTTCCCCACACTGCTTGTCGCTCAAAATGTCTCCAATCACGCTGTGAGTCTGGCGCCGCTGGGCTGCCCCGGGGCCTATCAGGGCTTTACGCTCAGCGATCAGCAGGGCCTTGTCGCGGCAATTCTATTCAGCAGCAATGAAGCCCTAATCGCCCGCCAGTTGAGGCGCACCGCCAATGCGCTTTGCTTCAGCCATTTTGAGGGCATGCCGACGCCCAAGCTGGGGCCCAGCTCGTATGTGGAAATCAGCCTCCTTGACAAGGAGGATCCTTATCCCCGGATTCGCTTTCTCTGGGAGCTGCAATCGTTCGAGGCCCAGGCCTGGGAAAAACGCTGGGGCGCTGTGCCGTTTCATTTTCTCGTGTGCTCTGTGCCTGGCGCCGCTGTTTTTCATCAGCGCGGCTGGGCTATTGGCACGCCCGTTGTGGACGATTATATTCAGATGAAATGTGAGGGGCCGGGCAAGACAATTGTCAGCAGCTGGTCGCGCCAGTGGACATACGCCCCGCCTATTGGCGCCTATCCTACGGCTGTGGCGGGGCTTTGGCATCCCAGCCGCCGTTTATATGTGGGCTACGAATTTCATGAGCCGCGTTTGACGGATCACAGCGAAAAAGAATTCGGGACTGCATATTGTTTTCGGCATGGCCGCACACAGCAATTCTTTTGTCTCACATGGCCTTTTGCGCGAAACTATCAACATTTGCGTTATCCGCAAGTGCCCGTCGCAGGGAAGCCAGTGCGTGTAGGGACGCATTTTCGTTTGCTCTGGAGCCGCAATATGGGGCCGGAGGAGGATCCCAATCGTTTTGTCCATGAATTTCTGTGGCGAACATATCGGGATCTATTGCCGGCAGTGGAGCCTATGAATGATTTGTCCTGGCTGCCTGGCGCCATGCGTCTTTCAGACATTGGCGCGCCAGGGCCGCTGGGCTCTTTTATCGTCAATACAGGCCCCACAGGACAGCACTGGTGGCAGCCCAATGTGCATCTTGTTCAAGGCGTGTTTTATTTTAGCCCTGTGGACTATTATTATCGGACAGGGGAGCAAGCGTCGATCCGGAAATTAGGCGAGGAATGTCGGCGGCTCGTTGAGCTGGGCCAATGGATGGATATCGGGGCAGATCGCTGTTTCTTTTGGCGAACGCCCCTGGACGGCGGGGGGGCAGCCATGTTCGGGCCGGGCGTGGAAACATTCCGCCATGTCAATGGCTGGGGCGCCGGGCTGGCGCTTCTGGATTATTATCGCAATGATCCTGCAGGCGCCCGCGATTTGTTGCCGTACATCGATGGCGTTCTCCTGTTCACGAAACATATTCTGTACACGCGCAATTGCTATCCGGATGTGCCAGCGGCCCAATTTGCGTGGAGCGCCACGCCCTGTGTGACATTCTGCCTCAAATATTATTATCGCTTTCGCAAAGATCCTGAGCGACATGCGCTGGCCGAACTGGCTTATAAATTAGCGCGCCATATGACATATCGTTATCTGGCCATCTGGCCTTGTGACAACGAGGAGATGGATGATCTGGACGCCTCGTTCTTTATGGAGCCCAATGCGGGGCAGCCGTGGCTGGGCTGCGCCTGCGCCAATGAGATATGGGTCTTTAACATCGCAATGCTGTATGAATACATCAGCACAGGCGATCCCATCATGGGCCATTATCTGCGGGGAATGCTGGAGCGTTATCATGAGCTGTATCAAGAGGAATATTATCCGCATATACAGGATTATCCGACAAGCGCTTTCACAGAGCGCCTGGGCCTGTTTGCGGAATGTGCGCAGGGCCATGGCCAGCGAGCGAATTTTGGCGGGCTGTGGGGCGGCCTGGAGCGGCTGATCTGGCCGATGGGCTCCGCTACTGTGCGCGTTGTATGCGGCGAAAAAGCGGCAATGGCCTTCAATCGGGAAGGCCGACATACAGACATTGTGGATTATCGTTGCGCAGGCGAAGGCAATTTTTCTTTTCGTCTTGTCCCAAAAGGCTTACAAGCTGATCCTCAACAAGAACGCGATGTTACAATCTGTTTCCCCTTCTTCAGCTTGCTAGACAAGCCCATTGTAATCCAACGCGGAGCCCAACGCATTGTGCCCAACGCAGAACAGATTGTGCGCTATCGGGGCGATGATTCTGTGTTTACGCTCAAGGGGCTTAAGCCGGGCGACACTGTCATTGTAGGCGATCTGCCCCCGGATACGCCCATATTGTCCTGTGACATTATTAAGCCTCGCCAGAAAAATGCCCTGGCCCCGCCACAAAATATTTCGGCCGGCTTTCGGATTGTGGATTTGCCCGAAGAGGCCTGCGAAAGCATCACACAGGATTGGCAGGATGTCCATTCGTATGCAGGCTATGAGCCAGGCGTGAAAAATATCTTTGGCGTTCCTTTTTTGCTGCGCGATCCGGAGCTCACGCAAAATCGTGTGTGCCTATCGCAAGGGAAGATTGTTGTCAATGACAAGCCGCAATATGTGTTTGTGCTTGTTGCGGAGGCACAGCCTCACGCCAAAATCATAATGGAAAGAAGAACAGGGCGGCAGGAGATATTTACATTAGAGGGGGCTGTCCCAGTATTGCGCGGCTGGCCGCCAATATATGAATGGCATATTGATATGGCTGTAATCCCCAACGGGGGCAAAAATATCCAGGCCCTCATTCCGCAGGGCTGTAAAATTTTTGCTGTTACGCTCAGCGCCTGTTCTGCCTCTAAACTGAAATCGACATTGGCTATACTAAAAGAGCGCCAGAAGCAATTAGCCGCCGAACAAAACTTCATTCAGCAGCTAGCCGCATTGCGTCCGCTGTTTGAAGCTCTCTCAGGCCAAATTGCGGTTTTGCCCGCGCCCCATCTCCAAAAACCGCGTACGCATCCCTTTATTCGTCTGCTGGCAAAGGCTGGATTAATGTCGCATCTTGTGTTTCTTACGCCTGAAGATTTTGTCAATCCCTTTGTGTTTAATCGGCAGAAAATCAGCTTAGCGCTTCATTTGGGGATTTTAGAAACATATTATCAAAATGTAGCGCGGCCCTATGATGGCGATAAGGCGTTGCGACGTTTTCTGAAGGCAGGCGGCACACTGCTTGTCTTGGACAGCGGGCCGTTTCCTTTCTATTACAATGAAAAAGGCGAGGCTGTCGTCAGCGCCGGGAAATTTGGCTTGCCGATATGCGGCAGTGGCGTCGGCGCACGTGCAGATAAGCTGCCCGGCATATCCATCAACGGCTGGGAAAAGCCCCCCGCTGGCGTTTCGTTGACATTTCGTGTGAATCGTGACATCCTCCCCGGCTTGCCTGCAACGATTCCCTGGCCTGCAAAAGCCGATCCGCGCTGGCGTCCTATTGTCAATCTCGCCGGCGAAGGCAATGAATATCTTTCCTTGATTACGCTGCAAGATGATAAAGGACAAAGCTATGGCGACGGCGCTGCGTATATTCATTATCGCCAGGGAGAGCTGGCAGGCGCGCGTGTGGCTTATGTGTGGCATTCTCTGCGCGCTGATCCTGATATTGAGCGAACACTATTGACGGCCTTGCTCCGTTTTCTGCTCAGCCAAATAGAGCCAACTCCCCAGCTGCAAGAACAGATGCGTTCTTTGCAAGATGATTTTTCACATGTGGCGTCCGGCGAAGCCCCTGCAGACGTATGGCATATTATTTCTGGCGAATGGCGTGTTCAGGAAGGCGTGCTCATCGGACGCAATTCCGGCACAGATAGCTGGGCGCCTGCAGGCATCGTGGCAGGCTCTGCGGACTGGAGAAATTACACATTCCGCCTGCGCTTCCAAATCCGCCAGTTGGGCTCCGATCATCGCGACGGAGTCTGGATTGGCTTTCGTTATACATCCCCCCAAGCATGTTATTGTGTGGCTTTCCAGCATCGTCTGATTTCCCTGCATAAGATTTTCCAAAGCCGCTCCACAAATGACAATGATCAGATGGCGCGTGTGGATTGGACGCCAGACAAAAACTGGCATGAGCTTCTCATCCATCTTCGCGACGCACAAATTACGATTAGGCTGGATGGCAAAGAAATTATGCGCGTGCAAGATAACAATTTTCTGGATGTGGCGCCTGTGCCTGCAGGAGGCATATGTCTGTCGGCGCGTAAATGGACAAACAGCTCAGGAGATACAATCGCCGCTTTTGACGATATAGATGTTCATGCTGAATAAAAAAGCCAGGCGCAGCGACAAAGAGGAGCAGAAAATCAAGCAAACTCATGCATCAAAGCGGCACGCACAATATAGGCTCCACACGCTTAAGCTATTTTGCAATTCGCAAATGGGGCTCTGTCTAACGTGTTTGAGCAAAGAAACAAACAATGGGCTTCCCATTTTTTAGGCTCAGGCGAGAATCCAGATGACAGCCCGGCCTCGGAGGCCATAGGGAAGGCGCTGTTTGCCGTACAAATTGGCCACAGTGCCTGCCACTTCAATAATGATTTCATTCGCGCCGCCGCGGACAGCGCCTGAAATGTCCACTTCATAGGGCGGCCAAATGCGCGTAGCCACAATCTGGCCATTGACAAACACACGCATACAGCCTTCTACATGCCCCGGATCTAAAATGAGCTTCTCCCGGCTTAAGCCCTCCGGAATATGCACAATTTGCCGATAGCGCCCCAGGCCTGCAAAATGCGGATAGCCATTATCTGTAAAAAAGCCGCTGATGGTGCGTTGCGGCGGCTGGATAACATAATGGCCTTCGTGTTCTTGAAGCTGAAAATTGCCCACAAGATATACAGGCTCGCGCAAGCCATGCATTGGCTCTAAAAGCGAAATTGTACGAATTTCCAGCGAATTTTCTCCCTCCACAAGCAAATCCGAAATGTCTGTCCAGGCAAAATCCGGATCCTGCCATTCTGCAGGCGAAAGAGGCGGCGCCGGCTGGCCGTTGACATAGACTTCCAAGCTCCGAATCCCGGCCAAAAAGCCCAAATGAGCAGGCAGCCATTGCTCCGTGTCGTCCAACACAAGATGAACAGGGCGCGGCGAGCCTGTAGCCCAAAAGCGTGTATGATAGCTATTGACTTTATCCGGCGCGCGTTCTGCCTGTCCCGCGGCATAATCACGGGCGATAAATTCCCAGCGATCCAAAATAAGCACATTTCCGCCTTCGGCTTGAAATTCCCATTCCGAAGGCAATTCTATGCGTTCGAGTATTGTCGGCTCAGGCAAAGCGACAATTTCTTCCGGCTCGCCGGGCATAACAACAAGCAAACGCGCCTCAGCAGGCTCAAATTCCAATGGAATCTGCATTTTGCCATTGGGCTCCAGCCGACATTCCACAGGACCGCGTTCTCCTGTTTCTAACGCCCATTCCTCAAGCTTGCCCTGTTGCGCTACTGTAACGAGGCAGGACACAGGCTGCCAGCTCCGATTAACAAGCAAATAGCTGTCAAAAGCCTCATTACGTCGATGGCAGCAAATAATCTCGCCCACAGGCTGCCCGTCCCTGTCTGTGATTGTGACATCCGGATCAAGCAATTGGGGCAAATGTTGTAGCAGCCAGGCTCGCAAATCCTTTGGCTGGGCCGCAATGGCGACGCCGCCGGCTTCATTAGTATTATGTCGATTGCCATAGCGATCAGGCTTGCCAAAAATCTCCGCCGTGATTGTTTGGATTGTCTCATCCTGGCCGCGCACATCCGCCTCGACCGGCAGATCGCCGAAAGCCACAATTTTGCCCCCAGCGGCAAAAAATTCCCGCAATTTAAGCCAGGCAGCTACAGAAATGACGCGCACGCCCGGCAGGAAAATGAGGGCATATGTTTCCTGGGATTGCGGGAATTTGATGAGGCCTGCCTCTATATTGGCCTGCGGCAATTGAGAATCATCCAGATAATCATAATCGTAATGTAAAGCCAATAGCAGCTCGGACAATTGTGTATGGAGCTTTTGACAGGCTGGCTCTTTCACGGCGCGGCCTTCGCAAAACATATCCGCATACATCGTCTTGACAGGATTGAGGATGGCTGTGCCGCTGATATGAGAGCCCAGCGATTGAATGTAGCATAGCCGGCCTAAATAATCAGCAAACGGCTTGTACATTTGCCAGTAAGGCTGATGATAAAATTCCGTCGGGGGCCAATCCGTTTTCCGATAGCCCTCAAAAGAATAATAAAAAGCATGCGGAATAATCATGTTCACGCCTAAAGCAGCCATAAAATTGGCGTCCAGGCGGCGCTGATGCAATGTGTGTCCATGGCCGCTGCCGCCAAACGCTTCACACATGACGCGCGGCTTGCCTTGAACATGCGCTACAGAGGCTGCGCATTTACAGGACAAAATCCGATATGGATTATCGCTCGTGCCCACGCCATGTCCCAAATAATCCAGCCCTGGCCGATCCATATGCGACAAAATCCATGTCTGATTGCCCTGTGTGCGGACTTGATTAAATAACGGCTCTTCTAATGTATGGCCAATATATTCCAATTGGCGCTCACGGCACCATAAGCTTAATTGGCCATGATAATTTTCGCTGTACCATATACTAATCGCGCGGAAATAATCCTGCCGCAATTTATTCGTTTCGGGGCCAATATCATAAAGCAAGCCAATGAGCAGCGGACGAATATCGTAGCCATATAACGCGCGAAATTTTTCCTCAAAATCCCGTGTCCACGCCAGCGCCACGCCAGGAAGCGTCCGTTGCAAATCTTGCACTGTTGTACGCATTGCTTCCACTTTAAAGAAGCCGTCGTGGATCATGAGCCCCGGCTCATCTGTAAAAATCCCCTTGATCGTGCGCCCATATTCCTCCCGAAAACGATCATAGGGCGTGTAAGCCAGCTCCCGAAACGCGCGGACAGCTTCCTCGTTCATTGTATCCAAATAATAGCTGTCAAAAAATGTGACTTTTGCCGCCACAGGACATTCCCAGAAAAACGCCAGCAGCCATTGTCCGGGCGGCGCTTGCCAGCGAAAGCGCCCCTGAGCGTAAAAGCTGCTCACATCACGCATTTCAATCGTTGTCGAAGGCGTTTGCCGTAAGGGGAAGCTAATCCATTGATGGGATGCAGAAAAGCGCACACTCGCGTCTTCTTTTTCTTCGTTAGATGTGGCTTCGCCAGCTTCTGTTTTGTTGCGTTCTTCTTGCAGATGGAAAATAATCTTCCCTTGCTCATCCAGACGGATGGCCTGAGCGCACAGAAGCGTATTGTCATCAGGCTCAAGCGTGCATTGAAATGTGGCGCCGC
>CAZUOJ010000030.1:9372-33347 GCA_964622325.1 uncultured Armatimonadia bacterium
GCGCACAGAAGCGTATTGTCATCAGGCTCAAGCGTGCATTGAAATGTGGCGCCGCCTTCAACGGGAATTGTCTCCACGCGCAAATAACGCATACGATATTCGGGATGCGGCCGCGTCAATCGCCCCCCAAAAATCCCGGAAGGCCAATTGTCCTCATCATACAGCCACGCCTCCATCCCCTGTGCCCGCAATTCCTCCACACATAAGCCAATAGCCTCCAGCCATTCCTCAGACATATGGGGCGTCAGCATGCCGTGCCGCGCATGCAACACAACGCCCCCCACACCCTGTTCCGCCATCTGGCGGATTTGCCAACGCAGACGCTCCGCCTCCAGCCGATGATTCAAAAACCAAAAAGGCTGGGGCCGATAGGATGCCGGCGGATTTTGGAAATTGCGGAAGATGTCATCCATAGCATTCACACATGTGAAAATATAATCAATAGTTGCGCAGAAAATCCTGCAAGCTGCTGAATAATAATGATTTTGCGTTGGCTTCGCAAAATGTTATCTTTAAATCTTTTTATTTTTCTTCCAAATTGTAAATAGCTTCAGCAATAGCGCGAATATGTTCGGGCCCCGTTCCGCAGCAGCCTCCGATTATCCGTGCGCCCAATCGTGCAGCTTCTTGCGCCAAAGCCGCCGCTTCTTGTGGCGTGCCTGTGAAGCATGTTTCGCCCCCGCGTAGCTCAGGAACGCCTGCATTAGCTTGTATCATGAGAGGCTTCTCCGACATCGGAGCCATTTCCCGCAACGCCGCAATTGTGTTTTCAGGGAGCCCGCAATTAGCGCCAATAATCTCAGCGCCCAATTCTAACATTTTTTCCGCTGCCTGGCGCGGCGTTACGCCCATCATGCTGCGCCCGCTTGGCTGCGAAAAAGAAAATGTAATGGCTAAGGGCACATTCAATCCGGCTGCGCGCACTCCCTCCACAGCCGCTTCCAGCTCTTCCAGCGCCTCAAAAGTTTCTAACAACACGAAATCAGGCCCCTCGGCTAAAAGAATGCGCGCCTGACGTGCAAAAATTTCGATGATTTGCTCTCTCTTCGCAGTGCCATATGGCTCCAGCAACAGGCCTGTAGGGCCCAAATTGGCAGCTAAATACGCCTCGTCCCCTATGGCTGCACGTGCAATTATCATCCCCTGCCGATTGATTTCGTCATGCTGAGCAGCCAGCCCCGCATGTTCCAGCATTGCCCCATTCGCGGCAAATGTGTTGGATTGAAACACAAGCGCTCCGGCTTGCAGATAATCTTTGAAAATTTGTTTTACAATCTCCGGATGTTTCAGATTGGCTAAGCTGGAATTGCTCAATTTAAGGCCGCGGGCGGCTAATTCCGTCCCCATGGCGCCATTGGCCACAAGAATTCGTTGTGAAAGTTGCGGCAAAAGTGAGGGCCTCACAAAAATATTTCTCCTTTTTTCTGTTGATTTTGCGAGTTTAGGCAATCGACAAGGCGCTGTAATCGGGATCGTTCTTTATCTAAAGCGACACAACAATCGCTGTGTCGTGTTTCTCAAAGATGCGCAATAATTAATTTTTTTCCAGTGTTGATAAAAAGGAAGAGGGCTCTTCCCGCGAGCTTTCAGCCTCGAAAAGCCCTCCTGTTATCTTCTGAGTCATATCGCTTGCAGGCGTGGATGAAAATTATTTCAGCCCCGCTTCTTCACGCAGCATTTCCACAGCATCCAGCTGTTCCCATGTAAAGCTGGGCTCATTGCGTCCAAAATGCCCATATACGGCTGTGCGCTTGTAAATAGGCTTGCGCAGATCCAGCTTCTCAATCATTCCGTCCGGCGAAAGATCAAAATTATTTAAGATAATTTCGGCTAATCGCTCTTCATCAATTTTGCAAGTGCCGAAGCAAAATACAGCACACGAAAAGGGACACGGATCGCCGATAGCATAGGAAATTTGCAGCTCGCAACGCTCGGCAATGCCAGCCGCGACGATATTTTTGGCGATATAGCGCGCCATATAAGCGCCGGAACGATCCACTTTTGTGGGATCTTTGCCTGAAAAGGCGCCCCCGCCATGACGTGCGCATCCCCCGTATGTATCCACAATAATTTTGCGGCCTGTGACGCCTGTGTCCGCAGCCGGCCCGCCCAACACAAAACGTCCTGTCCGATTGACGATAATTTCCAGCTCCGGATGGCGCAATGCTAAGGGGATAACTGGATCTACAACATATTCTGTCAAATCGGCCTGAATCTGAGCATGGGAGACATTGGGGGCATGTTGAGCCGCCAGCAATATCTTCGTCACATATTTCGGCTTGCCGTCCTCATATTCCACTGTAACTTGCGTCTTCCCATCAGGGCGCAAATATTCCAGCTCGTCATTACGCCGGACTTCCGCCAGCCGCCGCGCCAATTTATGGGCCAGCATGATGGGCAAAGGCATGTATTCCCGCGGCGGCGTCTCTACGCCTGGCGCAATTTCTGTTTCCAAACAGGCATAGCCATACATCATGCCCTGATCCCCTGCCCCTGTTCGCTGGCAAGCATCCGTTTTGCCGTCCACGCCCTGGGCAATATCGGGAGATTGTTCATGAATTGCCGACAAAACGCCAATATTATCCGCATCAAAGCCAAATTTGGCCCGCGTATAGCCGACTTCGCGGATTGTATTGCGCACAAGCTCATCAATCGGAATATAGCATTCTGTGCGGATTTCCCCAGCCACAATGCACATCCCTGTGGAAACTAGCGTTTCCACGGCCACACGCGCTGTGCGCAAATCTCCGCCGTAACGTTCATCTTCTTCATGTGCCATCACATAATCCAGAATTGCATCCGAAATTTGATCGCAAAGCTTATCCGGATGGCCCTCTGTGACGGACTCCGATGTGAGACGATATTGCTTGGGCATAAGACATCTCCTCTGGCTTCATGCTGGCTTTTATTCTAAGGCCATAATGGCATCCCAGATGGCGGCTGCAACAGCCTGTTTGCTCATCAAGGGCAATGGCTGAATGCTGCCGTCCCGTCGTAATAGCGTGACGCGATTTGTGTCTACGCCAAAGCCGCTGCCCGGCTCCGAAACATCATTCACGACAAGCAAATCCAGATTCTTTCGGGGCAATTTCTCGCGCGCTTTAGCCACTGCGTTTCCTGTTTCCGCTGCGAATCCCACGAGAATAGGCGGCCGCGCTTGTGCATTGACAGCTTGTAAAATATCGTCTGTAGGCTCCAGCTCTAACACGAGCTTTTCTCCTTTTTTGATTTTCGTGTTAGCCACATGAGCGGGACGATAATCCGCAGGGGCAGCGGCACTGAGATAAGCCCACGCGCCGGGCAAGGCCGCCAAAACGGCTTCCTTCATCTGTGCTGTTGTCTGCACATAATGAGTCTCCACGCCTGGCGGCGGGGCAAGCTCTGTGGGCCCCGAAATCAATACGACATTCGCTCCCCGATATTGGGCTTCCGCCGCCAAGGCATAGCCCATCCGCCCGCTGGAAGGATTGGAAAGAAAGCGCACAGGATCTATTGGCTCCCGCGTGGGCCCTGCACTCACAACGACTTTTTTCCCCCGCAGATTTTGCTGCGGCAGAAATCCCTGCAAGGCACGCTCAATGGCGCTGATTAGGAATTCTTCCCGCGCCAGGCGGCCTGTGCCATAAGCTCCGGAAGCTAAACGGCCCGCTTCGGGCATCACAAAGCCATAGCCAGCTTCCTGCAGGCGGCGAACATTTTGCTGTACGACCGGATTATTCCACATCTGCACATTCATCGCCGGCGCAAAGAGCACAGGACATCGCACTGCCATAATAACTGTTGAAAGCAAATCATCCGCAATGCCGGCGGCGACTTTGCCCAAAATGTTGGCTGTTGCCGGCGCCACGAGCATCGCTTCCGCAAAATCTTGCAAATGGATGTGTTGCGATTCATCGCCCCGCGGCGCCTCAAACATTTCCACGCCCACTTCATGGCCGCTCAGTGCGGCAAATGTGAGCGGCGAAACAAATTTTGTGGCTGCCTGTGTCATCACAACACGCACTAGAGCGCCCCGTTCGCGCAGCCGCGTCACAAGCGATGCAGCCTTAAAAACAGCTATGCTGCCCGTGACGCCCAATAGAATTCTTTTTTCTTGCAATATATCCGTGACTAGCGGAGACATAATGATTGTAATGAATCTTTTCTGTTTATTTATGTTGTTTGAATCGACTGAAACAGATATTCTGGCAAAAATAAGTGCTTTAGCCTTCTTGTAGGAGATTTTACGACTCAAATGTGGCCTCTTGCAGCAAGCCTTCAATGAACGGCTTCCAATCCTGCCGCGCAAGCCGACAGCGCTCAGCAATTAAGATCGCTTCTAGCTCGGCAACAGCTGTGGGCAATTCGTCATTGACAATAAGATAATCAAATAGCGCCACATGTTTGAATTCTTCCACAGCACTGAGCAGCCGTTTGCGCGTCGCTTCTTTATCTTCCGTGGAGCGGCCCTCCAGCCGGGATACAAGCGCAGCCCAGCTAGGCGGAGCCACAAAAACAAGGGTCGCGCGCTCCTGCAATAATTTCCGCACGGAACGGGCGCCTTGATAATCTATTTCCAAAATGATGTCCCAGCCTTCGCGCAGCGCCTGTTCTACAGGCTCCCGCGGCGTCCCGTAAAAAAGATCTTGATGCACAACAGCCCATTCCAAAAGCTGATTCGAATCGCGCAGACGAGCGAATTCCTCCGTGCTGATAAAATAATAATCCTCGCCGTCTTTTTCGCCCGGACGCGGCGGACGTGTTGTGCACGAAATGGATCGGCGCACTTGTGGCTGTTTTTTCAATATTTGTTGAATGATCGTGCCTTTGCCGACGCCCGAGGGGCCCGACACAACTAGTAAAACGCCTTGTCTGTTCAAGCCCTAGCCCCTTCCATTATGTTAAATGTAGCACAATGTGCGGAGGCTGGCAAATCCAGAGATGTTTTTTACAATACATCCCCACAGCTTTATCCATAAACAAATGTTTCAACATTAATAATATCTTTTTTAGCCTCAATAACAGCTTTGAAGGCCTTTTCTCATTTTCGACACAGCAAGATAAAGCCCCTTTAGGGCTAAATAATGCGCAAGAGCATCAGCACGCCCATAATGATAAAAACGGCGCCCGCTACGCGGCTAATAATTTCTCGCGGCAAATACATCCCGCACAATTGCCCTACACATGTGCCCAGAGCCGACACGAGAATGAGGGCTAAGCTGGCGCCCAGTAGCACGGCCCAGGGCTTCTGGAATTTCGCTGCCTGGGCGATGACGGCTAATTGTGTTTTATCGCCTAATTCAGCAATTAAGAGCATGCCAAAAGTTGTCACAAAGGCTTGCCAATTCATAAACGCATTCTCCATAAAATATAAAGAAGAGCCGGAAGCAATAGCCGGCTCATAAGCTAATTTTACAGCTATTTTTAGAGTTTAACAAGCGGCATGTCGCGCAGGCTTTTATCAGCGGCGATTTGGGCTTGTAAAGCAACGGCTTGCGCTGCCAAACAATCTTCTGTATTAAGCCAGCGTTCGCGGCCAGTATGCAGCGCTTCCATAAAATCCTCAAACGGATCCGTCGTGGGAGGCTGATTGCAGGGAACGATTTCCTGGGGCCCTTCGCCCGAGCGTATCCATAAAAGCTGATGGCCATCGTAAAAGAGGCTGCCCTCTGTGCCCCAGAAAAAGAAGCGCCAGGGCTCATGGCCGCCCTCAGGGGCCATATAGGAACAATCGCCTAAAAAGCGCGCTTCGTTGCTTAAAAGCAACGCCATTTGTGCGCTATCCTGAAAGTCGGCAGGAGCGCGCCGATTCCATACATCAGCAAAAATCACTTTAACGAATTCCTGGCCGCTGGCCCAGCGCACTAAATCAAAGCCATGAATCATTAAATCATTGATTGTCCCGCCATGTTTGCCGGGCTCAAAATACCACATAGGCCTTGTCCCATAGGCTAACGGATGCAATCCTGTCACAAGCACGGATGACAGCTCGCCAATGCCGCCCTGGCGCACGAGGCCCGCTAATGTGGCGTAGCCTGTCCCAAAGCGCATTGTCAAATCAATGCCTACTTGTAAATTCTTTTCGCGCGCTAAACGCGCAATTGTTTGCAATTCCTCCCAGCGCGTGCACAGCGGCTTGTCTGTTACAACATGCTTGCCTGCCTCTAAGGCTTTAATCACATGCTGCCCCCGAATCGCGTAATAATCAGCACAGGCAAGGACATCAAAATCCACGTCCGCCAACACATGATCTAAAGATTCATGCGTTAGCTGCACGCCCAGCGCGGGAATGCTGCTGCCGTGCGCCTGAGGGCCGCCCTCATCCACACAGGCCACAATTTCCACATAATCCAGCCGTTGGGCAGTTTTATACATTGCCTGCACATGCCCGTGGCGGAATCCCACAAAAGCCACTTTAATGCTCATTGTAGACTCCCGGATTAGTTCTTAAGGATGAATTTTGGGGCCTTTATTTCCGCTGCCAAGCAAATTTGTCCTGCGCCCTCACACTGCATTTTGAAAAGAATTGTAAAATTTAAAAATAAAGGAGGATTTTGCCCAAATTCGAAAAAATATGAGACAAAGGGAGAAATTAGGCTTAAGAGGAGGTCGTGAAGATGGCAAAAGCAAAAAGCATTAAGGCGGCTGTGATTGGCGTCGGGATTGGGCGCTATCATATCCAGGGATATGCGGCGCATCCCCACGCGGAAGTTGTGGCGATTTGCGACATTAATGAGGAGGCAGCGAGAAAAGTAGCTGCCGAACACGGCATTGAAAAAGTTTATGCCTCCCACAAACAAATGCTCGCGGAAGCGGAGATTGACGCTGTCAGTGTGTGCGTGCCGAACAAGCTTCATATGCCGCTAGTGCTTGATTGTCTCGCGGCAGGCAAACATGTCCTGTGTGAAAAGCCTTTGGCGCGGAATGCTAAAGAAGGCGAAAAAATGGTGCAGGCGGCTGCCCAGGCGGGCAAGCTATTGATGATTCAATTCAACAATCGCTATCGCCCGGAAGCCAAGATTCTGAAGCAATATATAGAACAGGGAGAATTGGGAGACATTTATTTTGCCCGAGCGGGCTGGATTCGGCGCAACGGCATTCCTGGCTGGGGCAGCTGGTTCACGGATAAAGAGATGGCGGGAGGCGGGCCCGTCATCGATTTAGGCGTGCATATGCTGGATTTGACTCTATGGCTGATGGGCAATCCCGAGCCTGTTTCTGTTCTGGCTTCCACATATTCAGTCTTTGGCCCTAAAATGGAAGCTCTGGGGCCCTGGGGGACGCCAAATCCCAAAGGCAAATTTGATGTCGAAGATATGGGCGTCGCCTTGATAAAATTCAAAGAGGGACAAACAATTGTGCTGGAAGCCGGCTGGGCGGCCCGGATAAAGCGCGAACATGTCTATTCGACATTGATGGGCACGAAAGCCGGCGCCAGTCTGGAGCGCGTTTTCGCTATTGATGGCGTGGATGATACATCTATTGACACGCTGGAATTATTCACGCAAGAAAACGGCGTCCCCGTGAATCGGCAAATCATCGTGCAGCCGGATCCTTATATGGGGCGGCTGGCGGCTGTGGGACATTTTGTGGATTGTCTCACTAGCGGCGTCGAATGTATCTCGCCCGGCCTGGATGGCTTGCGGATTATGAAAATTTTGGACGCTGTTTACAAAAGCGCAGCAACAGGAAAAGCTGTGACTATTAGCTAAAAGCAACAATCCTCAGCGCGCAAAAATTTTTTATATTTTGGCCACAGCACGGAAAATTAATTAAGGCCTGAGGCGCTTAAGACGCCTCAGGCCTTGTTTTGCGCAAAGCTTAAAACGACACAGCAATCTTGTTGCCGTTTCGGCTCAAAAAAACATTTTTCACTATAATGTGGCTGTTTCCGCTTCGTTTGGCGCGGGCCCCTGGCGCAACTGTCCAAAGGGAATCCGCCAATAATCCTCTTTTACTTTTACAGTGAAAGTCTTGCGATTCACACGGACAATCACGCCTGTAAGATAGCCTCGTTGACGCGCATGGCCTTTAAAATGCACAATTGTTCCAGGCGGATAGCTCGCTTTTAGGGCGGCCAAATCGGATTGCCCCAAGCGAAGCTGCAATATCCGTTCTTCTTCCCATTCTTCTGTAAAGGGCGAAAGCACACGCGGATCGGCTTTGAAATCTAAAATCACATCTTCTGCTGCTGTTGTCGCTTTCTGCGCAATAAGCTGAACATGCTCTTCATTGCCCGGGAACAAGCCCGCCGCAATAGCCCCTTCCGTAAGCCGAATAAATTCGGAGCGCCAGCGGCCGCCATGGAGACGATCCAGCCGCCAAATCTTTCGTTTTTCGCGCTGTGTCAATTCCATTCGCGGACAATGTTGCAGTTGCAGCTCGTTCAAGCGGCCGCGGAAATCGGCTATATGGGCCAGCTCATGAATTAGAGTCATAAGCCAGCGGATGGGATGCACATCTTCAGAAACAATTTGCACGAGATTGCGAAAGGGATAGGCTTTTCCGGCGATTTGGCGCCGATAGCCTATGGGCTGAATAATTACATCCTCCAGCTTTTGCGCCCGCAAAAATTCCTGAACATCCGGATGTTTCAGCCAATCCGGGCCTTCGCAGATAGGCTCTCCTATTTTCATCTGTCGGGCTTGGCTAGATGAAGCGGATACAGATGGCGCGTCTTTTTTCCTTCCCATGGCTGTATGTTTTCTGCAGCCCTCTAATTATAGCGTAGGCTCACGGCTTAAGCCTTATTAGCCTCAAGCGTTTGAATCAGCTTTACAAGCTTGTCCACAATCTCCTGGGCGATTTGGGCGCCAAGCTCAGCAGAGGCTTTTTGCGGCTCTCCCATCACGCCAATTTGAATGCGCGGATTTTGGCTAATGAGCGGCACAACAGCCGAATGCTCCACAGAGCGGCTCCGTATTTGATAATTATCCGGATTGTCGCGCATAAGCGTAAGAATTTCTGGCTCGTCCAAAAGATACGGCGCAGGCCGCACATCTTGAGGCGCCCAATATAACATCAGGCTCGTTTCCAAATAGCCCGCATGATAATCAGCCGCAGCAAAAGCGGCGCGACATGATTCGGCTTCCTCCCAGAAGCGGAAGATAGCCACATTACGATTGCGATATTCTGGATATTGGCGCAAAAAAAGCTCGGCCGCTTCCTGTGTGGCGCGGCCATGCTCTGTGCCGCCGTGGCCCAAAACAAGAATAATATTGCGTAAGCCATGGGCGGCATAGGCGCGAATGATTTCTTTGATGAAGAGCCCGACAAGCTGATAATCAATGTTGATAGTCCCCGGCAGCTCGCCGCCCGAAAAGCCATACGAAAGCAGTGGCGCCACAAAGCTTCCCGTGCGCTCAGCGGCGCGCATGCAGAGTTGCCAGGCCGTTTGGGAATCCGTATCCACAGTTAAATGATAGCCATGCTGTTCGGACACGCCCAGCGGCACAAGCACTGTTGGCGTATAAGATAACGCCTCACGGATTTCAGCCACTGTCATCTTCTCCCAGATTTTAGCGCCTGTCATCATGTTTTGTTTACATCTCCTCTTGCTATTCTGAGCTGCAGATTATATTAAGATTTTCTTTGTCAGATTCCCTTCATCCTTTTAACAGGAGGAATTCCCCACAGGAAAATGAATTTTATATGATAAATCCGTCGTCTGTAGCTTTGTCCAATGAAAAAATCTTTTTCTCGCTGGATGCTCCTTTTAGTTTGCTTATGTCTTCCTTTTGTAGCTGCTGTGGCGCAGGAGGCGCCCGAACGCGTCCATATTTTCAATCTGTTGCGTGCAGGCAAGCTTACAGAGGCATTGGCGGCCGCGCGTGCTTGGGCTATTGCTCAGCCTGAATCCTCCGAGGCGCTGCTTGCTTTGGCTTCTGCGCAGGAAGCGAATGGGGATATTGAGGGCGCGTTAGACTCGCTCGAGTCCGCTTATTTTTTGACACGCGATGTGAACATTCTTGTCCGTCAAGGGCATGTATATTTGGAGGCAGGCTTATTGGATTTGGCCGAAAAGCGCTTTCAGGAGGCATTGCGGCAGCAGGAGCGCTGTGTCGGAGCGCATATAGGATTCGCCCGTGTGTTGATGGAACGCCGCCAGTTTCTGGAGGCACAGGCTGCCTTACAGGCCGCGCTGGAAATTGAGCCTCATGCCATAGAGGCGTTGCTCGCCAGTGCCGAGTTGCGTTTGGCTAATGGCGAGCCCCGGGCTGCAGAAGCCGTGCTGAAGCAAATCCTGCAACTAGCTCCCCAGACAGCTCAGGCTTATTTGCTATTAGGGCAGATCTTAGCGGAGCGCGGCGACATGGCCCAGGCGCGGCCGCTTTGGCAAAAATTCTGCGATCTGGATCCGGCGGCGCCCACGCGCTGGCTCTTAATTCACAACTTGTTCCCCATCCGCTTGCGGCCTTTTGAAGGCAACGGCTATTATCCAGCTTTTGCGCCCAATGGCAAGCTGCTCGCTTTTCGCGGCCGGGGCGATGCGGGCTCGCTGTACATTTCCCCCTTAGAGAATTTAACGCTCAGTCAGCGGATTTATCATGGCTCCGGCACAATTTTTGGCCTGGAATGGGCGCCCAATAGCCGTTATCTTTTGGGCCGCGAATTTTTGCGCACGCGTGGCCAAGACGATAAAGAAGTCACAAAATATCGTCTTATTCTTGTGGATGTAGTGGCCGCACAAGCGGGGAGCGATGCGGCGGCTCGCGTACTTCACGAGGATAATTATATTGGCGCGCCTGCGTGGCTGCCCGATTCCCAATCTATCCTCTTTGATGGGCTGCTTGCCGGCAGCGGCCGCGTCCTGATGCGATTAGCTCTTCCAGCCTCTGAAGCAGATAAAATCCCGGCGCCTCAGCTTGCCGTCAAGCCTGCAGCAGGAGAATATTTCTCCGGCTGTATCACATACGCTCACGCGCCAATGCCCCAGGACGGCTCCCTGCCTAAATTGCTCGTCCAGCGCTGGCATGCCCCTTCCCGCGAATATCAACTGATTCTTCTGGATCCGGCGGATCGGAAACAAGATCTCATTCTGGGGCGGAGCACCCAAAACTTCTATAACGCGTGTGTGAGTCCTTGTGGCCGCTATCTATTTTATTATCGTCGTCTGGGACAAACTCGCAACTGGACACTTGTTGTGCAGCCCCTAACAAAAGAAGGTTCGGCGTATGTTTTGCCTTTTCGCACGCTCTCCCCTATGCCGCCGGCGCTCACAGCCGATGGCAAACAATTAGTGATTTGGCAAGATCGCCAGGGCTTGATGATTGCGGATTTAGTGGGGCTACAAGAATAATACGAGCCGAATCATAAGAGCCCGAATTATGCAAGCCCGGCTCCAAAACATTCTCCCCAAGCACACAAGGCTTTCTGAAAGCTTGTGATGGCTTCGGCGTATTCTTTCTTGTCGAAAATTTTTCTGGATCCCTCATTGAACAAAAACACACACGGAGCTTGCTGGGCAAGCTCCGTGTGTGAGGCGAGAGTATGCGCCGCGACTCTTCCAAAAAGAGCAAGCGCAGCTGGACACTCCTAGGGAATGACTGTCATAATTTGTTTGCAAACTTCCGGATAATGATAAATCAGCCATAGCTCTTCTTTTGTTAACGGGGCCTGATTATGCAAATTCGCCAGCTGGCAAAGATACAGGGTTTCCCGCTTGTGCTCTTCATCCGCAAAAGCCAGATCCATCTGGGCGTATACATATTCCAGGCCAGAAGTGCCGCCATGCGCTCCTGTAGTGATGATGCGGCCTGTGGGGATTTCAATTTTTTCGCCCCGCCCTAAGGCTTCGTAATCGTACAGCTCATAATTGTGGCGATCTTTTATGGCCCCATCGGCATGTATGCCCGATTCGTGGGCAAAGGCATTGGCGCCCACGCCAGGCTGATTGATGGGAATGGGCACGCCAAAGGCATCGGCCACATAATTGGCTAAACGCCATGCCTTTGTTAAATCAATGCTTTCGGAAGCAAATCCACAATTCCGCCAGCTGGCGGAATAACGCAGGGCAAGCACACAGGAAACAAGATCCGCGTTGCCGGCGCGCTCCCCAATTCCATTCACTGTTGTATTAATATAAGCATCTACGCCCTGCTCACAAGCCGCCACGGCGCCAGCGCAGGAATTGGCCACAGCCAGCCCCAGATCATTGTGACAATGCAGCTCAATGGGCATTTGTGTCTCTTTTGCTAGCAAAGAAATGCGTTCAGTAATGGAGCGTGGATCATCGTGGCCTAATGTGTCACAATAACGAAAGCGATCCGCGCCCACTTCCTTGCCAGCCAGCGCAAAATCAATTAAAAATTTGATGTCTGTGCGCGAAGCGTCCTCTGCGTTAATCCCCGCTGTCTTGGCCCCGCCTTCCTTGGCCGCTACGACGGCGTCCACCATCATTTTAATGATATCTTCCCGCGAAAATTTTCCGCGGAATTTCCATTGCAACATCTGCTCCGATGTCGAAATTGACAAATTATAATGCTCTAATTGTGTTTGCTCTTGCGCCCTCTGGACATCGGCCGCCAAAGCGCGGGACCAGCCGCTTAATTGAATGCGCTGAAACAACGCAGGCTTATCCCCGTTGGGCTTTGTTAAAGCGACATTGGCGTTAATATAATTCCGTTCATGCGGACTGAGCGGAAAGCCCAGCTCGCTTTGAAAAACGCCCATCTGATCCAGCAGCCAATTAATAATTGTTTTTTGCAACTTCGATAAGCATATGCGCGCCGTTTGATCGCCATCCCGATTTGTGACATCTATAAACTCTATCTGGGGCATAATTCTCACCCTTTAGACTAGAATAAGTTGTGCTTTAATCGACAAAATTGTATCACAGGAAATAGCTTATTTTGGGGTAAGCCGTGGCTATGATAAGCCTATAGAGCAGGCACAGCCACGGCGCGTTTAGGGATGGGGGCTGCATCAGCCCTCCCGTAACGCCATAGGCGCCTCATAGAGGAAATTGAGATGAGGATTGGGCTCCACATGGATGATCTCAAATAAAGCCAATGATTTATTGTTATGCCGATTTTAGCGGATTTTGCTCAATAAGGCAAGAGCCCAAGCCCCGGCAAAACGGGGCCATATTATTTTGGCTTCAAAGCGCAAGATAATTTGCGAAGATCGGCCTTATTTTGCCTGATTATACAAAGAGCTTGAGCCCCTCAGAGTTATCTTCTATATTTTGCCTTCAAAAATTACGACGTGAGCTTGAAGGGCAGGGGGAAGCAGGATGCATTTTTCCCTCCTCTACAGTCCGAGAAGGCCAAAACATCTGCCAACGTCGCTTGAAGCGATACAGGCTGATGACAGCCGCCGCCGCCCCCATCCAGAATGCCAGTGAAGCCGCGGGCAGCCATTGCAGCCAGGCCTGCTCCTGAAATAAAAGAGGCAAAAATATATCTACACATAATAGCCCGCCCAGAATAATCAAGACGGTATCTGCCACTGGACGCACAGGATGACTTTCTGCTTGAAAGGCGCAGGCCAGGGCTAATAGCGCCACTAGTAGCCCGAACAGCACGCCGATAAAGGCGCCGATCAAATCCAATGCCATGACAACGGGGCTTGTGGCGCCCGACGCGTGTAACATTTCCCCCAAAAAACGGCCTGCCCAGCGCAATCCATATGCGCCTAACAAGGGAAAGGCAGTTAAGGCCAAAATCAAACGTGCTATTTTGCCCAGCATTTTTGAAAAGCCATTAAATTTGGCATCGTGTTAAGGCTAAATCATCCTGGGCCTTATACATAATCTCGGCAATTTAGGGCCAGCTCAGCTATTATGGCTTGTGAATGGCCACGGGCTGCCCCGATTCTGCCGAAGCCCAGGCGGCTTCGGAAAGCTGAATTACTTTAAGAAAATCTTCTGCCGTGGCTTGAATTTGTTCCTGGCCGCGAATGGCGGCGATAAAATTCGCGTCCGGATCGGAAGCTGGCTCTAATTCCTCCGCCGGGACTATTTCTTTTTGTTCGCCGCGCCAGCGCCAGATTTCGTTGCCGCGGATCGCCAGTGTCGCCTCTTCGCCCCAAATTGTAATATCCTCCAGCCAATTCACGGAATGCCCTACAATAGAGATATTGCAAAGCGCCCCTTCGGCAAACTTTACGCTCATCGCCGTCAGGATGTCAACTTCAGCCTCCAGATTTTCCTGAAAGGCAAAGACTTCTGCGGGCTGCAAATTCGTCATCCACAGGATAATATCCACTAAATGGCTGCCCGAATCGTTCAATTGTCCGCCGCCAGCCCAGGCTTTTTGGCTGCGCCAATCCCTCCGCGCCATCCGACCGCGATACCAATTTTGCGATTGCAAAGCGCTGATAAAATGAATGGGGCCCGCCTCTCCTGAAGCGATGAACTTCCGGCAATAACGATAAGGGGGCTGCAAATGCCGCTGATAGGCCACGCCTAAAATCAGCCCTGTTTCGCGTATTTTAGCGATAACTTTCTGGGCATGTTCTACTGTACACACAAGCGGCTTTTCACAAAGCACATGGCGGCCTGCTTGCAAGGAAGCCATTATTTGCTCAAAATGGAGCGTATGGGGCGTGGAGATTTCCACAGCCTCGCAATCCAGCTCCTGCAACATCTGCTGATAGTCGTGATATACAGGCACATTCGCTAATGAGGCATCCAGGGCTTGTGCCGCCTGGATAGCCTCCAAGGAAACATCACACAAGCCTACAATCTTTACGCCAGGAATTTTCAGCAGCCTCTGCATATGCCCTCGGGCATTGCCTCCACAGCCAATCATAGCCACGCGAATTGTCTCTGCAGCCATAGCGAAAACTCCTTTTTCGCCTATTAATTAAGAACTGACGCCTATTTTTTCTTTATGCTGAACTGTCAATCCTTCTTTTTTCCAAAAAGCACAAAAATGCGCAACTTTTTTGCGGAAAACTTATACAAAATCTGAGGCGTCAAGCTTTAATCAGACGGCTTTGAGCTTGACTTTTGAAAGCTATTTTTGATATAATCTTTTCGGGAAAAAATGAAAATAGCCCCATTCCAAAGCAGCTGGCCGAGAGGCATATTGGGATGCATGAGCACTCTCGGCAATCATAGCACAAAGCTCCCTCAGGCATCCCCAAATGTAACGCGAGGGGCAAGCCTTAGAGCGCTTGTGAATGCCTCTGTCAGGCGCCTCAGCATGATTTTGTGATGGGAATATAATCTTGCCAATCAATATAAATTGTTAAGGCAAATGAAAAAATTTGCTTGCACAGTAGCATAAAAAGCGCAAAGAGACAATCTCTTGCAGCATAAGGAGTGGCTATGGCGCAGGAATACACAGCCTCACAAATTACTGTTCTTAAGGGCTTGGAGGGCGTACGGCATCGTCCCGCGATGTATGTGGGCTCCACTGGCAGCCGAGGCCTGCATCATATCCTTAACGAAGTCATTGACAACAGCATAGATGAAGTCTTTGCCGGCGCCTGTACAGAAATTCAGGTGACATTGCTGCCAGATAATGTGGCGGAAGTCGTGGATAACGGGCGGGGGATTCCTGTAGATAAACATCCGACAGAAAAGCGGCCGGCTGTGGAAGTCGTGATGACAACGCTTCATGCGGGCGGGAAATTTGAGGGCGGCGCCTATAAAGTTTCGGGCGGCTTGCACGGCGTGGGCGTCTCCTGCACGAACGCTCTGTCGGAATGGCTGGAAGTAGAAGTGTGCCAAAAGGGCACACGCTATTTCCAGCGTTATTCGCGCGGCAAGCCCGAAACGCCTTTAAAAGAGATCGGAAAGGCAAAGGGCACAGGCACGACAGTTCGTTTCAAGCCTGATCCGGAGATTTTTGGCTCTAACGAATTTGATTTTGATATTGTTGCGGCCCGTCTGCGGGAGCTTTCTTATCTCGCGGCAGGCGTCAAAATTACGCTCATTGACAAGCGGCCAGGCCGGGAGCGCAAAGAAATCTATCATGAAAAGGGCGGCATTCGCGCTTATGTGGAGAAGCTCAACGAGGGCAAGGAGCCGCTCCACAAGCCGATTTATTTTCATCGCACCCGCGATGATGTGGATGTGGAAATCGCCATCCAATACAATGATGGCATCCATGAAAACATTGTGTCCTATGTGAACGCCATTCATACTGTGGAAGGGGGGACGCATCTTTCGGGATTTAAGACAGCTGTCACCCGTGTGATTAATAATTATGCCTTCAGCAACGGCTTGCGCAAGGAAAAGGAGCGCAATTTCACAGGCGAAGAAGTTCGGGAGGGCATGACGGCTGTCATTAATTTGAAACTCCTCAATCCCCAATTTGAGGGCCAGACAAAAACGAAGCTGGGCAACAGCGAAGTGGAGGGCCTTGTCAATTCCATTGTGGGGGAGGGGCTCAGCGAATTTCTGGCGGAAAATCCGCGTGTGGCCCGGCGGATTGTGGATAAGGCAATTACGGCGGCCCGGGCGCGAGATGCGGCGCGCAAAGCCGCCGAAGCCACGCGCAAAACAGCCCTGTCCAGCGCTGGCCTGCCAGGGCGCCTGGCCGATTGTTCCAGCCGCAATCCCGCAGAAAGCGAGCTCTTTCTTGTCGAGGGCGTGTCGGCAGGCGGCAATGCCAAGCAGGCGCGTGACAGTCGTTTTCAGGCCATTTTGCCTCTGCGCGGCGTGGGCATTAATGTGGAAAAAACGCGCATCGATAAAGTTCTGGACAATGAGGAAATTCAGACGCTTATCACAGCATTGGGCACGGGCATTCATATGGATGGCAATGGCGACAACGGCGATGACGATGCGGCTTCAGAGGCCTCCAGCAGCTTTGATCTCTCCAAGCTGCGTTATCATAAAATCATTATTATGGCGGATGCCGATGTGGACGGCTCGCATATCCGGGCGTTGCTGCTGACATTCTTTTTCCGCTATATGCAGCCGCTTTTGCGCGACGGATATGTGTATATTGCCCAGCCGCCACTGTATCGCGTTAAGGCTGGCAGCGAAACATATTACGCGCTCAATGACGAAGAGCTGGATGCTTTGCTCAAACGGCTGGGCAATCGCAATGTTGTCGTTTCCCGCTTTAAGGGGCTTTCAGAGATGGACGCCGAGGATCTGGCCGAAACGACAATGTCGCCAGAAAAGCGCGTGCTAAAACAAGTGACGCTGGAAGCGGCACAAGAAGCGGATCGCATTATTACAATCCTTCTGGGCAACAATGTGCTTTCCCGCCGTGATTTTCTCGTGGAACATGCCAAAGCCACAGCGGATTTGGACTTGTGGGCCTAATTTGAAATCCATGCTTGTTCGTAAGGCGGGCTTAATTCGTAAATTCGGAAATTGTTAGCCTTTTCGCGCTGGATGATTACATCAGGGGATTTTATAAGCTCCTTGGGACAACACGCCGAAACATTATGCCTCACGGAGCTTTCTCCCCAAGCAATTTATTGCCCCAAGCTTAGAGGCTATTTAATCTTCAGCAACAGTATCAGGAAACAGGAAGTCCTATGGCAGAACAATATCAACATGGCATGATTGAGCAGATTGAATTGAGCGAGGAGATGACGGACTCCTATACGCGCTATGCGCTGAGCGTGATTATGGCACGCGCGTTGCCGGATGTTCGTGACGGCTTGAAGCCCTCGCAGCGGCGCATCTTGCAGGCGATGAATGATGAGGGATTATATCCCGATCGGCCGCACGCCAAATGCGCTTCCATCGTCGGCGAGACGATGAAAACATATCATCCGCACGGCGATATGCCGATTTATGACACATTAGTGCGGATGGGGCAGGATTTTGCCGCCCGTTATCCGCTTGTGGATCCGCAGGGCAATTTCGGCTCTGTGGATGGCGATCCGCCCGGCGCGCCGCGATATACGGAGGCGCGTCTGTCCCGCGTGGCGATGGCCATGCTGGCGGATCTGGATATGGACACAGTGGATTGGCAGCCCAATTACAACGAAAGCCGCCAGGAAGCGCAAGTGCTGCCCGGCAAATTTCCCAATTTGCTCTGCAACGGCGCTTCTGGCATTGCCGTAGCCTATGCCACAGAGATTCCGCCCCACAATTTAGGCGAAATTGTCGAAGGCCTTATTGCGTTGATTGATAATCCCGACATAGATGCCCGGGGCTTAATGCGTTATATTGCGGGGCCAGATTTCCCGACAGGCGGATTCATTTTAGGCACGAAAGGCATATACGATTATTTTGCCACAGGCCGCGGCACGATTGTGATGCAAGCACGGGCTGTGATTGAGCCTCTGGATCGCAATCGCCAGGCGATTATCGTCACAGAGCTCCCTTATCATGTCGGCAAGGCGCAATTGCTCACGCAAATAGCGAAGCTCGTGGAAGCCAAGAAAATTGAGGGCATCAGCGATTTGCGGGACGAATCCGATCGCAAAGGCATGCGCGTTGTAATTGAGCTGAAGCGCGAGGCGAATGCGCATGTCGTGCTCAATCAGCTCTACAAACGGACAGCACTGCGCTCGCATTTCAATGCCAACATGATGGCGCTGGTGCCCAGCGGCAATGCGCTTGTGCCCAAGCTATGTACGATGAAAGAATTGATGCAGCATTATTTGCAGCATCGGGTCGAAGTCGTGACGCGGCGTACGCGCTTTTTGCTGCAAAAAGCCCGGGCTCGGCAGCACATCGTGGCGGGCTTATTGAAAGCTATCAATGTGATTGACGAAGTGATTGCGCTTGTGCGGGCGAGCGAGAATCGGGCGGCGGCGCGGAAAGCGCTCATGGAAACATTTGAATTTTCAGAGCTGCAGGCGGAGGCTATCTTGTCAATGCAGCTCGGACAGCTCACGCGTCTATCGCGGATTGATCTGGAAAAAGAAGCGAAACAGCTGGAAGAGAATATTGCCGAATACGAAGGCATTTTAGCTTCCGACGCGCGGAAATACGAGATAATCAAACAAGAGCTTAGGCAGCTGGCGCAAGAGCTGGGCGATGAGCGACGGACGAAAATTATGTATGAGGAAGCGGAGGAATTAAGCCCGGAGGATCTCATTGCCCGCGAGGATATGGCCATTACAATCACACGGGATGGCTATATTAAGCGCATGCCGCTAGATACATATCGGGTGCAGAATCGCGGGGGGCGGGGCGTTGTAGCGCTGACGAAAAAAGAAGAAGACAGCGTGAAAGACATCTTTGTCGCATCCACACATCATCTCATCCTTGTATTCACAAATAAAGGACGCGTCTATCAGCTGCGAGCTTTTCAGGTGCCGATGGCGAGTCGGACGGCGCGCGGCACGCCGATTGTCAATCTTGTGCCGCTGGAATCGGGCGAACGCGTCACGGCGCTTGTGCCTGTGCGGGATTTTCAGCAAGGCGGCTATTTAGTGATGTTGACGCGTCAGGGAATCATTAAAAAGACGGCTTTGAAAGAATTTGATACGAATTTGAAAGCGAAGGGCCTGATTGCCATAAATCTCAAGGAAGGCGATCGGCTGGAATGGGTGACATGGACGGATGGCACGCGTGATATTATGCTCGTGACAAAGATGGGGAAAGCCTTACGTTTTCCCGAAAGCAGTGTGCGTCCGATGGGCCGTGCGGCCTGTGGCGTAAAAGCCATAGCGCTCAAGAAAAATGATGAGCTTGTAGGGACAGAAACAATCCGCAAAGACGATGATCGGGATTTGCTAGTTGTTTCCGAAAAGGGATTGGGCAAGCGCACGCCGCTGCGCGAATATCGGTGCCAGGGACGGGCCACACAAGGCGTAATGACGCTAAAAATCACAAGCCGCAATGGCGCCGTGGCAGGCGTTTGTGTTGTGGATGAAGAGGATGAAGTGCTGTGCATTACATCTGCGGGCGTGCTTATTCGCGTGCCTGTGAAAACAATCCGCAGCACAGGCCGCAATGCTCAGGGCGTTAAAGTCGTTGCGCTGGATGAGGGGACAGTAGTGCAGGCGATTGCTAAAGTCGTGAAAAGCGCGCAGGAAACGCCGGAAGGAGCCGTGGAGACAAAAGAAACAGCGTCAGAAGAAGATTTTGATGAGACATTAGATTTCGGCGAAGAATGTCCCGAAGAAGATGTAGATTCCGAGAATGGACAGGAGCCTGAGGAAGAAATATAGGCTGAGCGGGGACACAATGCGCGGGCGGCTCGCCGCGCTGACACGAAAAAAAGCTTTTAGCCTATTAGCCATATCATAGCCTCAGCTGAAGAATGGCTTTGTTCGAGTGCGGCGGATGTACATATTATCCCTCAGACAAAACGCAGGGAGCAATACAAATGGCGCAGGGCAATGAGGAACTGGAATTAACAGAAAATGCCCTTAAGGTGCTGGAACGCCGTTATCTGCAAAAAGATGAAGAAGGGCGCGTGATTGAAACGCCGGCAGCCATGTTTCGACGTGTTGCCGCCAATATCGCTTTAGCCGAAGGCAAATATGGCGCCAGCCCCTCGCAAATCAGGGCGCGCGAAGAAGAATTCTATCAGCTGATGGCCTCTTTGCGCTTTTTGCCCAATTCTCCGACTTTGATGAACGCTGGCCGGGAATTTCAGCAGCTTTCGGCCTGCTTTGTGCTGCCGATTGAAGATTCGATGGAGAGCATCTTTGAAGCCGTTAAAAATACAGCCCTGATTCACAAAAGCGGCGGCGGTACGGGCTTTTCCTTTTCGCGCTTGCGGCCGGCTAATGACATTGTCAGTTCCACACACGGCGTTTCCAGCGGGCCCGTTTCCTTTATGATGGTCTTTGATGCCGCGACAGAAGCCATTAAGCAGGGGGGCACACGCCGCGGCGCCAATATGGCGGTGCTGCGCGTGGATCATCCCGATATTCTGGCTTTCATTGAAGCGAAGCGAGACAAAACAAAGCTGCAAAATTTCAATCTCTCTGTGGGCGTGACGGACAGCTTTATGCGGGCGGTGCGGGAAAACAAAGAATACGAATTGATTAATCCACGCAATGGGGCCGTGACGGCGCGGCTGAATGCACGGGAAGTGTTTAATCGAATGGTTCAGCTTGCCTGGGAGGGCGGCGATCCGGGCGTGATCTTTTTAGATCGCATCAACGCGGACAATCCGACGCCGGCTTTGGGAGAGATTGAAAGCACAAATCCGTGCGGCGAACAGCCTTTATTGCCTTACGAAAGCTGCAATCTGGGCTCAATTAATCTGGCGCGGATGACAAAGGGGCCGCTCTTTGAGGCGGAAATCGATTGGGAGCTGCTAGCCCGAACTGTACACAGTGCCGTGCGCTTCTTAGACAATGTCATCGATATGAATAAATTCCCCTTGCCGCAAATTGCGGAGATGACATTGGGAAATCGCAAAATCGGCCTGGGCGTCATGGGATTTGCCGATATGCTCATCCAGATGGGCATTGCCTATGATTCTCAAGAGGCGGTGGGCGTGGCGGAAACTGTGATGTCCTTTATTCAAGCGGAAGCGCGCAAAGCCTCAGCTCAATTAGCCGAAGAGCGCGGCGTTTTCCCAAATTGGGAGCAAAGCATTTACAATCGCAGTGAGGCGTCCGGGGGCAAGGGGCCATTGCGGCTGCGCAACGCCACCGTGACGACAATAGCGCCCACAGGCACAATTAGCCTTATCGCTGGTGTCTCCAGCGGCATTGAGCCGCTTTTCGCGATTGCTTACACGCGGACAGTGCTGGACGGCACACAGCTAGTGGAAATCCATCCGCTTTTTGAGCAAGCGGCTCGCTTGCGCGGCTTTTACAGTCCGGAACTGATGCGGGAAGTGGCGGCGAAAGGCCGACTGTGTGAAGTGGAGAATGTGCCGGCCGACATCAGGCGTATTTTTGTCACAGCCCACGAAATCAGCCCGGAATGGCATGTGCGGATTCAAGCCGCTTTTCAGCGTTATACGGATAATGCTGTCTCCAAGACAGTGAATTTCCCGCGCGAGGCAACAGTGGAGGAAGTCGCGTGGACATATCATCTGGCCTATGATTTAGGCTGTAAGGGAATCACGATCTATCGGGACGGCTCGCGCGAAGGGCAAGTTCTGACAGCGGGGCAAAGCCCAACGGCCAAGGCCGCTGAGCCTGTGGCGCGGGAGCCGCGCAAGCGGCCTGTAGAAGTGGCAGGCGTCACACGTGCGATGACAACAGGCTGCGGGCGGCTGTACATTACAATCAATCAGGATGAATATGGGCCTTTTGAAGTTTTTGGCAATATGGGCAAGGCGGGCGGCTGCGCGGCTTCACAGACAGAAGCGCTCGCGCGGCTTATTTCGTTGGCGTTTCGTTCCGGGATTAAGCCCGAACATGTCGTGAAGCAGCTCAAGGGCATCAGCTGCCATATGCCCGCCTGGGAGCCGGGCGGGGGCAAGATTCTTTCCTGCGCCGATGCCTTCGCCCAGGCGATCGAACGGCTGTTGACGCCCAAAGATGGACAGATGACAATTGATTTCAATGGCAAGAGTTTTGGCCATGCCGGAGCCTGCCCGGAATGCGGGGGGCCGCTCGTGCATGAAGAAAGCTGTCTGAAATGCCACGCGTGCGGCTACAGCCAGTGCTTGTAGTGTTTTTTGGCAAAAGCGAAAAATTTGAGCGGAGGCAAAAGCATAAAAGCTTTTTAAAAGCTTCTCTTTGTGTGTGAAGGAGAGCCAAAATGTCCCGGACGGACGCCATAGGGCCGCAATTTCACGAGGCGACAAAATATTCCCGCCGCAAAATGGCGCATATGACGACATGGGCAAAGCCTGCTCCGCCTTTCAAGGAATATGCCGAGCCGCTAGCTGTTGTGTCTCTGCCAGCGCCGCAAACAGAAAATGGCCTGCCGCTCTTTGAAGCCATTCGGCGGCGACGCTCCTGGCGCGATTTCACGGCGGAGCCCATTTCGCTGGAGCAATTGTCGCAGCTTCTGTGGGCTACGCAAGGCCTGACGGGACAGGCCGGGCCGTATCTTTTGCGCGCAGCTGCTTCCGCTGGCGCGTTATATCCTAACGAAACATATCTGTTCATTCATCGCGTGCAGAGCTGTTCGCCCGGCATCTGGCATTATGAAGTCCGGAAGCATCGTCTGTGCCAAATTGCGGAAGGGGATTTTTCGGCTGCCCTGGCGCAAGCCTGTTTGGGGCAAAACGCTTGTGCGGAAGCGGCTGTTGTGTTCGCCTGGGGCGCCGTCGTGGATCGTTGCGCCTGGAAATATGGGGATCGGGCGTATCGCTACATTTATCTGGATGCGGGCCATCTGGGCGCTCAATTGCAACTGGCGGCTGTGGCTTTGGGCTTAGCCAGTGTCAATATTGGCGCCTTTTTTGATGAGGAGGTCAATAATTTGCTGGGGCTGGATGGAGAGCAAGAAATCGCTGTGTATCTGACGGCAGTGGGCGTGCCGGCCTGAGAAAACGCTTCCTAATTTTTGAAACATCTTGGAGCCAAAAGCAGAGCTGGCGTATGTTTCTTTTTGCCTATGCAATCTCAATTTTATCCGTCTTCCTCCTGTGCCGAAATTCTTAGCGCCTCCTCCGCGCCGCGCTCATTATTTGTAGAGCGCGTGCTGCGACGCCTTGATTTTCTGTGGCGGACAAAAGTTTTTGCCCTCATCATCATCGGCCATCTTCTTATCAATTTAGGCTATTTGTTGCCCAAATGCCTGAGCGGCTATTTTATTTGCACTGACGCTCACACATACGCCCACGCCGCACAAAATGCCTGGAGGGGCATAGGCGTGTATCCATTATTTCCTACAGGAGATTTGTTAACGCCGCAGGGACAGCCGCTGCCTTTTTTGTATTCGCCTTTTTTCGTGGCGCTTGTCCGGCCATTAGGCGCCATGAGCCTGGACCACATTGTGCGCGTTTTTCATCTGTTGAGCTTTTTGAGCTTTTGGGCGTTTGCAGCTATTTTGGCCTGGATAGTGAACAGGAAGTTGACATGGCGAGGCGTTTTGGGCGCAGGCTATTTGAGCCTCCTCACGCCGGGGATGTATTTTAATCTGCTGTCAGGCCAGATTGAGACTTTTTTGCTCGTCTTATTCAGTCTGGCGATGATGGGCTGGGCGCCAGGGATATTATTAGCATTTTGCGCGCTGATAAAGCCGTTTTCACTGTGGCCGCTGT
>CAZUOJ010000031.1:0-33153 GCA_964622325.1 uncultured Armatimonadia bacterium
AAATGACGGCTTTAGAGGAAATGGGCTTTCGGATACGGCCGCTTTCCCTGCAGCCTGCCGCCGAAGGCGTCCGCCATGCTGCCGCGGCAGATCTGGCAGAACGGACGCTCTATCGGCCACGCCCCCTTTCACGGGCTACATTAGGGGCTTTCTTCAAAACATTATTTCAAAGGCCCTTAAGGCTTGCCGGCACGATTTATTTTTTATTGCGGGAAATGTTTGTCCATCCTGGATCCGCGCGGGAATTGCTTTCGGCTTTCTGCGCTGCTTTATATTTCGCCTCCCAGCTTTCGCCCCGGGAATTGCGCCATGCCCATGCCCATTTTGCCAGCTTCCCCGCCACTGTCGGATTAATGCTGACAGAACTCACAGGCTGTGGATATAGCATTTCCTGCCATGCACAGGACATTTTCGGCGAACGGACGCTCTTGCTGGCCCGAAAATTGCGTGAAGCGGATTTCGTGATCGTCTGTTCGCGCTATGGAATGGAACGATTGCAACGCCATCATGCACTAATTCTGGCAGATAAGCTGTATTTGATTTATCATGGCGTGGATGTGGAGCAGATGGCGCGGCAGCGCCATATAGATTATCCTGTGCCGCTAATTTTATCCGTAGGGCGACTTGTAGAAAAGAAAGGCTTTCCCTTTTTGCTTCAGGCCGCGGCTATCTTGCAGGGGCGAGGCCTGGATTTTGAGCTCATTATTGTGGGCGAAGGGCCCTTGCGAGATGAATTGGAGCGATTGACAGGCGGACTGGGCTTGCGCGAGCGCGTGATTTTTGCGGGCGCATTGTCGCAAGAACAACTGGCTCATGTCTATCGACGTGCTGATGTCTTTTGCTTGGCCAGCATTGTGGCTAAAGATGGGGATCGAGATGGCTTGCCGAATGTCATTTTAGAGGCTATGGCATACGGCGTGCCTGTTGTGGCCAGCAATGTGGGAGCTATTCCGGAAGCTGTTAAAGATGAAGAGACAGGGCTGCTTGCCGCTCCCGGATCGCCACAGGAGCTGGCGGAAAAAATAGAACGCGTCTTGACGGATCAAGAGCTGCGCACACGATTAATCGAGCAGGCGCGTGAGCTTGTAGCAGAACAATTTGATGTACACAAAAATACAGTGCGCTTGGGGCAGCTCTTTGCGCAAGCTCTGGGCTGGCGACATTGGCCAACGCCCGGATTTACAGCCGCAGCGGAGCATCTGGGGGATTCTCTTTACAATAGTTAAGCTTCGAGGAGTCTGGAGTTTATGGAGCAGGATACAGATTGGGAGTCAGAGTTTGCCATCAGCGCGCCGGAAATGCCTAAAGCGAAAGAAGAGGCGCAGGCAGGACGCCGGATGGCTGTAGGCGGCGTCATTATTTCTTTTTTTCTGTTTTTGGGCAAAATTGCCGGCTATGCGCGCAGCATGCTTATTTCTGGCTATTTTGGCCGCGACATACGCACAGACGCCTTTTATAAAGTTTATAATGTGCTCATCTATGGCACATATACAAATTTGGAAAAGATTTTGCGGCCCGCGTATTTGCCACAATTTGTGCGCGATATACAGGAAGAGGGGGAGCCAAAAGCCTGGCAGCTCACAAGCCTTGTCGCAAATTTGGAATTGCTCTTGTTGATTTTCTTGACAGCTCTGTTTGAGCTTTTTGCGCCCCACATCATTCGTTTTTTGTGGCCCACAATGGCTGCTGATCCCCAGGGCTTTGCCATCGGCGTGCTGCTGCTACGCGTGATGGCGCCGGCTGTGATTTTTCTATCGCTTTCGCTGATGCCAGAGCTGACCTTACACGCTTACAAACGCTTTACAATTCCAGCGATTGCGGAATTCTGCTTGCGGATGGGCGCTGTGGCAGGCATTGTATTGGGTGTGTACATGCTCTGGGATCCTAAAGCTCCTCATGGGATTTTGGCAGCAGCGCTGGGAGCTATTTTAGGGGGCTGTTTGCGCTTTTTTATGATGCTGCCGGGCCTGTGGCGAAAGCTCCGGCTGTATCGGGGGCTTATCAATCCTTTCCCCAGCGCCAGCGCCCGCACTGTGTTTAGATTAATTCCGCCTCTATTTGTGGGCATGGCAGCTGCTTATCTGCGCAATGTAGCCGATACGATATATGCCGATCGCTTGGGCGAGGGAATGTACACATCGCTGAATTTTGCGCGTACAATGGGCGATTCGGCGCTGCAGATTTTGCCCTTAGCTATTAGCTTCGTTGTATATCCTTTTTTAAGCGAATGGGCGGCGCGGGGCGAGAAGGATAAATTGGCCGAGGCGCTTGTCGGGATGACACGCGTGATGGCCTTTATTTTTGTGCCAATTTCCATTGGAATGATGTTTTTGGCGCGCCCCATTATTACAATCATATATGAACACGGCGAATTTACAGCGGAGGACGCTGCGTGGTCGGCGATTGCCCTATTTTGTTACGCGCCGGGCCTGCTCTTTTTTGCCCTGGAAACTAGTATTATGAAATGGTTTTTCGCCCTCCAGGACACAAAGACGCCCAATTATTGGGGCGCAGCCATGGCTTTGTTTAATATCGTCATCGGCTATATCGGCGTGATGTGGCTGTGGCCGCGTGGCTATATTGGCGCCACAGGGGCTCTGGCTTCTGTAGCATTAGCCTTAACTATTAGCAAAAGCACAAAAGTTATAATCCTTTACGCCTTGTTGCGCCCGCGTCTTGGCAAAATCAACAAACGCGCTGTGCTTTTATTTGCAGCTAAATTAGCTCTGGCGACAGCCCTGATGAGCGCTGTAATCTATTTCATCAGCAGCCAGGCGACGCCCGTGCTCCAGGCCTGGGAGGCGCCTTTTGCGCCGCAAAAATTGCGGATGCTGGCTTTGGCCGCCGCTGTAGGGCTCGGAGGCGGGAGCGTCTTCTTGGCGGCAGCGGCCTTGCTAAAAATTGAAGAATTGAGCCTCGTTGTTGGCTATTTGCGTGAAAAAATCCGCAAAAAACTGAAAAAAGCGTTTTAGTTTTTCTTTTTATCCGACTCTTTTGGCATAAAAGGCAGCTAAATACGAATTCACAATGTAAGGAGTCCCGCGAGGAATAAAGCGTGACTCCATTTTTGCCTATAGCAGATTGATTGAGCGTATTTCAGATTGACGCTACACGGCTTATCTGGGCGCAAAATCTCCGCAACTGCCTGATAATTCCGATTATGCCGGCCAAAATTTCCTTAATGCATGTGCTGGAAGCCACAGTAGGCGGCACGAAACGCCATCTAATGGATTTGTGCCTGAATCTGCCGGCCGAGCACTTTCGCCAATATGTTGTGTGTTCTGTGCTACGTGAGGAGCGTTTTCGGCAGGATCTGCAAAAATTGCAGGAAGCGGGAATAGATGTATTCATTCTGCCAATGCGCCGGGAGATTCATTTTTGGCGAGATAGCCATTGCGCTCTCCAATTGCGAAAAATTATTCAGGACATAAAGCCTGCGCTTGTTCACGGGCATAGCTCTAAAGGCGGCTTCTTAGCTCGTCTGGCTTCTCGCCGCGTTCGCCCTCTCCCCCGCACTGTATATAATCCTCATGCCTTTGCATTCCAGATGCGTGTGGGGCCCTTTCGCCGCTGGCTATATCTAAAGCTAGAACAATGGGCAGGACGCTGGACAGACATTCTCGTAGCGCCCTGCGAAAGCCAAAAAGAGCTGGCTCTCGCCCATCATATCATCCCCGCCGAACGCGTTCGTGTTATTCCTAACGGCATTCGTGTGGAAAAATATGTGCTGTCCGCCGCCCAAAAGCAACTGCGGGCGCGCTGGGGCGTGCCCGAAGAAGGCAAAATTGTGGGGACAGTGGCTGCCTTATCGCCCCAAAAAGGCCTGGAATATCTTATTCGCGCCATTGCCGCCGTGCGCCGGGAACATCCGGATGTGTATCTTGTCATTGCCGGAGACGGGCCGCTCCAATACGCGCTGAAACGATTGGCGCAAGATGTGGGCACAGAAGAAGGCGTATATTTTTTAGGCTATCAGGAAGACATCCCGGCCTTATTAGGAGCGCTGGATGTATTTGTTCTGCCATCCCTATGGGAAGGGCTGCCCTATGTTTTATTGGAAGCCGGAGCGGCGGGCTTGCCTGTCGTAGCTACGGCGATTCCTGGCAACACAGACATTATCATCCCGGAACAGACAGGGCTGCTTGTGCCGCCGGCAGATTATTTTGCCCTGACAATCGCGATATTACGCGCGCTGGAAGATCCACAGATGAAAGCGATGGCACGCGCCTTGCGGGAGCGCGTCTGCAATGAATTTACACTGAAACGAATGATTGAAGGCCACATCCGACTTTATGAGGAATTAGCCGGGCTTTAAAAAAGGAGTCCAGAATACATGCCTGCTCATTCATTTAAGATGGCGGAACGGGAATTGGCTATCTGGCGCCTGGGCCGCCAGGAATATCGGCAAACTGCTATTTTACAAGAGCAGCTTGTCGCGCTGCGGCGAGCAGAAAAAATTCCTGATGTGCTTTTGCTTTTGGAACATGAGCCTGTAATTACAGTGGGGCAAAGCGCAAAGGAAAAACTTTTTTATTTCTCTGCGTTGTCTTCTGACGCTACACAAAGCATGGGCCAAAAGGAAATACTCCTGGAGGGGCGTCTCCCCATTGTGGAAACTTCTCGCGGCGGCCAGGCAACATATCATGGGCCCGGCCAACTTATTGCCTATCCAATAATCGATTTGCGGCACTGGAAACGGGATATACATTTATATTTACGACATTTGGAAGCCGTGGGCATCCGGACGCTACATTATCTGGGGCTTCCTGCAGGGAATAAAGAGGGCCATACGGGAGTCTGGATACAGGGACGGAAAATAGCTTCGATTGGCATCGCCGTGCGAGGCTGGATTACATATCATGGAATGGCTTTAAATGTAAATTGTGATATGGCCGGATTTGCCAGGATACAGCCCTGCGGGCTTTCGCCGCAAATGATGACTTCTTTGGAAGAATTAGGGCTGAGGCTGACAGTGGCCGAAATTATGCCCCTTTTCGAGCAAGCCTTTGTCGAAATTTTTGCCTATAAAAAATGCCGTGATTTTGGGGAAACGGAAACATTTTTATTGCCTCTAAAGGAAGTAACTACTACAATAAATAATAGTTAAGATGGCTAACGCGGATTTGCGTCTTTGTGAACAAGCTTCAGCTGCAGCGAAAAAGCACGCCTCCGTCGGGGCGGCTATAATCCTTCATGCGGGATTAGCTGTCATTGCGGCGGCGGCGATTTATTCATTGCAGCCGGCGTTGAGCCTGAAACAATGGCTTCCATATTTGCTTGTGGCCCTGGCTATGCTTATTTCTGCTCTGGCGACGCGGGGGCGCTATAGCGGGACAGCGGGCGGGAAATTGCTTGTGGCGTTAGGGGCCAGCCTGGCGTTGCGTTTAGCCCATGAGCCTCAACTGGCGAGCATCTCCGCGCTGAGCCATATTTCCTGGCTGGGGATAACAGGATTGGGCATAAGTGTTGTGGGCGTGCTGCTGGCGGCCATTGGGGGCTATGGCTATATTGTGAAATGCCCGGCAGA
Organism: uncultured Armatimonadia bacterium; assembly: GCA_964622325.1. Classification (GTDB taxonomy): domain Bacteria; phylum Armatimonadota; class Zipacnadia; order Zipacnadales; family UBA11051; genus JAJFUB01. The sequence goes on from CAZUOJ010000031.1 coordinate 5,528, forward strand.
TCAAGGGGCAGAGATTGTTGCCTCGTTTCGTTGGGCGCTACACATTATGCTGATTTTAATAGTTGGCTTAGGGCTCGTGAGCTTTTTTGGCCTGCGTCAGTTTTATGAAATTGATCGGGCGTGTTTGGGCACATTAATTGCCGGCGTGTTGCAATATTATTGGCTCGGGCTGAGCATGCTGTCTGCTTCTGGGGAAAAATATGTCGGGGCAGCGCCCCATATTTATCTCGGAATAGCCCTCATCCTGGCTTTTATCCGGAATGCTCTGGGCGGAGGATTGCTCCCAGGGGGCGAGGGGCCGTGAATGACAAAGAGCTCGCATCCGAAACACAAAGGCTTAATGCAGAGGAAAGCCCTGCGCTAAAGCCGCCACAAGCTTTTTATGTGCTGGCGCTGGCTTTAATTTTTGTGCTGCCCAGCCAGATTTCTTATGCTCTGGATCCCAAGCATGGCCCTTTTATTGCTGTGGCGGACATTGTGGCTGTGCTTATAAGCGGGAGCTTCCTGTTATGGCTGTGGGCAAGCCGTCAATTGCGTCAGGCGCGCAAGCCGCCGTTTGCATTCTGGGCGTGGCTGTGTGTGGCGATTTTGTCGGGGCTGGGCGCAGAGAGTCTAAAGGCGGCAGCGCAGGAAATTATCCAATTAGCGCTCTATTTCGGCGTGGCTTATGTGCTTTTCGCCAATATTTTACATACACAAGATAAACAATGGCAGGCGGCGCGCGTGCTTTTGGCTGCCACGACTTTGGCTGTGGGCTATGCGCTTGTTCAATATTGGACAAGCAATGATGTGCAGACAGTCAAATCGCTTTTCCAAAGCCGAACAGCCTATAGCGGCTTTTTGATCCTAATTTTGCCTTTATTTTGGGGCCTCGCGCTATTTTCCGAAGATCTGTGGGAGCGGATATGGGCGGGGATTGTTGTGCTGTTAGGGGGGCTGACAATGCTGGCGCCGCCGCTTGTGTGGATTTTAGCGCTCATTTTAATTATGCAAAGCTGGCTGGCAGATAGCCGCCGTCTGGCCGTTGGAGCCACTTTTGGCATTGCGATTTTCCTGTTAGTTACAGTTACAGCCTTGCCGTTAAATCGGCAGGCCTTTCGGGAAATGCTCAATCCTTTTGAGGAAGGCCCCATTTATAAAATTGTAGCTGAAGAGGGGCTGGAGCAGGCGGGGCCAATTGTGAAGAAACGCTGGATTGAATGGCTGCCCTCCTTGAATATGCTGGCCGAGAATTTCGTCTTAGGAGTGGGAACAGGCAATTATCAGCTTAATATCGGGCAGCCGCAATATTACGGCTTTTTGCCCAATGTGAAAAAATCTGAGCCGGATACAAACAATTTGTATCTTGTTGTTGCTGGCAGCATGGGCCTGGCGGGGCTTGTATGCTTGCTGGCGTATCTGGGGCATTTTGCGAGGCAGGCGGGGCGATTATGGCTTCTGGCGCAAACGCCCCGGCAGCGCGCTTTAGCCTGTGGCCTGTACGGCGCCTGTGTGAGCTTATTGGGGGCCAATCTGTTCACAAGCACATTCGTGCGGGGCACGGCGTTAGCGTGGGCGCTCATTTACGGAATGATCAGGCAGGAAACTCTTGCCGGCAAAAAATAATTTAAACATTAAGGAAGCAGGTGATGAGGATGCAGAAACACAAATGGGTAATTTTTATTGTCGTATGCGTGGCAGTGGGATTGGCGACATATGTCTTCGCCGCAAGTGTGAAAATTGTGGTGGAGGCGGAGAATTATGTCAGCATTACGCCGTCAATGGAAAAAGTCAGCAGCACATTAGCCTCAGGCGGGGCGTTCATTCAGATTCCGCTGCAGCGTCCGCACGGGACACAGGAAGGGGCGCCTGTGGATCAAGGCAGTGCCAAATATGTTGTCAAAATCCCCGTGGCATGCACATATCGTTTTTGGGGACGCGCCCATTGGCATGACGGCTGCGGGAATTCGTTCTTTTTGAAGATTGGAGACAAGCCGTGGGTCGTGTTTGGCCAGGATGGGACTTATCAACGATGGCATTGGGTCAAGGGGCCCACAATAGAATTGTCTGCAGGCAATGTGGAAATCATTGTGCGCAATCGCGAAGACGGCGCCAAGCTGGATCAATTTTTGCTCACGACGAATTTGAATTATGTGCCGGTGCGCGCGGAAAAGCCGACGCCCTAGCGGAAACTGTCAAAATGTGATGAACAGGGGGGAAATTGTTAATTTATGATACGGGGATGAGCAAGCGGAGGGAGGGCGAATTGAAAAGATTTGTCATTGCCCTGCTGATGGGGGCCCTTTTGCTTCCTGTATGTGTTTGGGCGGCGGAGCTGCAATTTCTGGAGGAAGAAGGGGAAGGGGATTTCAATCTGAGCGGGCGGCTGCAGATACAGGAGCCCGCCAAGCTCAGCGCCCGCATCTTGTTTAATTATCAGCCCGATAAGCGGCATTATCTGTTGACGCTCAAAGACGGCCGCGTGAGCCTGGCGCTAGTGGAAGGCAACAAGAAGATCATTCCCCTCGGCGTGCCGGCTGCTGTCACAGTGCCTCAAAGCAAAGAAGCGCTTTTCATATTGCAAAGACGCGATTGGCGGATGGCCTTTATCTGGAATGGCAGCGTGCTCTTGCGGGCTTATGAGGCGTCTTTACATGATGGCAAAATTGGCCTGGCGATTACAGGAGGGGCTTTTGCGGATGTCGCCGTACAGCCTGTGGGCGAAATGTTTGTTTCTGATGATTTTGTTCGTGAAGAAGGCGCCCAGAGCCCCTGGCAGCCTGTGTTGGGCAAATGGGAACTCCATACATTGCGTGATGATCCTCAGGCCGGACATGAAGAAGCGGAAAAATCCGCCAACGCTTTTTCTTTTTTGGGGTCGGGAGAGCCGCGGGCTTTAGCGATAGGCGGCTACAGTTTCTGGGATCGTTATAGTCTGGAGGCTTCTGTAAAGCCGCGCGGCCGCGGCGCTGTGGGGCTTGTCTTCTATTATCAGGATGACAAAAATTATCTGCTGCTGCGCTGGACGTGTCTGGCCGATGCGCCGCCGCAGGGCAATAAGCTGCAACTTGTAGCCGTTCAACAGGGCCAGGAAAAAGTGCTGGCGGAAAAAGAAGGCGGCTACGAGCCGGGACAATGGGCGAAGCTCTGCGTACGGACATGCGATGGGATTATCCAGGCGCTTGTGGATGATGAAATTCGGCTGCAGACGCAAACACCATTATTTGGGCAGGGGCAAATAGGCCTGTATGTGGAGGGCCAGGCCGGCGTCTTTTTTGATGATGTGGATTGTCAGGAATGGGATATGTTCCGGGAGACATTCGGCCAGATAGTCCCCGGCAAATGGCGTGCGGAGGGCTGGATCCAAAAAGATGGCGTGATAAGCTACAGGGGAAAAGGGCGTTCTGTGTGTGGGGCCGGATCAAAATTATGGCAGCGCTACACCGCGCAAGCGGATGTGAGCGTCGCCGCTGTGGCGGGAGCGGGCCTGGCTTTTTGCTATACAGGGCCGAAAAATTATTGTGTGCTGCGTTATGCGCCGCCCAAAGCTCAGACGCCTTATGCGGGGAAATTGCAGCTCGTGCGCTTTACGGAGCAGGGAGGCGCTGTATTGGCCGAATGTCCCTTTACAGAGCGTGGAGCCAAAATAAAATTGCAAGTGCGCGTGGAAGAGGGCTTGCTGACAGGCCTTTGCAATGATAAGGTGCGGCTGCAAGCTGTGGCGCCAGGCGTGGCTTCCGGAGCGATTGGCTTATACGCCGATGGAGCGGCTACATTTGACAATGTGGAGCTCATGCTCTTGCGGCCACGCAAAGGCGCGCACATCACACGGGAATTTACGGAAACAGATCAACATCCCGAGATGGCTTCCTGGGCCAGCACAAAAGCGCCGTGGGTTCCGCCCGCTGAAGGCAAGGATGAGTGGTGGAGCAAGGGGGATTATTTCGGCGATACATCCCTTGCCTTCCGTATTCCGGAAGTGGGGAAGCGCTCGGGAACAGCGCGGGCCGTATTAGGCGCGGAGCCGGGGCAATCCTCAGGCGTCGCGCTGCTCATCACAGCGACGGAAAATTCCCCGAAGCTGCAGCTTTCCCTTCTGGCGGCGGATAAGGAGTTGCAGAAGGCGGAAGTGGAAGTGAACGGCGAAGCGCGCATTGTGTTCAGCCGCGAAAGCCGCTTGTTTGTCGTGTGGGTGAATGAGCAGCCTGTGTTGCAAATCAGTCGCTGAGCTGGCAGCGTGAAGGCGATATACAGTCACAACACAGCTGGCCTGATGAATTGGGTGCCCTTGGAAGAGCGCTGAAAGAGCTGGCAGGAAAGGCACATCAATAGTCAGAAAGAAGGCTGTCGGGGACAATAAAAATGATTGCGCGAATGCTGATTGTGTTGAGCGTAGGGCTGGGGCTTGCCGTTGCGCTATCCTGGGGCCAGGATTCTGCCGGGGCGCAACAAGCTTTGCTAGAGGCCGCCTTGCAGATTGACAAGGGCCGTGTATTTTTCTCGGGCGCGGCGCTGGGCGTGCCGATGGGCGAAGTGGATCTGCGCTCCGATCATGTTTATGATTACACTTTTAGCGCTGCGCCGACAGATTGGATCGCCCGCAGCGGGGAATGGAATGCCACTAATCGCTGGACATGCAGCCCCCAATGGTCGTGGTACGGGGGCTATTCGCTGGAAGGCGTGGCCGCGCTATGGAATAAGCGCGAATTCGTGGGCGATATTACCGTGGAATTGTATTGCGCCTTCAAAATGCGCCTCAATCGCAATCCCACCTATCTGCATCCCAATGATGTGAATATCACGATTTGTGGCGACGGGGCGAATCTGGATAGCGGCTACGCCTTCATCATCGGCGGCGAGGATAATCGCTGGACACGGATTATGCGGGGCACGCGCGTGCTGGCCGAAACACGCGATCCCAAGGCCTTGTGGCCCATCTATGAAAATGGCCAGCCCAGCACCTACGAATGGCATCGGAAGTGGTGGGCGCTGCGTGTCCGCAAGAGCGGCTCCACACTGCAGATTTATTTTGATGAAAATCTCGTGCTGGAAGCGACGGATCCCCAGCCGCTGCCAGGCGGTCGTGTGGCGCTATGGGTGCTGCGCAATGATTTGATTACGCCGCGCGTGAAAATCTATTATGAAAAGGAAAAGCTGCCGCGTTCGCCTTTGCCCCCGAGCCCCTCTCCCCTGTTGGCGCAGACAAAAATCAATGAGCCCGGCATTGTGTTGACAAGCGCTACACATCCCTCAATCCAAAACGATTTTGAAAATGGGCTCGGCCGCGTTGTCTCCAGAGACGAAGATCAGGGGGCGATTTGTTCACTTGTGCCAGATGATCCGTCCGGGAAGGGGCATTGTCTGCAAATCGCCAATCGCGCCGCAGGAGGCCATTTTGGCGTCAATTTTGTGTCCGAGGAATTCAAAGCCAGCCAATTTCCCATATTAGCGTTTGATTATCGCATCACGCCCGAAGCGAAAGTGAATTTTTATCTCACAACACACAACGGGCAGCGCTATGAAATAATCTTTAACGGCTGCAAGGAGCCGGCGCCGGGCTGTATTCGGCTGGGGGCGATTGAGCCTGTTATCGCCGATGGGCAATGGCATCATGCGGAATTTGATTTGCTGGGCGCTTTGCAGCGCTTGTTGGGGCCCAATTTGTCTACATCCCGAGTCAGCGATCTTTGGGCGGGCAATCTGAACAACGAGGGCTATCTTCTGGCAGGCTTTGGCGGCAATCGCACGGGCACGACATGGCATCTGGATAATTTTTATCTGGGAAAGCCGCAGGGGCGCAAGCTGGAGCTCGCCATCGCCCCGCAGCAGGGCCAGGAAGCCATGGGCTATGCTGTGGCTGTAGATGATAAGCCCGATGGAACGCCTGCGTTGGAAGTTAACTGCAAAGAGGGGAAATATTCCTGGGAAACAGAAAAAGAAGGCCGCTATTATGCTCATGTGCGCCCGCTGTGGAAGAATGGCCAATGGGGGCCTGTGGTGCATTATGCCTGGGCAGTGGATCACACGCCGCCGGCTGTAAAGCTGCAAAATCCTCCTCCAGATGTGAGCTTAAGCGATCAGCCGATCGTGCTGAAAATTCAGGATCCGGGGGGCAGCGGGCCCGATTTGCAGACGCTGAAGCTCGCTTTGGGACAGATAGAGCTTTCTTTGGCTGCGCCGGCGGTGGATTACGATCCCAGCACGCAGGAGCTGCGGATTGATCCCCGCGGCGCCGGGCTGAGCTTAGAGGACGGCGGGCGTGTGGCGCTGGCGGTGCAGGCGCTTTCGGATCGGGCGGGCAATGCCCTCCCCGCCCCCTTACAATGGACATTAAGTCTCCAGCACAGCAGTGATCGCACGCCGCCTGCCCGTCCCGTTGTCCAGATCGGCGAGGGCTATATTTGTGATGATGATTTTGAGCGGGATATGGGCCAATGGGCGCCTTTTGGCGCTGGAGGCGCGGTGCTGACACGCGATGACAGCACGGCGAACAGCGGCAAATACAGCCTCAAGCTTTACAATCCCGTTACAAGCGGCCGCTTCGGCGTGTACATTTTGCAGAAGCCCTTTGACGCGGGCAAACATCGCATTGTCAGCTTTGCCTACAAATGCGATGATCGGCTGCGCGCGGATTTTGCCGTGTATGTGAACGGCGACTGGAAGCAGATCCGCTTTATGGATAATGACGGGGAGCTGGGCGTGATTGGCGCCGTGCCGAATGTCCAGCCGGACAATCGCTGGCATACAACGAGCTTTAATCTCTATGAAATGCTGCGCCGGGACGATCCCCAGGCGCCCACATTTATAGTGCGGCAATTTGTGATTGCTGATTGGGGCTGGGCGGGCAATCGTGCGGGCGCCACCTATCATATAGATGATTTCCAGATTGTTCCCATTGTCAGCGGCGCTCAGCCCTTGCGTCTGGCGTGGCAGGCGGCGGATGTGAGTGGCATAGCGGGCGCCGCGTATACGGTGGGGCCCTGGGACGCCGCGCCGCCAGAAACAATCAATGCCGTCAGTCCGGAAGCGCCATTAACTTTAGACGGCCTCACAGAAGGCTGGCTGCATGTGCGGGTGCGTGATCGCGCCGGCAATTGGAGCGAGGTGGCGCGGCGGCGATTGCTGGTAGACTCTGAGCCCCCCACAGCCCAGGCGCTAGCGCCTGTGGCTGGCCAGCGCGCGGCCGTTTCCGAAGCGGAAATCCAGCTGACAGATAAGGGCCTGGCGGGAATCAATCCATCCAGCATCCGTCTGAAAGTCAATGACACGGAATATGTGATGGACGGCGCCGCGCTGCGCTTCAATCCCGTAACAGGGCGGCTGATCTGGAATTGCGAGGAAGTGCGGCCCCAGCCAGTTGTGTTCCCCGATCAAGCAGAAGTGCGCGTGCAATTGCTCGCGGCAGCGGATTATGCGGGCAATCCCGTCTCCCAACTGCCCGCCTGGAACTGGATTATGGATTATGCTCTGGACAAAACGCCGCCCGTTGTGCGCGAAATTCATTCCACAACACATCCGACATGGTTGACGCAAAACTTTGAAGACGACAGCGTGCCCTGGCAGACGCACGAGGGCGCAAATGGGGCGAAAGTGGAGATTGTCCACGAGGGGGTGGCGAGCGGCAAAGGGGCCATCCGGCTGACAAATCAACGCCAGGGCGGCCATATGGGAGCTGTGATTACACGCGAGCCGTATGATGCCGAAAAATATCCCATAATTGCTTTTGATTACAGAATCCCGCCGGAGACAAAATTGGCGCTGACAGTGATGATCCGGGGGCGCGCTTTTGCCATAACGCTTAATGATGCGCCGACAGATGTGCTGGGCCGCTTCCCCAATATCGTGGCGGACGGCAAGTGGCGGCATACTTCTGTGGATTTGTTGCCCCTGCTGCGGCGACAATTCTCGGAAGGGCCTCTAGTGGTGGAGCTGCTCCTCATTGGGGATCGCAACACAATGGACAACGCTCCCGGGGCCTGGGCGGAATTTGACAATTTCATTATCGGGCAGATCGGCAAATATGCTCCTGTGTTGCGCTGGCGGGCGACCGACACGACGGGCATTAAAAATTTCAGCTTTGTGCTGGATCAGAATGCCGCGACAGTGCCGGACGAGACGCCCGAAGGCGCAGAAGTGGCTAAGAGTTTTGAAGATTGCCCGGCGGGCATTTATTTCTTCCATATCCGCGCCCAGGACGGCGCGGGCAACTGGGGGCCTCCCCTCACATACGCCCTGCTGCATCAAAAAGCCGATTAGGGGGCTCCGCTTATGAAAGTTTTGTAAAATCGCTGGGCCTGGAGCCGAAGCGCGCCTGAAGCCCGGGGAAAATTCCATAGCCGGCTGAATAAAGAGATGGAAAAAGAGCCGGCTTTTTTCATCAATCACAGGGGGAAACACTTATTTTACGAGGCTTCTCAAGGATTAGGGGAAAAGTAAATGATGGCCAGCGAAAAGACTTTGGGCTGCTATGCCTGTCTGGGGACGCCTTACAGTCACAAACGCCCGGCGGCTAATGAAGCGGAACAGATTAACGAAGCCGAAATCGCCGCCATGATTGACCAGATATGTGCAGGCGGCTTCCAAGAAGTCATCCCCTGGATTGATTTTCCGCCCGGATATTTCGTTACACCCACAGGAGAAATTCCTGCTGCGGAAACGCTCCCTGCGTATGTCGAGCGTGTGCAATGTTTTGTCCAGCAGGCGAAAGCAGCGGGACTGCGAGTGCAATTATATTTCGGCCTGGGCACGGGCGTGATGGGCGTGTGGGCTAACTTTGCGGAGGGCCAACAGCTCTTCCATATGTATGCTCTGGGCCAGCAATTTCCTCAATGTGCGACTTTTCATCGGGAGGGGCGTTCTTCCCTGGAATTAGCTCTGGCCGGGGCGCAGCCTATTGCTTTCGCCAGTCTGGGCTATCCCGAAGTGCGGGAGTTTCTCGCGGACTGGATTATCCATATCGCGCTCCTTTCCGGCGCGGACGGCGTTCAGCTGGAGCCGCTGACAATGCCCGTTGACGAAAGAGGCGTGTGCCTGTATGGCTATGAGACTCCGCTGCGGGAGTCCTTTCGGCAACGCTACGGCGCCTCGCCCCTGGATGTGGATAATTCCGACGCGGCCTGGCTGGAACATCGCTGCCATTTTACAACGCAGCTGGTGCGAGAAATCCGGGCGCGGCTCCAGCAGGCGCCACAGCCGCTGGAATTGTCCGTGATGGCTTTTCATTTAGCTGAAGACCCCAAAAGATTTTTCTGGCCCTGGGGAGAGTGGCTGCGGGAGCGCTTAGTGGATAGCTGTTATGTGATGTCAGGCAGCCTGACAGGCCTGGCGGAAAATTTGGCCCACATTGGCGCTCTTTGTGCCCAATACGAAATTCGCTGGGCTGGAGCGCTGAGTGTAAAACGCTACAGTGAGCTGCAAACGCCCGAACAAATTGCAGAGGGCGTCCGGCTCATTCAGGCCAGTAGCGCGCAGCAAATTATGATTTACGGCCTGGCTTTCCTCCCCGGCCTCAACCCCAAAGAAGCTCCTGTAACGCTCTGGCAACAAGCCCGCGCAAAATTAATGTAGTTTTAATGCCCCTGACAGCCATGTGAGGCCGCAAGGAAATGAGGGCTGTCAAGCAGGCTTTCCATATGCAAGCAAAAGGACGGGCAGGCGAGGACGCCTGCCCCACGCGGAGAGTGGGGACGGCTGGCGAGGACGCCTGCCCCGCGCGGATAAGGGGAACGCGAAGAATGGGAGCGGGCAGCGGGGACGCCTGCCCTACGCGGCCTCTTTCATCTCTTCACGGGCTGCAGGCATTCATGTCTGCAGCCTTTTGTGTTTCATGTTCAGAAAGCCCTGTCTTCTCAATCCTTCCAGAGCGCAGGCCTCCCTATCTGCAGTTCTTTATGTTTCATGTTCAGGAAGGCTCCGCCTTCTTAATCGTTCCAGAGGCGAAGGCCTCTCTGTTTGCAGTTCTTTATGTTTCATGTTCAGGAAGGGCCTGCCTTCTCAATCCTTCCAGAGGCGCTGGCATCCCTGTTTGCAGCCCTTCCTGTTTCATTTGAGAAGCCTGTTTTCTCAATCCTTCCGGGGGCACAAGCGCTCTGGCCTGCGCCAGAAATGCCTCCTTTCGGCAAAAAAAGCAAAATAAGCTGAAAAGCGAAAAGCCGCTCTTACAATTTCTACGGCAGCACGGAAATGCTGCAGGAACAAAATCAAAAAAGCAATCAGCCCAAAGCCGCTCTGCCAGCTGATGTCTGTCTTGAGCAGCGACACAAATGAATGCACGGGGCCTGCTGCGCTTTATATGCGTCGACATTTACAGCGCCGGGCAAATTATATTTTATGGCCTGGCGGGAGGGAGCGCCTCTTTCGGCAGGCCAGGGACCGCCGGCTGCTGGAGAGCAGAAGAAGAAGCGAGAGCTGGCGTAAGCGGCTTGCCATCCCAGCGCAAAAGCCTGCCATCCAGAAGCCAGGCGCCAATAATTCTGCCCTGTGCGTTTTCGCTGACGCACGCCATTTTGCCGTCACAAGTGAGCCGATGGGCGCCAAAGGCCATTGTCCAGGGGGCTGCGAGCCTTGGCAATAAAGGCGTCCAGGGGCGCCTCTCGGGCTGAAAAGCCACATAATGCCGCATGCCATCCAGCGCAATTATCAGGCCCTGCTGGCCGTCTTGCAGCGCCGTGACTTGAGCCGGAGGCAATTGCGCGCGCTGGCCCTCCAGCTGCACTTCCACATCATCAATCCAGATACGCCCGGCGGCGGAAAAATTAAAGGCGACACACGCCTGCGCCGTTTCTGGAGGCGCTGTGGCCACGAATTCATATTGCTTCCATTCATTGCCCTCAATTTGGGGCCCCGGCTGCGAGCCCGTGGCGTTGCTGCCGAGCGCATCCGTACGCCACCAATACACACATGCCCAGCGATCAGGCCGGCCCTCTAATTTCGCCCAGAAGCGCACGCGTACGGATTGTCCCGGCGCAATCGCAAAGCGCGGCGTATAATAATAGCCTCCTTTGGGGCCGTCAATCCTGCCGGAGCGCTTTCCGGAATGCGCCACTTGCTCATCCACGACATGATTTTTGGCGCAATCTTCCACCGTGCGAATTGTCCAGCCGCCCAGACCCTCCTCAAAGCCGGGATTAGCGAGCGTGAATTCCGCATCCCGCGCTACCAGGACAGAGGAAATTGTTGTGGCCACAGTGCGCCCTGTGGCGGCATTCAGATAGGGCCCGCGCGATTCGGCGCCAGGGAAATAGCCAGCGGCAAGATTAACGCCTGCGGGCGAAAAAATGTGCACTTCCAGACGCGCCTGGCCGGGCGCGCTGAGCTGCGCCTGATGTGGCCCCAGCACTTTCGCCTGGCCCAATGTATGCAAAACATAATGAAAGGTATGGGGAGCGCTGGCTTCCAATGTGTCCCGGATAACGAATGTATAGGGCTTGATGAACAGAATTTCCCGATTAGCCTGCTTCATCAAGGGCTGCGGCGGGCTGCATTTTGCCCAAAAACGGGCTGTGATTCTTTGCCCGGGCTTAATGGGCAACAGCTTGCCGTCGGGCTTCCAATAATAATATCCGCCGGGGCCATCAATGCGCGCCGAACGGCGGCCGGAATGGGCATCGCGTTCGTCAATTTCATGCTTTCCTGCGCCAGACACGCCCGTCCGGGGCCCCCAATGCGTCATCCCCTCCTCAAAGCCGGGATTGGGCAAGGAGAGGGGCTGGCCATCTATGAGCAGCTCGGCGTCATCGTACCATACGCTGCCTTCCGCGCTGTCATATTGGAGCGCCAGACAGAAAAAGGCCGCTTCTTCCGGGGCGACGCCGGAAAATTCATATTGTTTCCATTCTGTGGCAACGGGGCGTGGCCCCCTGATTTGAGCGAATCCTGTCTGCTGCCCGGCCCGCCAGAAATGAATGCACGCGTTTGCGCCGCCCAACTGGGGATTATAGGCTTCCGCCGCGGCGCCCTTCACATAATCATATAAATTGCTGCTGTGGAAAGCCACAATGCGTCCGCCATTCAAGCGAATCTGATCATGGCCGACAAGCGGCACGCGCATATTTTTCAAATACGCCTCATCCACATCCAGCGTAATTGTATTATGGCCAAAGGTGCAGCGGCCATATTTATTGTCCGGCGGATCAAAGAAGCCTGTATATCCCGGATCAGAGGCAATCCAGCTGCCATTGAAATGAATCTGGAAGCTGTTATGATCATAATGATTGTGTCCGACAATGCGCTCTGGCGGCCCGCATTTGAAAGCCAAAAAGGCCGCTCGCTCATTAAAGCCGTCCCGCAGCGCCGCATAGCCAATATCCACAAAAGCCCGGGACGGATTCCAGGAGGGCTTTTGCGGCGACACATAAGCGGGCATATGCAAGCCAATCGTAAGAAACTCTTCTATTGTGCGGCATTTAATTGCCCCGATTTCATGCAGATACCAATTTGCGTCCCGATTGCCTTGTCGCGCCAGCAGAGCCATACATAACGCAAACGGCTGCACAAACCAGCAATCCCCAAATCCCGTATGCTGTTTGTCGCTGGGGCAAAGCAAGCTAATGCTGTACACAGGAAGCGTGCGGAAGAAGGGATGTTGCAGCAGCGTATGGGGAATTTGTGCGGAATCAAGGACCCATAAGAATTTCGCCAGCGTGTCGGCGCCATATGTGCCGTAGCCGGGGCCTTCCATACAGCCGCCATCGCGGCCCTGTGTATCAAAAAATTCCTTCGCCCATTGCAGGCTCTCTTGCAGCCAGATATCCGCCTCTTTTTCTTCGCCCTGCAACGCTACGGCACATGTTCCGAGCGCCGCTGTCAGGACGGCAAAGCCATTGGGCCAGCCTTCGGCGCCATAGGAAGGGATGGCTTTGCGTAAGCCCGCAATGGCTTTTTCCTTCAGCGCCTGCCTGATGAGCACACGATCCTGTTCAGAAAGTTGCCTATAATGCCAATCATAAAAGAGGGCGACTGCATTGGATATATGCGCCGTGTCCAGACAGGCGCCGGGATTGCCATAGCTGGGATCTGTCCACACGCCGGGCCAGCGACACAGATGCAATGTCATCTGACGCGCTTTGTCAAAATACGCGCGCTCCTGGCTGACAAGCGCGGCAAAAGCTAAATGTATAATCCGTGTTTCGAGCGCCCGCGATAAGCCTGTCCAGCAGGGATAATGGGAATAATCATCATGGCGGGGCGGCGCCTCGTCCGAGAGCGTATAGCTCCATGTTTTGGCCGGGCCTCCCTCGCGTCCCGGCATACTGACAGTATATGTGAAGGATTGCTCCTGCAAAAAGCGTTGTGCCTGCTCCGCTAACGCCCTGTATGATTCAGCGGGCACAAAGCCCAGGGGGCTGCGCGTCTGATCTTTGGCCAGGCTTTGCAGGCGCGGGACATCTGCTTCCCGCAGCCATAGACGCGGATGGAGGGCCTGCGTCTGGGCTGTGCCTAATGCTCCCAGCAAAATCATACAGGCTATCATTAAGCTCAATTTTTGGCTCAGCATCTGTCGCATCTGATTGACACTCCTGAATTAATAATGCCCCTAAGAAAAGCTTTTTGTGAAGATTTGTTTTGTAAGGAAATAAACTTTTTAGCTATAAAAATATGCGTCGCGTGGCAGCGGCTTTCCTTCAAAAATTCCTCTGTTTTTCCCATCACTTAAACAGAGATTAATGGGCTATTTTCCCTTCAGGCAATTTGCGTCTTTTAAGGCTTTTTTAAGAGGAAAAATCCGGGCACATAAGAATAGGCAAATTAAACAGGGGCAAAAACGAGAGAAGACAGGCTACAGCAGCAAGAAATGTTTTCAGGAGGGCATGTTATGTGGCCATTATGGCTAATGTGCGGGATGCTCATTTATGTGTTGAGCATTAGCTGTGGCGCCGCGCAGGGCAATTATTGGCAGGCTCCGGAACGCGGAGCGAAAGTGGCGGCTCTCATTCCAGGACGCAAGATTCCGCCGCTAAATAAAGAGAATTTATATGCTGATTGGTGCCGACAGCAAGTGGAGCGCTGGAACAAGGCGCATCCGCCGCTGCCGGCCGAGGAGGCATTTGCGCGCTATGCGGCCACAGCGCCAACGGATGAGGAATTGACGCGGGATTTTCCGCGTCATATTGTTCCCTTCGCCCGTGTGCGCTCTGGCACTGTAGATCCGGCGAAGGCGGAGCAAGCGCTATTCAAATATTGCCCTCTGTGCGGATCGTGGAATTTCGGGCTGACATACGATCCCAATAACTGGTATCACGCGACAACGACATGTTGTCGACGTGAGCTATGGGGCCGAAAGGAGGAAATGCCGCCCGATTATCCGCTGCGCCCGACGGAAAAAGTGGCTTTTCAACATTTAGATGGCACAATGTATGAGGATGAGGCGACAATTTTTACGGACAAAGAGGGCGTCATATGGGAGCTATTTATCCGCACACGGCTGGATTATCGGCGCTGGCTGGAACAGGGCTGTGATTTAGTGCGACGCTTTGGCCAGGCGTTTGTGGAAACAGCTGATCCTGTATATGTGCACAAGATCGCCGTCATTCTGGATAAAGTGGCGGACACATATTATGGGCTGCCCCTGGCGGCATACAATCAACTGGCGACGCTGGAGGGGAAGCCCTTGACACGCGAAGCGTGGCTCAAAGTGCCCCAGCCTGGGATATTTGAGCTGACGCCGCTGGGGGCCTGGGGGCGACGCATGCCGTTTTCCAGTCCGGGCTGGCTGAATATGATGGATGAGCATATCTGGGTGGAGCCCTTCGCCCGCGTGCGTCATCATCCGCATTTTAAGGCTGTTTCCCAAAAATTATACGGCGATCCTGAAGCACTGGAACGCAAAATTATGGAGAAGCTCATCGGAGATCTTGTGCTGATATTCAAGACAGCTTTCTCCCAAAAGCTGTTGACGAATTATCAGGAGGCGAATTATGTGGATTTGTGGCTTTTGGGGATTTTGGCAGGCGACAAGACGCTGATAGATTTTGCCGGGCCGGCCCAGGAAGTCACGCTGTACAATCACACATATTACGATGGCCTCAACGGCGAGGGCGCGCCGAATTATATGGCTATGCCGGGCGGCTATTTTTATCCGTTTCTGGCGGATCCCAAAGGCTGGCTACAATATTATCCCGATTTTTTGCAGGATCATCCGTTCTATAATGCCGCCGCCCAGGAAATGGGCAAGCTCACGACTGTGCGCGGCCTGTATGTGGAATTTGGGGATCAACATCAGCATGTCTTCCCTGCGCTGCAAACAGATCCGCAAAAAGTCGCGGCGGCGGAGAAAATCGGCAGCCGCAATTGGGCAGGCTATGGCGTGGGAATTATCCGCGTGGGGGGCGCCGGGCATCGGCTGGAGCTGTGTCTCACAGATAGCCGCGCCAGCTTGCATAACGCCCAGGATGCGCTGGGCCTGGAATGCTGGCTGGACGGCGTGCCCCTGTTGCGGCGGGGCGGCTATGCCGCTTATTGGTGCAATGCGCGCTTGCAATGGGAACGGCCGGAATTTCAAGCCCTGCGCCAGATGAATTATCCCAAGGAAATTGCGGAGGGCGGCTGGCCGCCGGATAATTGGTCGTGGAATTATGCCCATAGCCCGCTGTGTCAAAACAATATGACAATTGATGAGATAGGCACAGGGCCGGGCTGGGGCGACAATCGCGGCTATGGGGAGACGCTCACTTTCAAGGGGGGCGAGACGGCCGGAGCGCCCGGCTCGGGCTTTCAAATTCTGGATGTACGGGATCATTTCTCCTGGGCGCGCCGCAATAAAAATATTCAGGAGTTTCGGCGGACAATTATCGGGGTGGAAGGGCCAGAGGGGAGGCCCTATGCCGTGGATGTGCTGACATGCCGCGGCGAAGGCCGTCAGGCCTTGTATTACAGCGTTTTTGGGGATCCGATACAGGAGGAGATGCCGCGCGTTATCAGCGAAGCCAAGACCCTGAAGGAATATTATTTCGGCGGGCAAAAGACAGAGGACACGCCGGAAAATCAAGCGTTCGCCCATGTGCGGCATGTGAAGAAATTAGCGCCGCCGCAGCAGCCGTGGAGCGTGACATGGGAGATGGATCTGGGCCTGTATGGCCCCCGGGATCCGGGCGGCAAGCCCTATCAACGTCCCTGGCCCGAGGGGGTGGGCGCCGCCCGATTGCGTGTGATTGGCCTGCCTCCCGGCGCGGACAGCCGCGTGGAATTGCTACGAGCCAAGGGGCCCTGGATTGGCTGGCTGCGGCAGCCTTTGCCTGCCGGGCAGCGCGTCGACGGCAATGTGGCGTTTCTGGATGCGCGTGATTTTGTCATTGAGCGGCGTCTGCCGGCAAATGAGGCCGCCGGCGCCGCGCGCAAAATTGAGGAGCTGTATATTCGCATTTTAGAGGGATTTCGCCAGGGCGAAACATCTGTCATTAAATCGGTGCAAAGGCTGCCGGCACAGAATATCGCGGGGCAGAAAAGGGATATTGTGGCCTTGAAGCTGGAATTTGCGGATGGCCATACGGATATTGTCCTTTATCAATCTGAGGGGGGAGAATGTCGTATTGGAACGGAGCTTCAAACAGATGCGCGCTATGCGCTTGTGCGGAAGGATAGCGCAGGGCAGATTATTGGCTGTGAAATCTGCCGCGGGACATATTTACAGGCGGGGGAATATGGCGTCACACTGCCGGGGGATTTTACAGGCGAAATTGTGGATGTTGTAGGGGATTTGACGGGCACACGAAAGGAAAGCGCTCTAATCATCAAGCCGGACAAGCCGTGGCCTGTCGGCACAGCCTTACAAAATCGGCAGCTCCAGATTCGCATTGAAAGCCCGCTGCGGCCGCCTTGTGAGGAGGGCTATCGGATTGATAAAGTGACGCCGCTTTCGGGAGGGCTCATTCGCGTGGATGTGCAGGATCATGCGCCCTTTATTATGAGCTGGCATGAAGTCACGGAGCTGCCGGCGGAGCGGCCAAATGTGATTAAAACATGGCGGCCCATGGTCGATTACGGCAACAGTCCTTATTATCAGGGATTGAAATTATGGTTTCCGGAGCGCAATAAGCTTTATACAATCAAACAGGTTAATCGTGTGGGCGGGGGCTATGGGGGAGATACAGTGGAAGTGCTGGAGCCCGTGAATTTGGCGGCGGAAGGGATAAAAATAGGCGATTGGTATGTGATTTACGGGGTCCAGCCGGGCTTAAAAGTGCATGTGGCCAATGATTTTTGTTTCCGCCACGAGCCTTCTGCGCTGGGGCAATTGTACACAGCCACAGGGCCGGGAGATTTCACAATTCGCTCGCCGCTCGCCGCTCAGGCTCTGTACATGCGCATAGGACGGGGGCCCTGGCAATTAGCTTCGCGTGGGCAAACACATCTTTCTTTTGCCGCCGAAAAAACACAGGGGCAAAGCGTGTATCTGCTGGCGAATAAGCCCGATTGGCTCAATCTGGAGGATGAGCAGGCGCCCCAAATTGCGATAAAGCTGGACGGCAAGCCCGTGGCGGTGGAAAATCAGGAGGCCAGGCTGGGCTGGATTGAGGCCCCCAAGCTCCTGGAGGCGGAAATTCGGGATAAGGCTAATCCTTTGGACATAAAGGGGCTGCGTGTGCGGCTGAACGGCCAGCCCGTGCCCGCTGCTGCGCTGACAATAACGCCTGTTGAAGAGGGCCGGGGGCTGCGTCTGAGTCTCAATCTGCCCCAGGCTCTCGCGGCGGACACACACATTCGGAAGCATCAATTAGAAATCGCCATTTCCGATCAGGCCGTGGAGCCGCACGAAGCCCGCGTTGTTTTGAGCTTTATGATTCGGCAGCCATTAGAGGCTGAGGCTGTGTATCTAAGCGATTTGAAGCCTGTACGCGCTTTTGCCCACGGAGGACTCATTCGAGACACGGATTATCTGGGCAATCCGGCCCAAATGGGCGAGATTGTGTATCCCAAAGGCCTGACAATGCATCCGGAGCCGGGGCCCGAAGGCGAATACGCAGAGGCTGTCTATGAGCTGCCGCCCGGACAACAAGAATGGCTCTTGCAAGCAGATATCGGTGTGAGCAATTCAGCGGGCGGGGCGGGCAGCGTGGAATTTCTGGTGCAGGCGGCAGAAGCGCCCACAGGGCCGTGGCGGACGCTGTATCGTTCGCCAGTGTTGCGCGGGGGCCAGGCGCCGCTTGTGATAAAAGTGGCATTAGGCGAGGCGAAATTCCTGCGGCTCTATACGACCTCTGCAGGCGATGGCATTGGCAGCGATCACGCGCTCTGGGGCAATGTGCGGCTGACGCCGAAAAAATAAACTATTTCGCAAAATTTTCTTCCCCCAGGAACAAATCCGTTTTAGCCACAAATCAGGGAGGAAAGCCAATTGAGAAGACAGGGCTGGATAGGGGTGATTGTAGGGATGGGAATATTGCTTTTTGCCGTGGGGGCATACGCCAAGGAGGACGTGTCTTTGCTGACGCCGCCCGAGGCGGAGGCGCTGAGAGCGGCGCTTCCGAAGATCCCACAAGTGCCGCCGGAGCTTTTGCAGGCTACAGATGAGGAGCTATGGGATTATGTGCCGCCGGCTTCATTACGGCGGGCTGTCTTTTTAAGCTCCTTCGAAGCGGGCTGCCCTGTCCATGGCAAAGAAATATATCGTGTGGGCGGGGGCTTTTATCCCTGGCGCTATTCGGGAGATAAGCCCTGGCAAGTGCAATGCCCCGTCGGCGGAGAGACATATCCAAGCAATGATTTTGGGGCCTTCTTGAAAAGCGGAAGGAAAGATCGTTCGCTTTTGACAGGGCCTTATCCCGATGATGGGACAGGCTGGACAGATGACAAGGGCCAGCGCTATTTTTTTGTGGGCTATTGGGTGTTTCATCAGCGCTGGCGTGATGTGCTACGCGGCATCACAGGCTTTGCAGAGGCGTATTTTGCGACCGGAAAAGAAGAATATGCCCACAAGGCGACAGTGCTTTTTTGCGCGCTGGCTGAGCAATATCCCCATATGGATTATCCCCATCAGGGGACACAGGGAGAAAATTGTGGCGGAATGATCCTTCCGTGGTGCTGGGAAAATAACGAAGTTGTTATCCCCCTCAGCACAGCCTATGATCGGCTCTTTCCGTATTTGCAAAAGGAAGGCGATCCGGGGCTGCGCGCGTTTTTGCAAACGAAGACAGATTTGGGGCCACGCAAGCAGATTGAACAGCGCTTTATGCAGACAGTGGCCAAAACGATGCTGACAACAGATAATTATTGGTCTAATGAGGGGGATCATCAATTAGCTTTCGCCATCTGGGCATTAGCCTGGGATAATAATGATCCGGCCGAGGGCATCACAACTAAACAAGCCCTGGACTGGATTTTGCACGACGGCGGCGACAACACGCTGGAGGAGCTGATTTTGAATTGCACATATCGCGACGGCTTTCCCTGCGAGGGCGCGATTGGCTATTCCGCCGACATCGCCCGCCGTCTTGTCGAAATCGCCGAACAATTTAAGCGCTGCGGATACAATCTATATGAAGAATATCCCCGTCTCAAGCAGATCGCAGGCTGCTGGATTGATATGACATTCGCCGATGGGCATGTGCCATCGATTGGGGATGCGGGCAGCGTGCTGGGGATGCTGCGGCCATGGAACACGCGAATGTTTCATTTAGCGTGGGAGAACTACAAAGATCCCAAATTCGTGCAGGCCCTGACGGAGCTGAAGAGCTATCGAGCGGCTCCCTATGCCCCTGATCGGGCGGCGGAATTTGCGGCGATTATAAAGCAATATGGCGCGCAGAGGCCCCATCATACGCGCAATTTAGGCGGCATGGGACTGGCGATTTTGGAGTCGGGAGGGGAGCAACATCCGCGGGGCGTGGCGATGTATTATGGCTGTCCGGCAGGGGGCCATTGTCATCATGATCGCCTGAATATTGAATTTTTCGCCTATCGGCAAAGCGTAATGCCGGATTTAGGCTATCCGGATCAATGGGGGGCGAAAGCCCAACAATTCACATCGAACAGCATAGGCCATTATTCCGTGCTCGTGGATGAACAGGGCGAAACTGATTATATGTCTGGCTATCTGGAATTTTTGCAGGGATTGCCTGGCGTCCAAATGGCCAGCGCACACGCGGAGCGCTGTTTTCCGGGCACAAGCCTCTATCGGCGCGAGACGGCATTGATTGATCTTTCGCCCGAGCACAGCTATGTGTTTGATGTGTTTCGCGTCCGGGGCGGAGCACAACATGATTGGAGCTTCCATCTTCCGCCCGTGCCGGAATGGGGCCTGGAGGGGGCGGAGCTGTCTGCGCCGGCAGGCGGGACGCTGGCGGGCCCGAACATCCCCGAAGGCGGCGCCTATTCCCGAGATAATGGCTTCAATTGGCTTGTACGGCCCCAATTCGGCCAGCCGAAAGGCAATTTCACTTTTTATTCTAAAGCACATCCGCCCTATCCGCAATTGCGAATGACAATGCTTGCGGGCTGTGCGGACGACATCATTGTGGCAGATCATGAGACGCCGCGGATTAAAGCTGCGCTGCCGCCTTATATGAAATGGCTTTTAGCGCGGCGGCGGGGAGAAAAGCCCTTAAGCAGCGCCTTTGCGGCTGTAATCGAAGCTTGCCCGGATACGCCTCAAATTCAGCACATTCAACGGCTGGCGCAAAGCGGCGGCACAGAGCCTGTGGCGGCGCTTATCCGCTCTGCCGCCTATGCGGATACGCTGATTTCGGATGAGACAGGGGAAAAGCCTCTGCGCTTGCCCAGCGGGGAGATGTTCCAGGGACGATGGGGCATGATACGGCGCGATGCACAGGGCGTGCGGGAAGCCGTGTTAATCGGCGGCCGTCTGTTGCAGGACAGGCAATTTACAGTGGAGACAATCCCCGCTTGGACGGGACAGATTACGAGCGTGGATTATCAGAAAAATTGCCTGCCAGTGAATGCGCCCTTGCCGCCCGGCGAGGCGCTACGGGGCGAATGGATGATTATTTATAGAGGCGCCCATCGGACATGTTATGAAATCGCTTCCGTAACGCCCACGGCAGAGGGCAGTCGTGTGCAGCTTACAGAAATCAGCCCCCTTGTCGGCAAGGGCTATCTCGAGCGGCTGGAAGAGGATAAAAATCTTATCCATACAGATACACGCTGGCGGATTTGGGGCAAGGATTACATCTGGAGTCACGATTTTGGGCCCGTGCTGCAGGGCTATGTTCTAGGCAATGAAGATTTGTCACAGGGTGTGGAGATTGAATCCTGTCAGTTAATGCCTTCCCGGGCGCGTCAATGGTGGAAGCCGGCGCCCTCGTGGATTAAAATTGTCCGTTCTGAGGCGTCCTGGGCTTCATATTTTCGGGACAGCAATGGCGATGGGCGTATTGGCTATTGGATTTGCGATTTCGGGCCGGGCTTCAGCTTCCGGATTACAAACAGCGTGATGCTGCGACGCCTCGGGCCCCAGCGCTGGCTGGTGGAGCAACACGGCGCGTTGCTGCGGATGCGGCTGCCGGCGGCTGTGCCGCTCAAGCAAATCGTGCTGCGGGACGGCGCCGGCCAGGCGCATCTTTTGCCCTGCCAATATGACGCCCGCGCGAAGCAGGCGACATTTACAGTGCCCCCCGGGCTCCCCGGAACGCTGGCCATAGCGTTGCGTTCCCCGGCTGGGCTCAACTTGTCTGATAGAGAGCCGCCTGTTGTCAAGAAAATCACAGTAAATGGGTGCACAGTATCGCTGGAGGAATTCCGTCAGCTTTCATTGTCGGCTCCGCCGCAGAGGATTGAAGTGGCTGTTGCCGATGCCTGCAATCCCTTGGATCTGCAGGCCACGCATGTTGTCTTTGGCGGGCGCAGGATATATCCTGGCGAGCCGGGCGTTGTCATGCTGCTGGATAAAGCGCAGCCGCGGCAGGGCGTGCTGCGGATTATGCCGGGATCTTTTATGGATTTTGCCGCACATGCCGAAGGCCGCCTATACAGTCTGGACATCTGGCTGTATGATGCCGCGCTGAGCGGCGGGGGGACAAAGCTTTCCTGTCGATTCCAATTAAGCGCCCCCGTGCCGCCGGGGACGGTGTATTTGAGCGATTTGACGCCGACGAAAGTATTGGCCCACGGCGGGCTCAAGCGTGATGAGGCGTATCTGGGGGGCCCAATGTATCTGGGCGGAATCCATTATCCTAAAGGGCTGATGTTGTGTCCGGAAAAGACAGAGGGGCCGCGCGATTTTGGCGAAGCGATTTTCAGTCTTCCGTCGGGAAAATATAAATGGTTTCGGGCTGTGATTGGCATTTGCGACGACACAGAGGCGGGCAGCGTGATTTTTGCCGTACAATTGCGTAAAGGGGGCGGGGAATGGCGGGAAGTGTTCCGTTCGGGCCTGATGCAACGCAGCTCGCCGCCCCAGGCCATTTCCGTGCCTTTGGGCGATGCGGAGGAAATTCGTCTTTATACAGACGCTTATGAGGACATCAATTGCGATCATGCGGTCTTTGCGGCGGCGCGGCTGGAACCGTAAGAAAACAGGCTCCATATGCTCGCGCAATACAAGGGAACAAATCGGCGCTGTAACGCATTCCTGCAAGCTTTTCTTTTTTTCCTGAGGAGCGATGAGAGGATAAATAAATCAGGAAGAGGCAATGGCTTCTTTTATCAGCGGGCAATTATTTTGCTGCCCGCGGCCGGAGCGAGCATAAGGCAGCCCGAAAAGGCATACAATTGGTCTTGTCGGCGTGCGGCAGTTCTGTAGAGTTTTTAAATCCGAATCCTTCTTCTTTCCGAGGCGCGGCTTGTTGCGTTCTCTCCCCTATCTTTGCTTTCGCACAAGCTCAGAATTAAGCTCGCCTAATTTGGCCCTTTAGTCTGTCCTCTTGATTCTCGGTCAATGCTGTCGCCCTTGTTTTGTTCCTCTAAGTCTGCCTCTTAAAATGTCAGCTCGAGCCCATTTCGTTTTGGCGCAAAGCGGCTTTGGCGCAGGCTGCCTCAATGGAGGCCATCAGAGCGCGGCGGGAGGCAGATGGTCAATCCGTACGCAGCGTAGTATATGCCCCGGAATCCATTGAGGGTGGCCCTTGGGCTCTGCTGGCCTATTTTCATTAGGGGACGAAGCACAGGGAACTGGTCATTGGGAGGCTTGAACTTATTTGGGGGAGATAAAATCTTGTGCTTATAATCAACGTTTTATCAGCATTTAATCAGCCCTCAGCTTTCAGCCTGCACACATGGCTGATATGAGTTCGCCCGTAAGATTTTTCTCAAAGATATGTTAGAGATTTTTCCCGACAGTATAATTTTTGGGGAAAAATCATCTTATTTTGCAGGCATAAACGGCAAAGCCTCGGAGCAGATAATATATGGAATGGGAGATGCGAGGGATGAAGGGCCCCGCGATGGCTCGGAAACCGCGGAAAACAAGTTATATTCTTTAGCCCAGCGATGGAGCCTAGCCAAAAAATCCTCATCGGTCAGTTTTTGCTTACGCAGTTCATTCAGCGAGCGGCGGAGCGGAAAAGGCAAATTTTGTTGGTAGGCGATGATAAGCTCATCTAAGAACAGTTGCTCATCCGGTGTTGCTTGTATTCGCAGTTCGCGCAGGCGTTTTAACACATAATTTTGTCCCACGCTCATTCTTGGCTGCGTGAGCCGGTGTGTCTGCCGTTGCGCAACATCCTGTGCAAAATGTTTTTTCACTGCACAGACGATTTTATTGTATCCAGAAGGAAGCGGAGCCCGTTCTTCATTTTCGTCACACGCAAGCGCCTTCAATATCTCGTTGCTGTCGGTCGTAAGAATTTTGCCCTGGGCATCGGCGATATACATCTCCTTCCATTCGCCCGCCTGGCAGAAGACAAAAAAAGCGGGCTGAGCCCCATGAGGTACAACGCGTGCCGAGCGCACGCCATCGGGGATGTTTTTGATTCTCTCTATAATTTCGGGGCGTTCTTGTTGCAGCTTAAACAATAGCCGCTGTGCCTCATACCACCCAGTCTTTTCTTCTTCCTCTGGGGATTGCAAAATGCTCTCATCACCAGTGTATAAGCGCAGCACCCCCTCTTCATCCAAAGTCTCCCGAGGTTGCAAGACAGGTTGATCTAAGCCGACAATTTGGCGCATTTCCTCAATGCGTTTTTGCACTTTTTCCCGCAATTGCAAATGTGTATCCAATTGGGTTTCCGGGAAAAAATTATATACCTGCACTTCCCGTGAAGCAGCCTGCGACAGCGACGCAATCTCATAGAGCCGATCCAGGCGGCCAATTCGTTGGATAAGCCGCACCGGGTTAAAATGCAGGTCATAATTTATGACTACTGTGGCGTCTTGCAAATTGAGGCCTTCGGCTAAAACATCGGTCGTAAATAGCACGCGAATTTCCTCGTTTTGCCCAAAGCGGTGTACTAAGGCTGGATTAGAAGAGGGGGCAAAACGGCTGACAATCCTTGCTAGCTGCCCACCACGCCTTCCACTGACCCATTCAACTGTTGGATCCTCTTGAAATTGCTGATATAAATACTGGGCGGTATCTTCAAATTGAGTAAAGATAAGGACTTTTTGCTTAGTTAGTTTTCTTTCTAACAATCGGCGTAGGGCTTGCAATTTCGCATCCTGGGCGGGAGAAATACCTGCCACTAAATCCCTCAAAACGGTGAATAACAGCGCATCATGTTCTAAATCGGCTTGCAAACGAGTGACATCAAAAGCCTCCGGTTTATAAAGCGATTCTTCCTGACTATCGGCTTCCTGCAAAACGCGCAGTAGTTCGTTGCTGGCGATTTCTTCCGCGCCCAAATTGTACAGTGCCTCTTGCATCTTTTCGCCGGCAGGAATCTTTTGTTGTTTCATTGCCTCGACGAACCGCAAGTGCACTTTCGCCAAAGTCTCGCAAGTAACGCGAAACGCATAGACACTGCTTTCCAGGCGTTTGAACAGCAAAACGCGCATCAAGCCACGGAGATTTCTTCCCGCCGTGGCTAAACTCTTGTAAGGATCGCGGTTCTGCCATTGCGGCAACACATAATCAAATAGCCCATAGCGGGCATAACATAATCCTCTCTCCAACGCCTGGCGCAGTGTTTTTCTTTCGTCCGCGGTCAGTGACGACGCACCGCGATTCTGGCGAGCCTGCTTCAGGCGGGACTCAATGGCGGCAAAGGGTATTTGACTGATTCCTTTATATTGCGGGTCAATCACGCGGCGAATTGTCTCATAAAGTTGCGGGTAGGCTTCATCTATGCGATAGGATAAAGGCGGCTGGAGGCGGCGGCGCGGAAAAGTATACAGTTTTTCTACGACTTTTTTATCCTGGCGACTCACAATCCGAATGATCGGAAAGCACTGATTGGGACAATGAGTGTGGTCTTGGGCTGGGCATAGATCCCCATTGGCCAGGCGCCATTCGCCATAAGTATTGGCAATATAATGGCGTCCCCGCCGCAACATAATATGCTGCAACAGTTCAGGCAGCTTCGCTTCTCCGCTGCGCACTTTCCGGAAAAATTCCTCAAACCGCCACCGCCCTGTGGGCAAATGTTGCCCCTGGTGCGGCCACAGGCGCAATTGATTTTGGATGTCGTCGGGCCCCAGCGCATAGGGCGTGGCAGTCAGCATAATCACCTGGCGTTCGCCGCGGCTCAGGTATCTTTCCAGAGCCTGGTAGCGCTGCGTGCTGGAATAACGCAAATGATGGCTTTCATCGATTAAAATAAGATCCCGTTTTTCGTAGCTGGGGCTGTCGAGAATAGAGCTTAATTCGCCGTTGGAGGTGGTGTTTAGGGACAAGACGCCCATGGAGACAACAGGTGCCCCCACATCATACTCGTCACACAGGGTCTGCCACATATCTGTTAAAGCCGCCGGACAAATCACAAGTGGTCTTTGCCCGCGATAATAGCGGCCGTGCAGCAACAACGCGAGGCCTACATAAGTCTTCCCCAACCCCACTTCATCGGCAATGAGCACACCGCCATATTTTTCCAAAATGCTTTGCGCCATAATCAAGGCATGTTTCTGAAACTCTGCTAAGGGCGGAAAGTCGGGCAAAGTAGGCAGCGGCTCGTCCAGAGGCAGCAAATGGAGCAAAGTCTTTAAATATATCTCCCAGGGCGTTACGATTTCATTGAGCGCCCAGGAGCTCTTGAGTTCCCGCAACAGATCCTCTTGAAACGGTTCCGCCTCCTGCCACAGCCGCTCAAACCACGCACTGACCTGCTGATGCGATTGGGGATCATGCAGCACGACATTCAATTCTGTATTGCTCGTCAAGCCCGCCACAGTGAGATTGGAACTGCCCAGGATCACGCGCCCGGGCTCCTTCTCAGCTCGTTGCGGATCTTTTTCGTCAAAAATATAACATTTGGCATGCAGGGGCTCTCTCAGATAGATTCTGACCTCTATCAGTCCCTGCTCAATCAATTGCGCCAGATCCACAATCAAGCGCTCATTCTTCTCCGTTTGGTCCACATGAGATAGCGTTTGCCGGGCATCCGCCAGGGTCTGCGCCCGCCAATCGCGGCGGTCTGCCGAACGTGCATAGATTTCCTTGTGCCATATTTGCTGTTGCGCTTCCAGGCTCTTGTAGCCCAGGGCGATTTGCTCAATAGTCTTGCGCGGGGCGGCTGCCCCAATCAGCAAGCGCAGTTTGTCCAGCGACCGCACGGCCTGCGCAATCGCCATAAACCCCTCCACATAAAAATAGCCCACCGCAAAATGCGCCTGCCGACTCAGCTCCAAATAATGCTGCACATACTCGCTTAATTTCTTTTCCCGATTGTCGATAATCTCTGGCATCTTGCTTTCTCCCCCATGGCCCAAGTCAAACGTGCGTCCTGATAAGCATATCTCGCCCCACCTGTTTCGCCCCTCCCCCCTCTCATGCCCCGACGCGTTTTTTCTGCTAGGCGAAATAACACTGACTAGCGGCGCGATCCGCCCAGACAATAAGCGCAATTGTCGTAGCCTTCAGCGTGCGCCTGAGATAGAGTATCCGGAGTGAAAACAAAAACAACGGCGTGCTGGGCGCGGATGATTTCATCTATCTGGCACTGGGAGGTCTCATGTCGCAGGTCGCGCGCACTTCTTTTTTGTGGGCATTTCCCAGATAGTTCTTATCACGCGGACGCGTGGATACTGGAATAGCCATTTCTTTTTCCTCCTTTTCAGAAGGAAATTTTAGGTCGCAGGCGGGGACGCCTGCGCTCCGCGTTTATTACAAGGTAGGGCGGGCGTCCCTGTGAAATAATATAGAAGTTGTAGGGCGGGCGTCCTCGCCCGCCACATCTGCTCCCAAGAGGCTCCACATCCTGCCATTTTCCGCCGCAGGGACATGCAGGAATTGTCGCAGGCGAGGACGCCTGCGCTACAACATCTATATTTATTTTTGCCGGCGCCACACGGAAGAGATATTGAGCAAGGACGCCTGCGCTACAACATGTGAAATTCATGCCTGCCGCGCTACAACATTTGAAACTAATGCTCGCCGGCGCCATAATCCTCCCAACATCGCGTAGGGCGGGCGTCCCCGCCCGCCACCGCCTTTCCCTCAAGGCATCACCGCCATATTTCTCCCAAGAGGCCCCCTTCATCCTTCCATCCTCCGTCGCAGGCCCTTGCAATAATTGTCGCAGGCGCCGCAGGGCCATGGAGGAATTGTCGCAGGCTCCACATCCTGCCATTTTCCGCCGCAGGGACATGCAGGAATTGTCGCAGGC
>CAZUOJ010000032.1:0-31469 GCA_964622325.1 uncultured Armatimonadia bacterium
GAAAAATATATCGTTGGCCAGGATGTGCAAATTGAAGAATATTGGACAGCCGTAGGCCGCTTGCCGGGAGGACGCATCGCCGAGAATCAGCCTGTCTGGCTGGATTACGATTATGTCCCTTGCCGTCTGGACAGCATTGTTGTAGACGCAAAAGGCCATATTCAAGTTGTTCCCGGGACGCCCGCTGTCAATTGTGCCCAGCCTCCTGAGCTCAAAGACGGCGCCACAGCTATTGCCCGCGTTTGGCTGCAAGGGCCCAGCGAAAAGCTTACGGATGTTAATTTGTATCCGATTGAGCCGCCGGAAGCGCCTGCATCTGCCAATCTCTCTATAGCGGAGCGTTTGTTGCCCAGAACAATAGAAAAATTGCGCCGCGGCGATAAGATTCTCATCATCGCCTGGGGAGATAGTGTGACATGCGGCGGAGGCGTGGGCGCACAAACAGATTTATGGTATCAACATCGCTTTGTGGCGGCTTTGCGCAAACGATTTCCTCAAGCGCAAATTGAGCTGCGCACAGCCGGCTGGGGCGGACGAGACAGCAAGACATATATGGCTCAGCCGCGCGGCGCTGAAAAAGATTTTGTGCGGGATGTATTGGAGCCGCATCCTGATCTTGTGACAATTGAATTCGTAAATGATGCCTGGCTGTATGGCGAAGCTTTGCGCAGCCATTATACGGAGATTGTGCGTCAAATCAGCTCTGTCGGTGCCGAAATAATATTCATTGCTCCGCATCTTGTGCGGCCCGATTGGCTCGGCGTCGCCGATCCGCGCTTTGACGAAGATCCGCGCCCTTATGTGCGCGATCTAAAGCAATTTGCGCAGGAAAATCAGATTGCTCTAGCGGATGTCTCGGCTTTATGGTGCCGCCTTTGGAGACAGGGGATTCCCTACATTACATACGAAGCAAATTGGATTAATCATCCGGACGCACGCGGCCATCAGCTTTTTGCAGACGCTTTGCTGGCTTTGTTTCCCGAAAAATAAGCTTAACAAACAAAAAAGACAGAGGCTTAGGGAAGCAACGCAGAAGCGCAATGTGCTTAATTAGGGGGCGGGCCGGGCGGCAAAGGCTGCTTGCGCGCTGCCTCTTCGCTAAATTTCAGGCCTTCTTTCATTCGCGCATAGCGACGAATAAATATAATCAGCAGTGCTACAGGCACAAGATAATAAATCAAGATATGATACAGAAAAGCATCATAGCCCCAGAAAATGCGCGGCCACCACAAAATAATACATAAAATGAGAATTATCCATTCCCACAGCTCGGCACGCTGCATAGATATAACGCTCCCGCAATAAGATGAAATAAAAGGCAGTGTCGGGCCGCGTCGCTAAATCTTGGCGTTAGCATGAAGCATATAGGGCCTTTTTAAAAGCACGCCTTTCTTAATTTTTTGTTCTTATTTCTGTGACGCTGCAAATGCCTACATTAGATGCCGGCTTCGCCGCTGGGCTCTAATTGTTTGATGGAAGCGATGACTTCATGGATTGTAATGCGCAAACAATCATCCAGCGGCATATCCTGAAAATCCCCGCTAAATGTGGCCAGCTTGGGATCGATGTCCATAAGCTGGCCCCGTTCGTTTTTCTGCGGATTCTTCGCCATCGCCGAGCCATAGCGTTGCCGAAAACTGTGCAGGCGGCGTTTTAACGCTTGCGCTTGGGGGGCCAGCGCCGCAATCGCCTCCATATTACATACAGGACGGCCAGGCCGTAATGTTTGCAGCCATGTTTCACGCCGCGGCAGCCGCAAAAAATCCGATTCGATCATCGCCGTCTCCACATGGCCCCGCAAATCGCTGCAGCATGTGCCGCGTTCCCAGAATGTGCGCTCCTGGCGGATCGCCTTCAGCGCTTGTTCGATTATTTCCTCCATTGTGAAAAATTCTTCTTCCCGGCCAAATTCCAAAGCGTCTTTTTTTCGCCGCTGTCGGGCTTTTAGACACAGCTCAAATCCCACTTCAAGGCTTTCCGCTAACGGCGAGGCGGGAAAAGGCCTGGCTTGCCGCAATTGCAATTCCCATTGTTTATGCGGATAAGGAGGCATAAAGGTGGGATCCCGTTTGGCAAAGCGCCATTCGATGTAGCCCTCTTCGATCAGCTCCACGAATAGCGCATACAGAAGCTGGCGCGCAAAATCATCCGGATCCAGCTCCTGTCCTGTTTGGCAAGCATACGCTCTGTCGCGGGGAACGCTGCCCAGAGGGCGCGGCGCAGGAGGCTGCACAAATTCATGGGCGAAAAGAAACACAAGGCCATCGGCATAAACAGGCGCAGAAAAGCGCTTTGAAGGCCGCCGTAAAGGAGGAGCTTCTTCCGTGCTCCAGGACTCCAGCTTGTCTTGCATCTTGTTGAGCAGACGGAAGATTAAGCGAAAGAGAAAAATGCCTATCGCGATAACAATTAAAGCAATGATGATTTGCATTGGAATTCAGCGCCAAATTGGCTTCATGTATTCACATTTTGAGAGCACATGATGGAGCTCCCAAAGCTCAGCCCCTGCCCACATTATTCCTTTAAGCCATTTTTGCTTTCTGCATAGGCATAAGCTATATGATTATGAATGGACTCTAAGCTTTCGCATTCGACGGAATAAGCGATTACGCCTTCCAGCTCCCGTAACGCCAATACAGTGTCGCGGACAACATCCTCGACGAATTTCGGCTTGCGAAAAGCTGTTTCCGTAACAGCCTTTTCATCGGCACGTTTCAATACAGGATAAATTTCGCTGCTGCCCTGTTTCTCCAAAAGCGGGATTAAATCCTCCAGCCAAATAATCAGGCCAGGACGAGAGCGCAAATGCACTGTCAACAGGGCACGTTGGCTATGAGCTCCAAATTCAGAAATTTCTAAAGAGCAAGGGCATACTGTCATAATGGGCACTGTAACGCCTAATGTAAATGTATACGCCTCGCCCTTTAGCTCTGCAATAAAACGACATTCATAATCTAATTGGCAAGGCTCCTGTGTAGCGGGAGCTCGTTTGTCCAGAAAGTAGCGGAAAGAAAGCACGACTTGCGCTGCTGGCGCATCGAAAGCCGCTGCAATCTCCCGCGTCATTTGCTCCATTTCCACAAAAGAAACGGCTTTCTTGCTCCATTGCATCAAAATTTGCACAAAACGGCTCATATGTGTGCCGCGTTCATAATGCGGCAATTGCACAGCAGCGTCAATTTGCCCCAGAATATGCGCCAGCCGCCCGCTTTTTTCCCGTATCATAATGGGCAAATGAAGCTGCCGTATCCCCACACGATCAATGTCTATGCCTCTTGTGTCGCCTTCCGATGCTATATCGCGCATTTGGGATTGTGTTCCTAACATCTTATCCGCGTTCTTATAGCATTGTACACAGCAGGGAGCATGTCGTAAAGAAGGAAGCTTCGCCTATCTGCCGAAAAATCATGCATGCAGAAATTGCTTTGATTGGCAAAAAAGCTCGCTTTACAAATCTTTAAAGTGAGGAGGCATCAAAAATAAGCTTAAAACTAGTAAATTATATCCTTTGTGCGCATCTCCATGAGCCGCCGCGGACAGGCGTTCTTATTTCCAGAGGCGTTATCGATATCAAGCAAATATGCCATGCATTGGGCTATGAATGTCCCTGTGGCGATGCGCTTGTCCAGCTGTTAGGATGCCCGGATTGTTTGGCCATTGTTCGTCAGGCTGCTTCCGAAGCCGAGCCGCAATTCTCGTTAGCTGAAGTGAAGCTCTTGCCCCCTGTGCTGCAGCCCAGAAAGCTATTATGTGTGGCCGACAATTATGGCGCGCATATTCGCGAAAGCGGCAGCGATGTGCGGCCAGCCGACAAAGCCACGCCGCGTTTTTTCTTGAAGCCTGTGTCCAACACCTTATGCGGCCCTGACGAGCCGATTTGGCTTTCCCGGACGGCGCAATTTGTGGATTATGAGGGCGAATTAGCCGTCATCATCTGCAAACGGGGCAAATATATCAAAGCGGCAGACGCTTTATCTTATGTCGGCGGCGCCACTTGTTTCAATGATGTTTCTGAGCGACGCTTAAAAATTTGGGAGCGGCCGGAAGCGCGGGAATGGGATGCTTTTTTTGATTGGCTCAATGGCAAATGGGGCGATCATTTTGCGCCGTTCGGCCTCTGTGTCGTGCCGCTGGAGGATTTAGGCGATTTGCAAAATTTATCCCTCCAGACGCGTGTGAATGGACAAATTCGGCAGCAAGCCTCCACAGCGGAAATGATTTTCTCTGTGCCTGAATTGATTGAATACATCTCCCATATCCTTACATTGGAGCCCGGCGACATTATTGCCACAGGAACGCCCGCAGGCGTCGGCAAATATCAAGGAATTCCTTTAAAGCCCGGCGACATTGTGGAAATTGAAATCAGCGGCATTGGCATCTTGCGCAATCCTGTGCTGCAAGAGCCTTGAAAAAAGACGCCTTTTGCTTTTGTCTTTTAGCTTTTCCCACAAGGGCCATTGGCCCTTCTATTCAGGAACATACACAACGGATTTTGATGTTAAAATCACGGGGAAAAATAATGTTGTTGGAGTGGGGGCCTATGCATCGCAGCGCCAATTTTGCCCAAATTCTATTTGCATTTGTATTTTTGCTTCTCGTTCTTTTGGGAGCGGCGGGATGCCTTTCCCGCAACGCTTCCTCCTCTGATGTTGTTTTTATGTTGCCCGCAAAAGAAGAGCAATTAGAGTTCTGGCGAATGGCTGTGGAGGCGTTTCAGGAGCAAGCCAAAATTTCCGTGGCTATTCAGAGCGAAAAGCCGGACAAATATTATGAGCGCCTGAATAAGCTCCTCACGAGCTCAGCGCCTCCTGATGTTGTGCTCCTGGATTCCACGCGTTTCCCCGAATTTGTGGCCAAAGATACATTAGAGAGCTTAAATGCCTATTTGCAAAGACAAAAGGATATTCAGCCAGCCGATTATCCGCGCCCGATTTGGGACAATTATCAATATCAAGGCCAATGCTACGGATTGCCCAATGATGTGGCTGTCCTGGCTGTTGCCTATAATCTGAATCAATTTGAAGTAGCGCTTTTGCGCCCGCCGGCTAAAGATTGGACATGGCAGGATTATCTGCGCATTGCCCAGGAGCTGACAAAGGATCGGGATGGCGATGGGCAAACAGATCTATGGGGCACGGCGATTTGCCCCTTTTGGCCCGTTTTTATCTGGCAGAATGGGGGAGAGCTTGTAGATGATGTCAGGCAGCCACGCCGATCCACGCTCAGCACGCCCCAAGCTCAAGAGGCCCTGCAATTTCTCGCTGATCTGCAGGCCAAATACAAAGTGGCGCCCAGCATGGCCTGGCTAAAAAAGAAAGGCTATGTGGAGGCTTTCTTGTCTGAGCGTGTAGCGATGATTTATTGTGGCCGCTGGGACACGCCGCGTCTGAACAAATTTGAAGGCCGTTGGGATGCCGCGATATTGCCCCGCGGCAAAAAAGCGGCAAATTTAGGCGTAGGGACATGTTTCAGCATCCCCAAAAGGGCAGCGCATAAAGACAAAGCCTGGCAATTAATCGCTTATCTGGCTGGCTCCGAAGGGCAAAAGTGGCTCCTCACGGGCGGATTCTCCACGCCGGCGCGCCTGGCGCTCGTCAATTCCGCTTATTTCTTTGGCGGCGTAATTGGCGGCAGCACATATCCTTACGCCGAAGGCATAAAATTCATTCATCCCATGCCGTTTACGCGGCGCTTTAAGGACATCAATCAAATCTGGGAAGAAGAGCTTGCGGCCCTATGGGAGGGGAAAGCTCCTGTCATAGAAGTCACGCGTCGGATTGATGAGCGTGTCAATCAAATCTTAGCTGAAGAACAAGCGCCGACGGCCTGGCTGTTGCCGTTAATGCCCCGAATTTAACGGAAAAAGTGCCGACTGCCAATGTTGCTTTAGAGTTTTGCAAGCCGCGCCATCCTTTCCTCTGTTACGCATTGATGTATTGCATAACAAGCAAAAAGCATGTGTTATTATCCACATGCTTTTGGGATTGCTCACATCTCTTTGCAAAATCAAAAATAAAAAATTGAAGCTATTTTGCTGTTTCAATCATATGCAAAAAATATCGTTGCATCCGCCGATCCTCTGTCAGCTCGGGATGAAAGGCAATCCCCAGTATGCGGCCCTGGCGCACAGCTACAATGCGCCCCTGAAATTCGGCAAGCACTTCTACGCCTTCGCCGACGGATTCTACATACGGAGCGCGAATAAATACAGCGCGTGTCTCGCCCCCTTCCAGCCCTTTGACAGGCAAATCGGTTTCAAAGCTGTCAATCTGGCGCCCAAAAGCATTCCGTTTGACGCGGCAATTCAAGAGGCCCAGCCGCGGCTGATGGCTATCGGCAATGTCCTTGGCTAAATAAATCAAGCCGGCGCATGTGCCCCATATAGCCATTCCCTGTTGATAAGCTTCAATTATCGCCTGATCCAGGCCAAAGCGCTGACAGATTTTGCCAATTGTGGTTGACTCGCCGCCCGGAATGATGAGGCCGTCCAGGCTTTTGATTTCTTCCGGCTTTTTAACGGCAAACGCATGCGCCCCTTCTACATCATTCATTGCGGCGATATGCTCGGCAAAATCGCCCTGCACGGCCAGCACGCCAATCCGTTTCATCGTTCATTCATCGTCCTTTTTGGGCCACGAAATTTGTTCCTTTGCTTTCAAAATAAGCCGGCCTCACATAGCGCGGGCCGGCGCATTATCTTTTATCTGCTTTTAAAAGCAGCCAGATTTTATCTATACGCTTGGCTTTGAAAAGCTTTTCGCGTGCTTGCATGCACGCTATCTATTCTACGCAAATAAGCCCAACAAGAAGGAGCATTTTGTATTTTTGCAAACAAAAGCCTGTACAACTATAAGCTTATTAGTCTATAAGCCTGTAAGTTAGTCTATGAGCCTATAAGCCCTTAAGCTGTGCCGAAAAGCTTTTCGAGGCATGTGGCGTTACCAGCCTCTAGTGGCCAGCCGTTCCTCTTCGGGCATTGTGCGCACATCCAGGCCAGGCATTGCGCCTTTAAGGCCGCGACAGGCCTTCGCCACTTCCACAGGATCATTATAATAGGTCGTCGCATGCACAATCGCTTTGGCGCGAGCTGCCGGATCTTCGCTCTTGAAAATGCCGCTGCCCACAAAGATGGCTTCTGCCCCAAGCTGCATCATCAACGCTGCATCTGCCGGAGTGGCAATGCCACCCGCCGAGAAATTTGGCACAGGAAGCTTCCCTGTTTTCGCGACTTCCCGAACAAGCTCAAAAGGCGCCTGGAGCTTTTTGGCGGCTGTCATGAGCTCATCGTCCCGAAGCTGTGTGAGCTCTTTGATTTCGCGCATAATTGTCCGCATATGGCGTGTGGCTTCCACGATGTTGCCTGTGCCGGCTTCGCCTTTTGTCCGAATCATGGCGGCGCCTTCGCCTATGCGCCGCAGGGCTTCCGCCAAACAAGTGGCGCCGCAAACAAAGGGGACTTTGAAATCATGCTTCCAGATATGAAATTCCTCATCCGCCGGCGTGAGCACTTCGCTTTCATCAATAAAGTCCACGCCGATGGCCTCCAGCACTTGCGCCTCGGCAAAATGGCCAATGCGCACTTTGGCCATTACCGGAATCGTGACTGCCTCCATTATGGCCTCGATAATTTCCAGGCTGGCCATCCGCGCGACGCCGCCCTCTTTGCGAATATCAGCCGGAACACGCTCCAGCGCCATCACAGCCACAGCGCCAGCGTCCTCGGCGATCTTCGCCTGTTCCGGATTTGTGACATCCATGATTACGCCGCCCCGCAACATCTCCGCCAGCCCCACTTTATTGCGCCATGTGGACACTTCCGTCATCCTGGACACCTCCTGAGAGCAAGAAGCCTCCTTCTCTCTTTGCTGCTCATTTTTTCAGCAAAAAATCATTCGCAATTGTGCGTGTTGAAGACTTCTTGACTGTATTTTAGTTTACTCCAATTTAAGCAAAGGAGCAAGAGAGGAATTCTTGTCTCTTTCTCTTGGCCCCCTTATGGCCTCTCCATAAAGCCATTGCTCGCTTTTAAGGGCAGCCGCCTCTTTACGGAGGCGAACGGCCATTGTTTGTTTTAAATGCGGATTGTTATAATGATAATATGGCTAAAATGCATTTT
The DNA here is from genome assembly GCA_964622325.1 of uncultured Armatimonadia bacterium. GTDB lineage: Bacteria > Armatimonadota > Zipacnadia > Zipacnadales > UBA11051 > JAJFUB01. The sequence continues at coordinate 8,117 of CAZUOJ010000032.1, forward strand.
TCCTGTTCTGGGCTGTGGATCGCGCTTTTTGTGATTTATCTTTTTCTGGCTTTTGTATTTAGCATCATCCAGCCCCTGGGCCGTACGCCTGATGAGGCGGCTCATGTCCAATATGTGAAATTTTTGGCGGAGCAGCGTCGGCTGCCTTTTTTCGAGCCGCAAGGCGGGGGAGAAGGCGGCTACGAAGCCCAGCATCCGCCCCTTTATTATGCTGTGATGGCGATTGTGTATGCCGCGGCGCAGCCCTTTGCCGAGCGCTGGCGCTGGCATATCTTGCGCTGGGCCACGATTGCGCTTGTAGGCGTTCCGATGTATTTTATCAGCCGGCGTTTTTTTCTGCAGCTATATCCTCATCAGCCTGCGATAGCCTTTCTGGGCGCTGCCACTGTGATGCTTATGCCTCTTTCGTTTCTTTATACTGCGTATGTGAATCCAGATGGCATGGCAATGTTATGGGCCTCGGGCGCCTTATCCCTTGCCGTCAAGCTGCTCCCCCATAGCTGGGGCGGCGGCGCCAATGCCCGTTTTTCTCAGGAGCCACAGCCTCATCCCCAGACAGGACTTCCTTGCCCTCAGCAGGAAACAGCCTGTTCCGCCTCCTGCTCCTCTAACGGGGCTGCAGCTGAGGCGAAAAGCTATATGGAGAAACAAGCCCTCATTTTGGGCCTGCTCAGCGGCGCCGCTTTGCTGACAAAGCTTTCTGCAGTTCCTGTGCTTGTTGTGGCGCTGGCTGCTTTTTTGTGGCGCGACACAGCAGGCCGTTTACGCTATCACATATTTCCTGCTATGTTAACAGCCTTTGTCGCTCTCTTAATCGGAGGCTGGTGGTACGCCCGCAACGCCTATTTTTACGGCACGCCTTTCATTCATACAGAAGGGAAATTGGGCAGCGGCCTGCAATTTGGCTTTTGGGCGGGCTTTGACAGGGCAGCGTGGCTGACAATCCGCGAAACATATTTAAGCTCCTGGATCCAGCGCGGCTGGATTCCGCCCGGAGCCTGGAGCCTCATCCTGTATGGCTTTATAATGCTAATGACATTTATGGCTGCTGTAGGGCTAATTAGGGCGGCGCTGCGCCATTCCTGCAACATCCCTGCAAATAAGCCCCGTACACAAATGGCCCCCCAAATAGAGGCAGAAGCTGAGACGGCGTTGTCCAATCGTCTGCGCCGCGCCTTGAATCTGGCAGGATTGTTGCTTGGGCTGATTGTGTTAGGCCATCAATGGGCCTACTGGACAATGGATGTAGAGTTTAATGCCGGCGGCCGCTATGTGCTTGTGGCGATGCTGGCAGTCGCGCTTTTGCTTGTTGAAGGCGTCCGACAGGCTTTGGGCCGCTATGCGCTCCTTTTTCTGGGGCTGTGGATAATGGCTTTGCTGGCGATGAATCAAATATCTATTTGGCACATCTGGACGATTTTGAATCCACGGTATGCCCCGGGCTGGCAGATCTTTCACTTTCCATGAGGCCATTGGCGGCGGCGTTGGCGCAAATCGGGGAATAAGATTTGTTTGCAGATTATAAATGCTCAACATATTGAAGATGAACATTATGCCGGCGCCGGCCAGCAAAATCAGGGGGAGCCGCCTGGGCCCTGCCCAATGCCGCCACGCCGCAGCCGCTAACGCGATAAAAGGCACAAGCTCCGCTTGCGCGTGTTTGCCCATCTGTTCATGGCTATGGAAGCTCACAAGAATAGTGCGATGAAACGCCCCATAGAGCGCGGCCAGGCCCGTCAGGAAAAATCCCGCCAGCAAAGCGCAATGCGCTTTATTTAGGCCCCGATAGGCGCCCCGCACGCCCGCCAAAAGCCCCAGCCCTGTTATCGCTGTGAGCAGCAGAAGCAGCCCATAAAGCGGCGGCGCCGCCTCTTGGGGCAGCCAGCCGACTTGACTCCATAGGCTCAGCCAGTAGCCGCGCAATGTCATCCATACGGCAAAGCCAAAAGTGGGATCAAAGATGACATCCAGCCAGCCGTAGCCCGGGGGCTTGGGCTCCTGAGGGAATAATTCGCCGTAAAGATAAAAATTGCGCGCCAAAAGCCAACTACAAAGTAATAAGCCGCCCAGCAAATAGAAGAGGCCATATTGGGCGGCCTGCTTCAGCGACATCTCTTTTTGCCGCCAGCGCACAAATAATACGCCCAGGCCGGCAGGGATAATCACGAGTGCGGCCATTTTAGCGAGCATCGCCAGCCCCCAGCCCAGCCCCGCCCACAGCCAGCCACGGGCTGTATTATCGCTCATGGCAGCCCGAATGAGCAGCCAGAAGGCTAAAGTCGCTGCGGCGGCCGCGCCAATGTCATTGTAAATGACGGCGCTAATCATCAGTCGATGCGGAATTAAAGTGAGCAGAAGCGTGCTGGCGCAGGAGACAAGCGGCTGGGCGGGGAAAAGCAAACAAAAGGCTTTCCAGGCGAAAATAATCATCAAGAGGCCCAAAAACACGCTCCACAATCGCAAGACATATTGTTGTTGGGTCAGCGTCAATGACATTGTCGCCCGATAAATTAGGGCGGCGGGCCAATAGTAAAGAGGCCCATGTTGGGCCGTGCCTGCGGGATCAGCCACAAAATAATATTCTTTCAAATCCCGAAAGGCATCTTCAATTATCGGCAATTTCCAGTGTTCCGCCACATATTTCACATGCGAATAATGCAGCGGCTCATCAGGCACAGCTCCCCACAGGGGCAACAAAACGACATATATTCCGGCCAATACAAGATGAAAGGCCAGCGGAACTAACAACGTCCACAGGGGCGTTTTCCCCACAGGAGAAAAGACATTGGCAGAACATGAAGCAACTGTAGGCGTTGACATTATATGATGGACGAGCGCAAAGGAAAGATCACATCACAAAGCCTGAATATATTATTCTTCTCGGGCGGGCTTGTATCCTTTCTTTTCGTGGCGGCCTGCCTGCAGATGCGCATTTTGCCAACGGGAGTCCCGGGGCAATGGGAATGGCCCTGGCGAGATCTCACGCATATTAATCGTCTCCATTTAATGATTATTCCGGCTCTCTATCTGGGCCTGGCATTATTTATCTATAAAATGAGGCCAATTCCTCCGCGGCGCTTCTGGATAGTTCTATGTCTTCTGGGCATCTCTTTGACAGTGGCTGCAACAATGTGGGCGCTGGAAGCGAACGAAGCTTCCCCTCCCCTGCATATGGCTATGACGATGGCCAGCGTGCCGGCAATGGGCTATTTTTGTTTCGCGACTTTGTTTGAGGATGCCTCTTCATTATTGCGTTCGTATCGCAAAGAGGCTTCTTTGCCGGGGGGCTTTCCTGGGCGTGTGCGCACACATCCCCCGGGGCCTGCGCTTTATTGTTATGTGGGCTTGCGTTTATGGGAAAAAATGCCTTTTTTGCGTGTAAAAATCGAACAATGTCTATGGAATCGATATCGCCTCACGCCGGAGAAGATGTGGAAAGCGGCGCGCTGGTACACATTGCCCACAGTGCGCCCCGAACATATGCCCGCGGCTTTATTTTGGGGATGGCTCATCACATTAACAGGAGCCTTATTGCCTATCCCGGCATATTTAATTGGCGCTGGCTTGGACGATAAACATTTAGGCCTGTTGAACGCCTTTATGGCGGCGCTTTTGCCCTCGCTGGTGCTGTTTATTCCCACGATTGATGCCTTTGCGGCTTTGCTGGCGCTCATGCCCGTGGCCCTGTGGATTTGGGCTGTACGCCGGAATAGCGGGATCTTGTATGGCTTAAGCGGTCTGGCGATGGCGGCGGCTGTATTTTGGTCCGTGGGCCTGGCCGCAACGGCCGTGTGTATGGCAGCCCTTCTTTTCCCCTGGCGGCAAGATAAGGCGCGAATCCGCTCTCTGCTCAGGGGAGGGCTCATTGCCTTGGGCGTTTTTTCATTCGTGTATGTGGGGCTCGCGGCGTTCGGGCTATACAATCTGGGGGAAAATGTGCGTGTCATTGCAGAGGCGCAAAAATTTGAAATGACATTAGCCCGCCGCGATTATTGGACATGGCTGCCCTGGAATTTGTATGACATCTGGCTTTTTGGCGGTCCTGTGTTTTGGGCATGGGCGATAGGGGGCCTATGTGCCTGGAGAAAGGCTTCTGTGGCCCTCCGGGCTTATCTTGTCGGCGCCGTTGTGATGCTGGGCTTTTTGTGGATTTCAGGCGCAACGCTGGGCGAAGTGGGGCGCATCTGGCTCTTTGCGCTGGCTGGGCTCGCTCCCAGCGCGGCCTGGGCGCTGAAAAACACGCCGCCGCAAACAGCAGGATTGTTTTTGACGCTCACAGCGCTCGCTCAATCCAGTTTAATTCTCCTGCTCCACGCGCGCCTTGCGCTTGTACAGCTGTGAAAAATTGTTCTTGATTTTTGTTGTGTTTCTGGCTATGTGACAGGCTCTGGCTTTTATCTTGCGTTATTTATTCCCCATAGCGCCAAAAACACAAGATTTTTGCCGGAGACGCTTTTGTGTCCGCTTTGTCTTTTTAGCCCGTCATATGATGCGCCAGCGTGGGAATCCACAGATGCGCAATTGTGAAATAAATGGTAATCCCTGTCACATCCACAAAAGTAGCCACAAAGGGGCTGGAGGCAAAGGCAGGATCAAAGCCCAGCCGGCGAAAGATGAGCGGAAGCATAGAGCCGACAAGCGTGCCCCAAAGACAAATAGCGGCGACAGCCTGGCCCACAACAAGCGCAATCTGCCACCATTCAACCTGTCCGTTTAATAAATGGTGGGGCGTGAGCGCAGCCCGGGCAAAGCCAATCACGCCCAGGCCCAGCCCCAGCGCCAGCCCCATCAGCAATTCATGGCCCAATACAGTGAGCCATTGATTGAGCTTCACATGCCCTAAAGCTAAAGCGCGCACAATCAAAGTCGCGGCCTGGGAGCCCGAGTTCCCGCCCGTGGAGATGCACAGGGGAACAAATAAGGCCAGGACGACAACGGCTTGAATGGCCTTTTCAAAATGCGCCAAAGCCGTAAAGGTAAATAGTTCCGCGACAAACAAGCAGGCCAGCCAGGTAATTCGTTTGCGCCATACAGTAAAGAAGTTGGCTTTCAAATAATTTTCCGTCATGCTCAAAATAGCGCTGGCGTGTTGCATATCTTCGCTGGCTTCCCGCACCGCCACATCCAAAACATCATCGTGCGTGACGATGCCCAGAAGCCGGCCGGTTTCGTCCACAACGGGCAGCGCCACAAGATCATATTGATCCACAAGTCGCACGACTTCTTGCTGATCAGTTTCTGGCAGCACGGCAATGGGATCGCGGATCATAATATCTTCCAGGCGTGCCTGGGGCGGCGCTTTGACTAATTGCGGCATATCGACTACGCCCACTAAATGGCGGGAATGCTCATCATCCACGATGTACACATAATTGAGCATTTCGGGGGGGATGTCTGTATTCCGGATATGGGCCATGAGCTCCCAGACATGCAAGTCTTGCGGCGCATACAATAATTCCGTGTTCATCAAGCCGCCGGCGGTATCGGGGCTATAGCGCCGCAATTCCTGCAGCTCTCGCCGCTCTTCCTCCGGAATATGCGCCAGCACACGATGAATGCGTTCCTCCTCCAGAGATTCCATCACATCGGCGCCGGCATCAGGCGGCATGGCATCAATGATTTCCGCCAGCCGCTGATCAGGCGTTTCCTCGACAAGTTCGCTGGCAATTTCCTCCGAAGCTTCTTCCAGAACAACGCCAGCGTCATCTGCGGTCAGCAGCTGGAACACAGCGGAACGCTCCTCTGGCTCCAGCTCATTCATCGCCAGGGCAATGTCTATCGGATGAAAGCCCGAAATGAGTCCCTCCAGGGCGCCACGAACTTGCGAACGCGTCGCTGCGCGGATAGCTTCCGCTACATCATGAGGCTCAATGGCGCGCTTGCGCGTCTGGATTTCTGTCATGGCGCTTCCCTCCTTGGCGATATTCAGGGCTGCAGGGCTCTGTGAGACGCGTTTAGACAGTCAAATTTCCCCGCCCGGGACAATAGCGCGCCTCCCTAAGCCATAAAAGGGAATATACAGCCCCTGCCGCCGTTTTTCATGCGGCGGTAAGCAACACACGAGCGCGACTGTGAGGGGAGGGGCTTAGGGGCATGATTTTGCCCACACAAAAGCCCGCCCCAGGGGGTCGGCGAGGCGGGCTTTCGGGCTTGCAAGGAGAAATCTTCAATCTTTTTTAATCGCGCTGAGTGATATGCTCCGCACTTGGGGAGACATCTCCCGGGCCCGATTAGAGAGCAGGTGCGGAGCGCCTATTCTTATCTTTTGGGCTTCTGTCTGCTGACAGCGGATTTTCCGCGGCCTGATTTCGTTGAAGGGCTAAGCAACTAAAAGGAAATGGCTTGCCCCTTATGCAGCAGATTGCCCCGGCGCACGCACCTCCTCTCGCCGCACACCTCGGCCGACCGGATGTGCTGCTCGTTGTGTTATTTTTAAGTTAGTACTGCCTGGTAATGAGTCCATAGCTTCCTTCATTCAGCGTTGCCCGGCTTCCGTCACGCCAGGCTTTGTGCCTGCTCCGCTAGGCCTTTTTTGTGGCGATACTGTAGCAGCCACGCCAAAATTTTTCCTGCCTGTTGTTCTTAGCCTGTTGTGCTTGAAAGAAACTTTAACGAGCCCTATCGGCTTCTTAGAGGCTAGCAAATTATAACGATTTATAAAGGGTTTCGTCAATTCCCTTTTTGCTTTTGCGCCGCTTCGTGCATCAACTCTTTCAAGGCCGGATAGGTGCGCAGATAGCGTGCAAATTGTTCATCATAGAAATCTTTCATCGCCGGATTGGGCGCAATTTCCCGGGACACGCGCACCATCGCCTCCGACGCCTCCACAAGATTGCCAAAAAAGCCGGCTCCCGTAGCCGCCAAAATGGCCGTTCCTACGGCTGTGGCTTCGGGCTCTTCCGTCAGATAGATGGGCACGCCGGAGGCGTCTGCGTGAATTTGTAGCCACAGGGCGCTGCGTGTTCCGCCGCCGCAGGCATAGACGGCTTCAGGCTCAAAGCCCGCCTGGCGCAAATCCTCCTGAATATGGCGGCTGCCCATCGCCGTGCCCTCATAAATCGCCCGCAAGAGATGGCCTATGCCGTGTTTGAGGCTGAGGCCCCAGATTGCGCCGCGTGCCAGCGGATCCCGCACCGGCGTCCGATTGCCCTGCCAGTAATCCAGCACAGTGAGCCCTTCGGCGCCCGGCGGGACAGCCGCCGCCTTCTCATCCAGCACGACAAAGCGATCCACGCCGCGCTGCTCCGCTTCCAGTTGCTCCCGATAGCCGAAATTATCGGCCAGCCAGGTCACAATGGCGCCTGTGGCTGTCTGGCCGCCCTCCAGCACCCATAATCCGGGCAACAGCGCATCGGGATAGGGCCCCCACACATGCGTCTCAAACAGCCCCTCCGCGCACAGCGCCTCGTGGCAGGTGGAAGTGCCCATCACGAGCGCCATCCGATTGGGCCGCACGACGCTCAGCCCCAGCATCGCACAATAGGCATCAATGCCTCCTTCGGCTACAGGAATGCCGGGCTTCAGCCCTAATTGCTCCGCGGCCGTCTTTGTCAATGTGCCCGCTTGTGCGCCCAGGGGCAGCACTGTCTGGGGCCATTTGTCCTTGAGATCACGGAAATTCAGTGCGGCCAGCAGACTATCTGGCCAGCCTCCCTCCGGATTCGCATAATTCCATTTCGCTGTGACATTATTTAAGGAGGCTGTCCAAATCCCTGTCAGCCGAAACATCAGCCAATCCACAGCCTCAATAATCAAATCCGCCTGCTCATAAATCTCCGGCTCATTTTCCCGCAGCCACAAAGCCTTTGGGATCATCCATTCTGGCGACTCCTGCCAGCCCACATATTTTAAGATGGGATCCTTTGTCTCCGTAACGCGCTGAGCCTGTTCATAAGCGCGCTGATCCATCCACAAAATCACAGGCCGCAGGGGCGTGCTGTCTTTTTTGCAGGCCACGACAGTGCAGGAAGTGCCATCCACGCTGAGGCCCGCAATGTCCTCCGCTTTCAGCCCCGCGGCAGCCAGAGCCTGGGGCACGACTTGTTGGGCGGCCCGCCACCAATCCTCGGCATTCTGCTCCGCCCAGGAAACTTGCGGATATTCAATCGGATACGCAGAGGAAACAGAAGCGACGATGCGGCCTGTTAAATCCGCAATCACGGCGCGCAGGCTTTGCGTGCCTGCATCTAATCCCAATACATACGGCATACCGCCTCTTCCTTTCTTATCAGTCTGCCTTTGCGCAATGATTTTTGATATTTAAGCGCAATTCGATGATCAGAAGAGCCGTGGCTTCGCGCGGGACAACACACAGGGCTTCTTTTTTCCTTAAAGAGGCAAACACGAATTATTTTTGCTCTGGCCCTCCAGTCAAGCCACAGGAGAAAAGCTGACCCGCTAGTTACAATTCTTAGCGGCAGCTTATCAAGCTCTGTGCGCTTTGCTCAATGCTTTGGCCCGGCAACTGAAAAAAACTGATACTGTTTTTTAGTTTAGCTTATTGTTGCGGTGCGCGCTGCGCTACCATTTTTCCCAGTGCACATGTTCCATCGGCCCGGGGCCTTTATTTTGTCCTTCTGAAGCGGGATAGCCCAGGGGGAACAGGCACAGGACACGGATGCAATCGGGAATGCCCAGGATTTTGCGCACCATCTCCTCCCTTTCATAGCCCCGTTCATCGCTCCCACGAATGCCAATCCAGCATGTGCCCAGCCCCAGGGCGGCGGCTTGGATCATTGCATTTTCCGTGGCGGCGCTGCAATCCTCAATCCACCAGTGAGGCGATTCGCGCTCATTGCCGCACACAACAATCGTCACGGGCGCCTCAGCCACAAATTTCCCAAATTGCGCCAGGGCCTGTCGTTTGGCCGGATCTGTCACGACAATGATATGCCAGGGGCGCGCATTGCCCCCGGAGGGGGCGGCGAAAGCCGCTTTCAGGATTTCCAGGATAGCTTCTTTTGGCACAGGATCCGGCTTGTATTGCCGTACGCTGCGTCGCTTTCGAATCGCCTCTAACATCCGCCGATTCCTCCTTTTTTATTTGTTGCTCGCGCCCCTTTTCTTCGCCACACGCCTCCTTTTAGCTGTTATGAACTATGTGCTCTTTTTAATTTTAATTCGCTTCCAGCGATTTCCGGCCAAATCGTATGCTAATTGTCGTCTTGTCTGCTCCAGCTGGATTGGAAACGAGGCGCAGGCGGCGTTTCGCCCCTGCGCTCATATTGCTGGCGTTGCAGCGCCGCAATCGCCTCCATCACTTTTTCTGTAAAGGCTTCCAGTTGTTGCTTGTCTAATCTTCCCTCCCCGAATTGTTGCGGAAAAATCGGCGGCCCAAAATCCACTTGCACATGCCCCCGATGCAGGCCCAGGCGTCCCGGCGGCATGATTTTATTCGTATCTTTGATCGCCGCCGGGATGATGGGAACGCCGGCCCGGGAGGCTAAAAGCGCGGGCCCGATGTTCCCGGGCTGTAAAGCCCCATCCAGGCTGCGGCCGCCCTCCGGAAACACAATCAACAATTCGCCCTGGCGCAGCAACTGCAGCCCATGGCGAATCGCCTCCAGATCGCTTGTGTCGCGCTCGACTGGAAAGGCATAGCATTTGCGGATAAGCCAGCCGAAAAGGGGAATCTCAAACAGCTCTTTTTTCGCCATATAATAAGTGCGGCGGGGCAAAATCGCCGTCCCCAGGACAGGCGGATCCAGATACGAAACATGATTGGCGCAAATGACGGCTCCGCCCTGTTTGGGGACATGTTCCTTGCCGCGCACTTCAAAGCCCCCCATAATCCGGCACAGGGCCCATGTTAGAAAGCCCCCGAGATAATAATGGGGCCATGTCCAGGGGCGGACGGGCTCAGGCGCTTTGTTCAGGCTTTTTTTAGACATTTTGCCGTTCGCGGACAATCTGCACAATTTGGGCCACAACTTGCGCTGCTGTCAGATCATCGCTGCATATTTCAATGGCATCTGCGGCGCGCCGCAAGGGCGCCACCGTTCGCGATGAATCGCGCTGATCGCGCACATTCTGCTCGTGCAAAATTTCCTCATAGCTCACTTCAATGCCCATTGCGCGCATTTGCCGATAGCGGCGCCGCGCCCGTTCTTCCGGGCTGGCTGTCAGGAATATCTTGACTTCTGCATCGGGCAGCACTACAGTGCCAATATCCCGGCCTTCCATCACAACGCCGCCGCCCGCAGCCATCTGTCGTTGCGCGATGACAAGATTATGTCGCACGAGAGGAATCGCCGACACAGGCGAGGACAGGCGCCCCACTTCTGGCAGCCGCACCACGGCCTCCACATCCTGGCCATTAACAAACAAATGAAGCTCGTTGTTCACAGGGCGAAATTCAAAATGCAGCTCTCCGGATAGCTTGCCGATGGCCGCATCGTCCCGCCCGGGAACAAGCTTCTTTTGCATCGCAAAATAGGCCACAGCCCGATACATCGCCCCTGTGTCAATATATGTATAGCCTAATTCCTCCGCCACTAGGCGCGCCACAGTGCTTTTGCCCGCGCCTGCCGGACCATCAATAGCTATTCTCAAGCCCTGACACACGGACTCGCTGCCCCACGCCTTGACAAACTCCTCGCGAAAATTGCGCCCTTCGGAAAGCAAAGCCTCAAGCTTCGCGATGTCTTCAGCTTCAATAGCCGTTCGCAGCTGTCCCAACGCTTTTTCGGCCTGAAGACATGCTGCCAGCACTTCTTCCCGATTGCTGAGAAAGATGTCCCGCCACAATTCCGGCGCAGCGGAGGCAATGCGCGTGCTATCGCGCAGGCCTCCCCCGGAAAAGCTGGCGAGCACATCGGGCTTCTCGCCAGCCCGGCTCAGGCCTAAAACAAGCGCCGCGATCCATAAATGCGGAAGATGGCTTGTCAGGGCAACAAGGCGATCATGCTCTTCAGGCGTTGTGATAATCGGCCGGGCGTCTAATGATTTGACAAAATCGATCAGCCGCGCCAAGAGCTCTTCATCGGCCTCTACAGGCGTCAAAATATAGGATCGCCCTGAAAACAAATCCGCCCGCGCCGCCAGCACGCCGCTTTTTTCTGAGCCGGCCATAGGATGTCCGCCAATGAAGCTCGCCGGCAAAAAATGCGCTCCTTCGCGGCACACTACGCTTTTGACGCTGCCCGCGTCTGTAACAGTGCAGCCAATTTCTACTACGGGCGCAATTTGCTCCATTATAAAAGGCATCGTGCCCACGGGCGTAGCAATATAAATCAAATTTGCGCCACGCACTGCCGCCAGCAAATCATCCGTTATCTGATCCACAGCCCCCGCCGCCAAAGCCGCCTGGCGGGAGCTTTCCGAGCGGCTATAGCCGACAATTTCCTCCGCCAATCCGCGCTTGCGGGCGGCCAAGCCAAGGGAGCCCCCGATTAGCCCCAGCCCGATTATTGCGATTCGTTCATATAAAGCACTCATCAGCTTCCTGCTCTCACATCCTTAAAAATACAATGTCACAATAATTGTGAGCTACGCCCCAAACGATTCAATATATTCACATTATTTGTTAATTGTTTGTAGTTTGCCCGCCTCGCGCCAAAGAGCCCAGGACTATAAAGTTCGTTCTAATATCGCTGCCAGCTGGCGAATTTCTTCCATCAATGCCGCAAAGCGCTTTGGCGTCAAGGATTGCGGGCCATCACAGCGAGCTTGATCGGGATGTGGATGCACTTCAATCATCAGGCCATCGGCTCCGGAGGCGACAGCGGCTAATGCCATCGGCCCGACAAGCTTATGAGTGCCTGTGGCATGACTCGGATCAGCGATAATCGGCAAATGTGTCTCTAGTTTTGCGGCGGCCAGACCCGCCAAATCCAATGTAAAACGCGTGATGTTATCAAAAGAGCGAATGCCGCGCTCACACAGGATGATGTTTAAATTGCCTGTAATGGCAATGTATTCGGCGGCTTTAAGCCATTCCTCGACAGTGGCGGCAAAGCCGCGTTTTAGTAAAACAGGCTTTCCAGTGGCGCCAGCCTCCCGCAAAAGATCAAAATTAGCCATGTTGCGCGTGCCAATTTGGATAGCGTCGCACAGCTCGGCCACAAGCTCCACTTGGCGCGGATCCATAGCCTCTGTGATTGTCGGCAAGCCTACTTCCTGGCCAATTTCGGCCAGCATTTTCACGCCTTCATCCCGCAAGCCCTGGAAATCATAGGGAGAAGTGCGCGGCTTAAAGGCTCCGCCGCGCAAAACATGCGCTCCTGCTTCCTTCACAGCACGCGCCGCCTCCCGCAATTGTTTCTCTGACTCAATCGTGCAGGGCCCGGCAATAATTCCCAGCAGGCCCGGGCCAAATTTCGCTGCGCCAATGCGCACAGTGGAGCCCTGGGGATGATGATCGCGGCTGACGAGCTTGTATGGCTTGAGGATAGGCACAACGCGCTCCACGCCCGGCAGCTGCGATAGCTGTTCCGCGATTTGTTGCTTCTCCCGTTCGTTCGCGCCAATCGCGCCAATTATTGTTCGCTCCACGCCTCGGGAGATATGATGGCCGTAGCCGCGTGCCTCCAGGCGCTTGATCACTTCTTGTATCTGCTTTTCTGTAGCCCCCTGGGCCATGACTATAATCACAAAGCAAAGCCTCCTGTGTTGTTCGTCAAAAGATTATGGCTGTCTTCTTCCCTTCGCCTTCTTCGTGTGTATATAAGCTATGGCGACTAAAGAGAATGAGCCCTTCTGGCGCTTATGTAACTATTTTAGGCTAGGCCGAGCACATCACGCAAGGCGCTGATGAATTTCTGATTCTGTTCTTGCGTGCCAAACGACACGCGTATCCATGTATTCAATCCCCAAATATCTCCTGTGCGTACTGTAATGCCCCGCTTCATCAATTCTTCAAACACAAAATGACAATCCTGTTTTACGTTAACGAGCACGAAATTAGCCTGTGTGGGCACATAGTCCAGGCCCATGGCCTCAAATTCGCGATACCAATAATTTTTAGCCAGGCGCGCTTCTTGTTGTGTACGCAGCACATGCTCTTCATCATCCAGCGCTGCCAACGCCGCCGCCTGGGCGATAGAGCTGACATTAAAAGGAGGGCGAACAAGCTTAAGGCCTTCCGCCACATGGGGCCCTGCCGCACAATAGCCAATCCGCAAGCCGGCCAGCCCGTAAATTTTGCTGAAAGTCCGCATCACAACAACATTCCGCCCCGCGCGCACATATTCCAGGCAATTCGGAAATTCCGGATCCTCGACATATTCATAATAGGCTTCATCAAAAAGCACAATCACATCTTCTGGCACGCGCGCCATAAACTCCTCTACATCCCTTTGGCGCACAATTGTCCCTGTAGGATTACATGGATTGCCAATAATGATCAGTTTTGTTTTGTCTGTCACAGCCTTTAACATGCCTTCCAAATCGTGCTCAAAGCCCCGCCCTGGGATTTCTTTAGCTACAGCATCACAAATATGGGCCGTCATTGGATATAGCGCAAAAGGATATTCCGAATAAATAATTTCTTCCCCCGGATTGACGAACGCCAGGCCTAACATATGAATAAGCTCATCCGAGCCGCGGCCAATGAGGATATTGTCCGCCGAAACATCAAGCCGCTCCGCTAATTTAGCTGTCAGTTCCCGACAAATCGGATCGGGATAGATGTGCACATCCCCAAGCGCCTGTTGCATCGCCTGCACAGCCTTTGGCGATGGGCCTAATGGATTTTCATTCGAAGCGAGCTTAATGACTTCCGTAATCCCGTATTGTTCTATGACTTCTTTGGAAAATTTGCCCGGCGAATAAGGCGTAATCCGCCGCACTGATTGACGCACAAGATCCTTAGCCATATTTTTCTCCTGCACAATTCTTATAAATTTAAAAAGCTGGCGCTTTTTGCTTTTAGCTATGTATCACAAATGAACGGACTTTACAAGCTAAAAGTCGTTTTAAGTGCGAATGTCCTGCCCGCTTTCCTGTTTCTTGCAGAGTCTGTTATTTACTTTTAAAAAAATAACAGGAAAGAAAATAATTCTTTGAGAAATAAAACATAATCATTGGCCTAGGAGATTTCGTGATGAAAAGATATCTTTTCCTGTTAATTTTGGGGAGCGGCCTTGCGGCTATGCCTTCTTTTTGTCAGACGGCTGACAATATGCTTCAGAATCCCCATTTTGCAGAGGATACGGATGCAGATGGCCTGGCGGATGGCTGGGAATTTGCGCCCGGCGGAGCACGCGACAAGATGGAAGTGAGCTTTGCGCGGGAGCCTCTTGAGACAGGACGCTTTGCCCAACGGATTATGTGCACGCGCTTTGAAGGCGGCCATGTAATGATTTGCCAGCTGGGCAGCGTAAAAGTGATTGAAGGCCGCTGGTACGAATGCTCTCTGCGCTATCGGGGCGAAAATCTGGATGTCGCTTCTGTGGGCTTGCATGACACGAATGGCTGGCGGCATCTGGGCTTATGGAAATCTTTCAGTCCACGGCGCTATTGGCGGATATTACGCGTACGCTTCCAGGCGGATCACACGGCAGACGAGACGACTAGATTTCAAATATGGTTCACAAGCACAGGGACATTGTGGATTGCTGATGTAAGCTTACGAGAAATCCCCGCGCCGCCGCCGGCCAATGTGATCCCCGATGTGGGGCATAAAAATCTTTTGCCTAATGCTGGCTTTGAAGCCCTGGGAGGCTGGGGGATGGCTAATTTCTGGACATACGGCTGGAATGTAGCGCCCCAAAAAGGCATGGGGAGCAGTCATTGTGCAGCGATTGTCTGGCGGCCTGATGATCCCAAGCTGGGCTATTATTTTGATTATTTTGATCCCGTGGAGCGGCCTCTGGACAAGCCGTTTTTGCAAACAATAGGATATATCCCCATTAAGCCCGGCCAAACATATACGCTTTCTGTCTATATGCGTGCGAACAAAGCAGGCGCGCCGGCTATTTTAGCTTTTCGGGGGGCCCGGGATGTGGGGCGAAAAAAAGATTAAGCTCACAACGGAATGGGAGCGATATAGTCTTACAGCAAAGGCTTCCGGCGAGCTTGTTGTGCCCCAAATCGGGCCCGATTTTGCCTGGCCCGAGGACAAAGAATTTGCCGGCTGCGTCACATATCTGGACAACGCCCAATTAGAAGCTGCTACAGGGCCAACGGAATTTGCCGTGCGGCCATTAGAGATTTTTGCGTCGCCTATCTGGCAGCCTTGTAGCCATATCGCGTCCCAAAATATTCCCCTAAAGCCCGAAATTGTTTCCTCCACGGCGAACAAGGCTATTTTAGAGGCTGTAGTGACAGGACTGGCTGACGAAAAAGTGGGAGAATATAAGCAGAGTCTCATTTTAAAGCCGGGCCCCAATAAATGCCCCATTTCATTGCGCGTGCCCGGGCCAGGATTTTATCGTGTGCAGCTCTCTGTGCGGACGCCGTCCCACAGGGCGGAAACATCCGTGCGAAGCCTTGTATTTTTATCTCTCCCGACAGCCCCAGGCCCCTTTGGCCTCAATCATGCTTATGCGTATGAGGGACAATTGGAGCTGGCCAAACAAATCGGCATCTTGTGGGTGCGTGATTGGTCCCTGAAATGGGAACATGTGGAGCCCCAAAAGGGCCAATTCACATTTGTAAAAGCAGATTTTCAAATTAATAGGCCTCTGAAGATTGGAATGAATGTTCTCTGTATGTTTCCATTTCCCTCCTCCGAATGGGCTTCCACGGCTCCGGCGGAATTGAAAACAAGCGGCTATCCGGGCAATCGCATCCGCCAGGCTTATGCGCCGCAAAATCCCCGCGATCTGGAAAATTATGTCGCGCAATGTGTAGCGCGCTATAAAAATCGGATTCGTCATTGGGAAGTCTTTAACGAGTCCATTTTCACAAATTATTCTCTGCCGCGCAGTGCCGGCTATAAGCCAGAAGATTATATTCCGCTTTTACAGCATGTCTGGCAAGGCTGCAAGCAAACGGATCCCTCTTGTTATGTTATTGGCGGCTACAGCGCTCCTCCGCATATGTTAGAGCTTTATAAGCCCATGTTTACAAGCGGAGGCCTGCGCTTTTGTGATGCAGTGAGCATTCATTGGTATCCCGGCGAAGCCCCCGAAGGCATAACGGCCAGCCTCCAACGGCTGCAGGAGCTCATGCGGGCGCAGGGCAGCGAAAAGCCCCTATGGATGACGGAATTTGCCTATTATGCGGATGATGATCCGGATCCCATTAAACGGGGCTGGCCCTCTTTCGTGGAAAGCGAATGGCAGCAAGCTGTCTGGAATATGCGCGCTTGCGTGCTGATGCTGGCTAATGGCGTCGAGAAAATTTTTTATCACATCTGGCCAACGCGTTTGAACAGCGACATTGGCTCTATTATTTTCTTTGAATATGCCGGCGCTCCCCGCAAAATAGCCGCCACGCAGGCCGCTTTATCATATTTCCTGGGCGAAAAGCCGCGCTGCGTCTATCGGGGGCCTAATTTTGAGGAAGATAAGCATTTATATCTTTTTGCTGCGCCGCCATATCTCAAACAGCCAGGGCGCCAGCCTACATATGTCGCTGTTGTCTGGGCCGAGGGCGAAGCAAGTGCGGGAAAAGCCCTTTCCGGCGCGCGCTATTTCAATTGCGGCGGGGCGCCTCTAACAGGGAAATCTATTCCATTAGGAGAAGCGCCTGTATTTGTGCTTCTTTCCGCCTCCAGCGCCACAGCCGCAGCCCGCGCGCTGCAGCATTCGCTTTAACATTATTTATCAAAACGCCCTGCAAAAAAGCGAAAGCACAAATGCAAAACAGCACGCACACTACTGATAAAGTAATAATGGGCCTAATCCGAAAATACGATGACAGTTAACGCGCGTTTTTTTCGGGACATTCATCTCTAACGCTTGCAGTCCAGCGATGCAGGACGCCAGTATCCCATTCGGGCTTGAGCCGAATGTCATCTGCGCCCGCTAATGCTCCGGGCAAAGAAGGAGGAGGCGGATTGTCTGCCGGGACGATTTCCCACCAGCACATACAATTATGATTATGTTCATGATGAACAACAAAGCCTGCCTCCCGCAACAGCGGCTCAATCCAGCCCATACAATGTTCGCAATAATCAGCATAACATTGCTGTTGATGTTGTTTTAACAGGCCTTGCGAGGGACAGGCATACATATCAATTCGAAAAGCATTTTTCGTGCGCACAGATGTATAGCCGGCTTCCTCTTCGGCTAATGTATGCCCCCAATATTCTTCCATTCCCGCAAAGCCTTTTTGTGTGATGAGCTCCCAGGCGTGGCGCTGCGAATCCCGGGAAATCGCTTCTTGCCAGTAGCGCACAAGCGCTTCTTCGCCATAGCGCCGGCGCAAATATTCAAAAGTCCAATCATAAACAAGAATGAATTCCGCACAGCCAATCATAATAGTTTCCTTTTCATTTTTGTGCTTTTTGCTTTGTATTTGCTTAAAATAATTTGCTTATTTTTTCATCATTGTCTTCGCGTCACAGCTCTAGAGCAGACAGGCCGGCAATAGGCTATAATAAGCTGACATAAAGTCTTATGACGCCGGGACATTACAGGGCGGCTTTTCCTCCTTTTCTGCCTTCCAGAATTTCTGCACACAGCTTCCTCCGCCGCCTTCCACGCGCACGCGAATTCCGGCGCCTTCGCACATTGCTTCGGAAACAATCTGGCAATGCTGACAATACAGGGGAAAAATTTCTCGCCCATGTTCTTTCAAATGTTTAATGGCTGGGCAGACACGCACCTCAATCGTTACGCAATTATCTTCCTTTTTGACGCACACATCGCCGTTAGGCTCCTGTGCAAAAAATTCCTGCCAGTAATTATGCACAGCATCCATGCCTTCTATTCGGAATCTTTCTGTGAGAAAGGCATAATGTTCCCGGCCTAGAGCGCGCCAGTATTCCTTCAAGCCTTCTTCGCCCCAATTGTCGTAAATCCAGCGAAATGTCGCATTGATGGCAAAATAAAAATCCGGCGCTGCCATAAAAAATCTCCTTCACATCTTTGTAAATTTCTTCGGGCGAGAAACACAAAGCCTTGCGCAGGGGCGGCTTAAGGGAACGCATTCCTCCTATAAAGCCCCCAGAAAGCAGCCTCATGTCTCCATCTCTTTATTGTACAATCCATTCCGCTTGAGCAGTCTGGCCGCTGGCGACATCGCGCACGATAAGCCGCCATCTCCCGGGCGGATCGTTAAGAGCGAGGCGGAAGCTGCCTGTGAAAGGCTTGCTGCCCAACAGAATATTGCGCGCATAATCGCGATATTCTAAGCCATCGGGCGTCAACACGGACAAATGCACAACTTGCTTACGGCGATCGTGGCCATTTTTGAGACTCACGGTATATGTGACAGTCTCGCCAGGACGCGCCGAGGGACGGAGCAGCGATACATTGGGCGCTGACAATGGCGCTGGCGACAAACAATATACATGCGCTGCGCGGCTGGCGAAAGTCGTTCTGATTTGGCTGCGCTTGCCCAGGCTTTCGCCCGTCCGACAATCATACACATAGCTCGTGCTGGGGAGCTTGATTGTTGTGATTTCTTCTTTGTCGCCGCCGCTGTGCAGAAAGCCTAAGAACAGCAATTCGCCCGCTCGATGGCGCGTCACTTCTATATTGGGCGCCCGGCCGGAGGCCAAACTGATGTCGCACACAGGCTTCACGCCGGCTTTCGCCAGAATAGCTTTTAGCAGGGCTTGAATTTGTTTTTCGCCAGGCGTTTCAAAGATGCGTTCATCCTCATAGGGCCGCAAATCCAGATTCAAATAGCACGCTATGCCCTTGCCGACTGTGTGGATAAACACAGCGGGCGATTGTTTATCGCTGCCGCTTACAGCAAAGCTTTGTGCGCCCGCTGACACAAGGCCTTCGGCAACGGCGAGCTTCACGCCCTGGGCTTCGGCGCCAGGCAGCTTCACATTCAGATGTAAAGCCATGTCCGGCTGGCCCTCGCGCTTAATGCCAAACAGGCTATCTAACATTCCTGTCGTTTGCTTGCGGCACAGGCCATCATACAGGCCGATATTAAAATCGCCAATGACAGCGCCGCCAGCCCGAACGAAAGCCTCTATCGCCGCGCGTTCTTTTTCTGTAATGGCCAGAGATTCGGGCAAAATCAGCACTTTATAACGCTCAAAGTCATTCCGCGGCTGCGTTAAAAGCCCGGCCTCAATTTGCTCTGTTGCGACAAAATTGTATTGCAGCCCCATATCTTCCAGAAGCTTAATCCACGCGTCCCGGACTTCCTTGTGCTCTTCTTCTCTGGCGGCCAGTTGCGCGGCATTGATGGCGTCCTGGCTGTAATGAAGGGCAATCCCGTCATGTTCCCATTGTCCCGTGCGGAGAAGATCCCAAAGGCCTCTTTTGAGTTCCTGGCACAGCGCTAATGTATCCCGCCCCGATTCGCTATATGTAAAATCATTATAAAAGAAAATAGCCGTATTCCAGGCGCTGATGCCATTTGTATCGTGCAGCAGACACCAGAACATGTTGTATTCTAAGCCTCGTCCGGCATTCCAATAGCCCGCATAATACGGCGATTGTTGGACGCCTGTGTAAGGGGCAAATGAGCGCCGCATTTCATTGGACCAGCCTGTATTATAAGAATGATAAAAATTGAACGCCCGCGACAGCTTCCACCAGTCCATGCCATTTCCTGCCCGCGGCTCCTGTGTGCCCGACAATCCGGCCCGCACATCGGGATCAACGGAGCCTAAAGCCTGTCGAATGTCGGCAAAAAAATTCGCTAAAGTGTCATTCATAAAGGTCCGGAATTCCGCCCAGGGCGCTGCATTAGAGCGCTGGCGCGCTTCTTCTAATGTCAGCGGCATCACATCCTCCCAAGAAGCGTAGCTTGTCTCCCAGGCGGCATTCAATTCCGCCAGGCTCCGATAGCGTTTTTTCAGCCATTCCCGGAAATCGGCCAGATTGCGCGGATCAAAATCATAATCAAAATAACGCGTATAATATGTCAGCGACATTTCATCGCCCATACAATAATCATAGGGGCTGCCCAATTGTTTGTCTTCTTGGGCCGCGCGTCGCATGTGCTCCATCACTTTCGCCCGCCATTCCCGATCCGCCAACGAGGGCTCCCGGATGAGATATTGTTTGTCCTTTGTCTGCGCATATTTTGTCGATTTTTCGGCGAACTTATTATCCATAAAATCCGCTACGCCAGGCCCCATATAGCCCAGCAAGCCCAGATGGGAATAGCCGATATTATGCCATAATTCCAGCCATGTCTTGCCTGTGCTGTTTTCCGTTGTCCCGCTAAAGGATACATCCACGAGCGCTTCCACGCGCGGCGCGAGCGCATCGAATAGATATTCCGAACGCCACGGGAAAATCCCGCCCCAGCTTGTCAGCCGAAAGCGCTCCCAATCCCGCGGCGCCACGCACAACACGCGGCTTTTGGCGCTATCTGTTTGCCCATACGGCCCAAGCACGGCGATTTCCCATTCCAGCCCCTGGGAGCGCAATTCTGGCGGCTGCGCCTCAAAGAGCATATCGTTTCCGTCGTCGACAGGACGCGTCTGTTCAAAAAGTAAGCGTCGATGCGTGTCCCAAAGGCGCGCCCGTACTTTATAGCCCGCGGGCACAGGCTCCTTGACAGCCAGCGTCGTGCGCAGGCGCAGAGGCTCAGCCGGCGCAAAGGCCCGCTCATACAATTGGCCTGCACGAGGCGGGCGTGTGCCAAAGATTGTTCTTTTTTCGGGCGTTATGGCTTGAATGCTGACAGGCGCTGTGCCCATTACATATGTTTGCGCCCAGGCCACATGGGCTCCTGTTTTGTCTTTAACGATAACATTGACGAAGTTCAAGCCCGCGGGCAGATACGGCGGCACAGGAATGTCGATTTGCGGCTGGCCTGCTGTATAGGTCGTGCGCACTTGTTCCACAGGCTGCCCCCAGCGATCTTCAAAATCCGCTGTGACAAGATATTCTCCTGTGCCCCCTGAAAGCCGTAAGGGCAAAACAGTCCGTTCGCCAAATTCATGTTGGGGCAGCGGCTCCAGGGAGATAACATCCACGCCCGTATCTCGCCTGGCGGCCCATACGGCCAGCCGCGCCAGCAAAGCATAATAAGGCTCCCAATAGCGCCATGTCATTCGGCTGTATTCTTCCCGCAAAAATCCGCCCCGATAGGAAAAAATGGGGATTAGGCCCGCGTAGCCGCGATAGGACAGCTCGTGCGTTAATGTGTCGTATGTGAGCACAGCCGTGCGGCCCTGGCCCAATTGATTGATCACAAGCAGCGGCTGCCCCTTATCCAGCGTTGCCAACACACGCCCCTGCGGCGGCTGGCTATATTCCATATAGCGCTTGGCGGGAAGCACATCCCAGGGCAATCCGGCTGTCAGAGGCGAGGCTTCGGCCCGCTGCCATTTTGAGAATGCTCCCATCTGGCGTGTTCTGGCTAGGCCCGCAATAGGCGCAAGCTCATCATCTTCTGTAAAGCCATCTGGCTCTATTAAAATCAGCCCCGCGCCCGCTTTCACTTGCTCCATTATCGCCTGGCGTGTTTCGGGCTCAAAATGCTTCTGCCAATGAAATCCAGAGAGAATGAAAAGCTCGTAGCGATTGTTCTGTAAATAATCTCGCAGGCGTTTGTTGGCTTGCGCCGGCGTGGATATAGAGCGATCGCCACACCATAATTCTTCTGTCCAATAGGTCGTGCGGAATTTGACATATGTGACATCCAGCTGCAGCCGTTGTTTGAGCTCAATGATTTCCCGGGCGACAAAGTCATCACACAGGACAACAGCTTTAATCGGCCCGCCAGGAAGCGGATTGGCCCATTTCACATGAGGCGTGATAATTTCGTCTGAAAGCTCGTGGCGTGGCAGCCCTACTTTTTCTTCCTCTCCCAGCCCCATCCGTTGTTCGCGGGGCGCCCGTCGATAGGCAAATTGCGCCCCGCCAACGGCAAACGGCCGTTCAAAATCATCTAGCAGCTTGCCGCTCCGCAAAATCTGTACATTCAGAACATATCCGCCTGGCGCCAAATCCCCCATATTCACGGTTTGTTCTGCAGGCCGGCCTCCCGGCATTTCGATCTTGCCCAGCTCACGCCATTCGCCTTCAGGCAATGGCCGCAAGCGTATAAGGCCTGTTGCGGCAGGGGCTTTTGGGCTGGCTGGCACGAGCTTTATGTGTGCCGCTTTTCCTTGAATGTCAATCGCGCCGATAATATCCTCTATAACGCCATCCACACGTGTGAGTCCGGAAAAAGGAATTAAACGCACATCTGTTTCAAAAGCCTGTCCGCTTTTCAAAGGCAGTCGATTATAGCGCCATTCCTGCGTGGCTGTGGCATAGCCCACGCCGGCCCAATTGTAAAAGCAATTCAGATATTTGTATTCCATCGTGGCGGCTAGTCCATGCCCCTGCTCTCCGCACACGGCCGTCCAGCCGCGGGCAGGCGTGCGATACCAATAATCCGTTTTTTTCTCTCCGGCTGGCTGAGGATAGGCTAATTCCTGCACGCCCTCTTCTGTCGGGAAAAAATAACGCATGTTGCTTCCTGCGGGGCCCAGAAAATTATGCACCCAGAATCCATATGTATAATCCGTCATTGAGGAAGGCTCGTTGAGCAGCCGATAATGCACAGAAATCACAGGGCTGCCTCGTGTGATTTCTATGCGCTTAGTTAATGTCGTGAAGCTCATCATCCCGCCGGAGCCTGTCACGCTCAGCTCAATCCAGGCCGTGTTGGCATCTCCGCTCAGCCGCCAGGAATAGGGCCGCTCGGCGAACATATACGGCGGCGCCCAGAGCTGATCTCGCAAAGCTCCATAGCGCGGATCCTGCACGCAGACAAATTCCTGGCGGACAGGCTTATAAATGAGGCTCCGGCATACGCCTCCTGTCAAAGGCGCAAAAATGAGCCGCACATATTCATTTTCTAATATCAATTCTGGCTTCCCGTCTTGATCCACATCTTGTTCGCGTGCGGAAGGCTGGGGATCATTAGTGAAGGGCAACACAGTGGAGCTGCTCGCTTGTTGTGTGACAGCCTGCCCAAAAAGCTCAATTTCTGCCAGCGATAATACGCTCGGATTGGCAAACACAAGCCGCAGCTTATCTGTTGTGACATTAAGCGAGGGGATTTCCAGACGGAATGTCCTTTCTGTTGTGGGCCCCCAAAAGCCCGCGGCTTCTCCCACATCGCGCCAATGGCCAAATTCATTCGCCTGGACGCGCACAGTGCGCAGCTTGTAATTGAAATTCGGCCGTGTGGCGTGAATCACAGCGCGTGTGACATAGGCAGGCGTCGGCAATTCAATCTCAATGACAGTCCCCGCAGTGGCGTATATCACAAGCCCTTTAAGGTCCCCATCCGCCAGCATTCGCCCTGTTTTGTCTTCGTAGTCAGGCGC